>DASZUD010000022.1:0-90408 GCA_035548155.1 Polyangia bacterium
GCGCCTCGCCGCGGCGCGGCCGATCGCGAGGCCCAGCTCGCGGAAGGCGAGCCGCCGCTCGGCCGGCGCCTGGAGCTCACCTGCGCGCGCGAACTCGCGGAGGCCCTCGAGCGCCGCCGCCACGATGCGCTCCAGCAGCGCGCCGTCCGTGAAGGCGCCGTGGTGCGCGAGCGCGGCGACGACGCTCGCGTCCGTCAGCAGCCCGCCCGTGCCGAGGGGATCGGGCGTCGCCAGGTCTTGACCGGCGACGATCGACCCGAAGTCGCTGAGCGCCTCGTCGAGACGCGGGCCCTCCCCCGCCGCGCCCAGCGCGCGCGCCGTCGCGCCGAGCTGGGTGTACGTGACGAGCCCGTCGAGCGCGTCGTGCTGCCCCATCGAGGGCACGAGCGCGCGCGACAGATCGACGCCCATCTTCCAGAACATCCGCCGGCCGGGCCGGCCGATCGAGCCCGTCGTGAACGCGCGATGCGCCGTCGCGGCCAGCTCGCGCGCCCACAGGTTGAAGCGCGGCTCGCCCATCGCGCGCGCCGCCTGATCCAGCGCGTGCATCCACCGCGTGAGGTAATGGAAGTACTGGCCGTCGCGCTCCCACTCGAGCCGCTCGTCCCACGGCTCGTCGCTCGCGCGCTCGCCGAGGAGCTTGCCGATGCGCAGCCCACCGACCGTGGGGTGCGCGCGCGCCGCCTCGTCGGGCAGGCCGCTCAGCCAGCCGTGCCGCCCGTCGTCCCCCCGGTGCCGTCCCAGCACGGCGTGCACGTCGTCGATGAGCCGCACGGCGAGCGCGGCGAAGCCCTCGTCCCCCGTCGCGCGCGCGAGGCCCAAGCAGTTGCAGACGGCGAACGCGTCGGTCCAGAGATAGCGTCGCGCGCCGTGGGGAGCACCCACGCCCGTGCGCTCCGCGAAGCCGAGCATGAGCGAGCGCGCGTCGGCGATCGCGTCGTCCGCGGCATTCGAAGCGGTCAGCACGTCGACGTCCACGCCCACGAAGCCATGCGAGAATCGTGACAATCGACGGGCGGCCGTGCTCTCGCGCGGCCCGCTTCTTGCCTCTCTTCTCGGTATGAGCTTCGAAGAGGCTCGCGAAGAAATGGTGAGGCTCCAGCTCGCGGCGCGGGGTCTTTCGAACGAGCGCGTTCTGGCCGCCTTCCGCGCCGTGCCGCGCGAGGCTTTCGTGCCCGAGAGGGTGCGAGAGCTCGCCTACCGAGACACGCCGCTGCCCATCGGCGAGAATCAGACGATCTCGCAGCCGTACGTCGTGGCCGTCACCCTGGACGCGCTCCGGCTCGACGGCGGCGAGCGCGTCCTCGAGATCGGAACGGGCTCGGGGTATGCCGCCGCCGTCCTCGGCCGGGCAGCGCGCGAGGTGTACACGGTCGAGCGCCTGCGGGGGCTCGCCGAGGCCGCGCGCGAGCGCCTCGCACGCCTCGGCTACGAAAACGTGCACGTTTTGCACGGCGACGGCACGCTGGGCTGGCCGGCGCACGCGCCGTATGACGCGATCGCCGTGGCCGCCGGCGGCCCCGAAGTTCCGCCGGCGCTGCGCGCGCAGCTGGCGATCGGCGGGAGGCTGGTCATCCCCATCGGCGAGGACGAGGGCGCGCAGACGCTCATGCGGATCACACGCACGGGCCCGGACGCGTACCAGCAGGAAGAGCTGCTCCAGGTTCGCTTCGTGCCGCTCATCGGAGAGCAGGGATGGGCGCCCGAGGTGGTGGAGGAACAGGGCCTCCTGCGCGTGCCGCCGAGCCAGACCACGACCAGCGAGCACGCGTCCATCGCGCACCTCGTGCGCGAGACGGCCGCGCCCATCTCCTCACTGGCAGACCTCGGGGCGGGCGTCATCGAGCCCCTGCTCGAGCGCGTCGGCGACGCGCGCCTCGTGCTCCTCGGAGAGGCGACGCACGGCACGAGCGAGTTCTACCGAACGCGCGCCGAGATCACGAAGGCGCTCATCCAGCGCCGCGGCTTCGACTTCGTGGCGGTCGAGGCCGACTGGCCCGACGCCGCGCGCGTCGACGACTACGTCCTCGGCGACGGGCGTCACTCGCGCGCGCCCCTCACGCCTTTCACCCGCTTCCCCTCCTGGATGTGGCGCAACCAAGAGGTGCACGACTTCGTGAGCTGGCTGCGCGACCACAACGCGCGCGAGCACGCCCGCGCGCACGGCGTGGGCTTCCACGGCCTCGACCTCTACAGTCTGTTCTCGTCGATCGCGGCCGTGCTCGGGTATCTCGACGAGGTGGATCCCGAGTCCGCGCGCGTCGCCCGCGCCCGCTACGGCACGCTGACGCCGTGGCAGAAGGATCCGGCCGCGTACGGGCGGGCCGTGCTCGACGGCCGCTACGCGAGCTCCGAGGCCGCCGTCGTCGCGATGCTGCGCGACCTGCTCGCGCGCCGCCTCGACTACGCGCGGAAAGACGGCGAGCGGTTCTTCGACGCCGCGCAGAATGCGCGCGTCGTCGCCGACGCCGAGCGGTACTACCGCGCGATGTACTACGGGTCGGCCACGTCGTGGAACCTGCGCGACGCGCACATGTTCGACACCCTGCAGGCGCTGCTGTCCTTCTACGGCCCCGGGTCGCGCGGCGTCGTCTGGGAGCACAACTCGCACGTGGGCGACGCCAGCGCCACCGAGATGAGCGCGCGCGGCGAGCTGAACGTGGGCCAGCTCTGCCGCGCCAAGCACGACGGGCGCGTCTACGTCGTCGGCTTCGCCACCGACCGAGGCACCGTGGCGGCTGCCTCAGACTGGGGCGCGCCCATGGAGCGCATGCGCGTGCGGCCCAGCCACCCCGAGAGCTACGAGCGGATCCTTCACGACTCGGGCGTGCCCGCCTTCTCACTGGCGCTGCGCGACCCGCGGCGGCCCGAGGTTCCGAGCGAGCTCGCGAGCCCCCGCCTCGAGCGCGCGATCGGCGTCGTGTACCGCCCGGACACCGAGCTCGCGAGCCATTATCTCTACGCGAGCCTGCCGCACCAATTCGACGAGCTCATCTGGTTCGACGAGACGAGCGCCGTATCGGCGCTGGGGCCGCCGGCGCGCGTCGGCGGCGAGCTGCCCGAGACCTATCCCTTCGGGCTGTGAGAGGTGACCCATGAACGTGCTCGAAGCGATCGCGAGGCGGCGCGCCGTCCGCGCCTACAAACCCGACGCCGTCCCCGACGAGGCCGTCCGCGCGCTGCTCGACGCGGCCGTCCACGCGCCGACGGCGATGCACGCCGAGCCGTGGATCTTCGCGATCGTTCAGGATCGCAAGGTGCTCGCCCGGCTGTCCGACCTCGCGAAGGCCGCATGGCTGGCGCCGCGAGACGGCTCGCCCGCCGTGGGTGCGCCGCGGCCGTCGTCGGAGCGCCAGGCCGCCGCGCTCTTGTCCCAGCCGCAGTTCAACGTCTTCTACGACGCCGGCACGCTGATCCTGATCTGCGCGGCGCCCCACGGCCCGCTCGACGGCGCCGACTGCTGGGTGGCCGCGCAGAACCTCATGCTCGCCGCGGCCGACATGGGCCTCGGCACGTGTCCGATCGGCTTCGCGCTCCCGGCGCTCAACCGCCCCGAGGTGAAGGCCGAGCTGGGGCTGTCGCGCGACGTTTCCGTCGTGGCGCCCATCATCGTCGGGGTGCCGCGCGGCGAAGCGCCCCCCACCTCGCGCAAGGCGCCGGAGATCGTCTCCTGGGTGCGGGCGCCCGCCAGGGAGGCCGATCCCTGCGTCAGTGACCTGCGGTGTTGGCCGGAATGACCAGCACGCGGTGCCGCGCGCGGACCAGCATGTGCTCCGCCGAGCGCGGCAGCCCGCGCCAACTGCGATGGCTGCCGAGGACGATCAGGTCCGGCTTCATCTTCTTCACGTGAGAGACCAGCACGCGCCGCACCGGCCCCTCGAGGCTGGTCGTCGTGCACGGGACACCGGCGGCGCAGGCCGCCTGCCCCAGCTTCGCCAGCTCGCGATCGATCCACTCGTCGACCTCGTCGGAGACGGCGTTCCAGGGCGGCTCGACCTCGGCGCGCGGGCGCGTCCTGCGCACGTAGGCGATCTCCAGCGACGCGCCCACGCCGCGCGCGAGGGCCAGCGCCTCGCGGAGCAGGCGCTCCGTCGTGGCCGTGCCGCTGCGCGGCCGCACCACGCGCGCCGCCTCGAGCGCCTCGAGGGGAACGGTCTCGGCCGTCTCCGTGAGGTCGACGGCCACGAGGATGCGGCTGATCATGACTCCCCTCCTCTCGGATCAACCGCCGAGGGGGGCGAGATCAGACCCGAAACCAGCCGACGAGCTCACGCCCGATCTGGATCCCCAGCACGATGGCGACGGCGAGGACGATCAGGCCGAGGCCCACGAGGACCCACGTGACGAGGGACACCGGATGCCTGCGCGGCCCGACTTCGTCCTCGCGATCGCGGCCCCGGCGCCCCTGAAGGGGCAGGATCTTCGCCGGCCCGCGCGCCATGCCGCCCATGCCCCCCGGCTTCCGTACGAACAAGAGGACGTGGTGCGCCGCCGTCCGCACGCGATGACCCGATGCACGCCGCATGAGCGGATCCGCTGCATGACACGGACCAAGGAGGCGCGAGCAGCTCCGCCACGCAGCGCCAAGCGCCCCCGCGCAGAACCTGCGCGGCTCGGCGGCGCCCGAGGTTCGGGCTCGTCCCGACGCCGCGTGGCACGCGGCTGGCAGACCGTTTTCGCTCGATGCTCGCGACGGAGAGAGAGGGGCTGCTCACGGTGGCCGACGTGATGAACACGCGGCGGGTCGTCTCGGTGCGCACCGACGATGACGTGGCGTTCGCGGCTCGCCTGATGAGCTGGGCCGGCGTGCGGCACCTCCCCGTCGTCGACGACGGCGGGGAGCACGTCGTGGGCGTGTTCACCGAGCGCGACTACCTGCGCTACCGTGCGGAGAGCCAGGACCATGCCGCGCTCGTCCCGGTGAGCCGCTTCATGACGACGCCCGCGGAGACCGTCGGGCCCGGCGATCCGGCCGCCGCCGCGAGCGCGCTCATGCTGTCGCGCCGCATGGGCTGCCTACCGGTCGTCGACGACGGCACGCTCGTCGGGATCGTGACGACGAACGACATGCTCGCGGCCGACGTGCACGAAGCCGCGCCGCACGTCGAGCTGCGCCCGCCCGTCGCCGGCTCGAAGGTCCGCGACGTCATGACCACGAAGAACGTGGTCGCCGTGACCGAAGACGACACGCTCGCGACGGCGGCGCACCGCATGGCGTGGCTGCGCGTCCGTCACCTCCCCGTGACGCGCGAGCACCAGGTGATCGGCGTGCTCTCGGATCGTGACGTCCTCGGCTGGAAAGCCGACGGGCGCTCGCTGGACCACCGCGTCGGGGCCGCGATGACGTCGCCGGCCGCCGTGGCGACGCCGGACGAGGACATCGCCGAGGCGGCCGCGCGCATGATCGCCGATCGCATCGATTGCCTCCCCGTCGTGGTGCGCGGACGGCTCGTGGGCATCGTCACGAGCACGGATCTCCTCGGCAGCCACGTCGCGCGCAGGCTCGAGCAGACCCCGGGCGACGACGCCACGGCCGAGACGATCATGACGCCCGCCGTCGTCACCGCCTCTCCCGATGATCTCCTCCTCGACGCTGCGGACCTCATGGCCGCGCACGGCGTTCGTCACCTTCCCGTCGTCGATCGCGCGGGCCTGCTGGTCGGCATCGTCAGCGAGCGCGACGTCCGCAGCGCCTTCGGCATTCCGGGCCAGGCGCTCGCGCACTGGGCCGCCGCCGCCGGGCGGGGCCGGAAGGTCGGCGACGTCATGACCGAGCAGGTCCACGTCGTGCGCCCCGAAGAGCGGCTCGGCGACGTGATCGGCGCGATGGCGCGGCGCAATGTCGGGGCGCTCCCCGTGGTGGATCGCGTGGGCCGCCCGGTCGGCATCATCTCGTACCTCGACGTCCTCCGGGCAGCGCGGCGCTGAGGCGCGTCGCCGTTTCCGCGGCGCCACCGACGCGGCTTGGGTGTTCCCCTCCCGGTAGCGGTGGGGCTCGCACGGTTCTTCTCGGTGCCGCGCGCCGGACGCCACGCGGACCTCTCGATCGCCGCGCATTCGAGGCGAGCGTAGAGCTCCGCGCAGGCGCGCGCCGCAGACTTTTCCGAGCCGAGCGCCGCCGGCGCAGCGCTTGCCGGCCCGCGCGCTCCCGTGCGCGGCGTCGTCCCCGCCGGGCCTGGCACGAACGTCGCAGACGTCGCAATCAGGGCAATCGAGGCGGCACATGAAACCGAAGATCCTGGTCCCGTTCGACTTCAGCGACATGGCGGAGAGAGCGCTCGCGTGGGCGGCCGACCTCCAGCGAACCACGAGCGCGCCCGCGCTTCACATCGTGCACGCGATCAGCTCGCGGCCGTCCGGTGCCACCGACGTCCCGGTCGAGCGGCTCCTGCCCGACGAGGACGAGATCGCCGAGCTCGAGCGCGCCATGCTTGACCAGGCGCGCCGGGCGGAGGCGAGCGCGACGGCCGCCGTTTGGATCCGCGCCAGCAAGGTGGGCGACATCATCCTGGACGCGGCGGCCAGCGAGAAGGCCGACCTCGTCGTCATGGGCTCGCACGGACGCACGGGCGTCAAGCGCCTGCTCCTGGGCAGCGTCGCCGAGCACGTGCTGAGACACGCGAAGTGCCCCGTCGTCACCATTCACTCCCCGAACGGACACGCAAAATGAGCGAGCGCGTGTCCGAGACCTTCGGCCGTGACGGGCGCGAGCTCGGGGCGGCCGAACGCGCGGCGCTCGAGCGCATCGACGCCGCGCTCGAGCGCATGGAGCGCGGCACACACGGCGCGTGCGTCGCCTGCGACGCGCCCATCGACATCAGTCGTCTCGAGGTCTTCCCGGACGCCGAGCGTTGCGGACGGTGCGCCGCGAAGCCATGAAGGAGGTGTCATGCCCGCGCGAGGAGCGCCCGCCAGCGACGTCGACGGAGAGACCCTGCTGAACCTCGTCCGCGAGGTGGCGGGAGAGCTGCACGCCGGGCGCGGGGCGCCGCCCCGGCTCGACAGCCGCCTCGAGGACGACCTGGGCCTGGACAGCCTGGCGCGCATGGAGCTGCTCCTGCGCATCCAGCGCCGCTTCGGCGTCGCGCTGCCGGAGCGCGCCGCCTTGGGCGCCGAGACGCCGCGCGCGCTGCTGGCCGCGCTCTCGGTCGCCGACGCGCATCAGGTGCCGGGGTCCACGCCCGCCACCTCGTCGGTCACGCCGGCCTACGCCGTGCCGCCCGACACGGCGTCGGTCGTCGAGGCGCTGATCTGGTATGCGCGCCGCCAGCCTCACCGCGTGCACGCCGAGATCTCCGAGTCGGACGACCGAGCGGTGCCCGTGACCTATGGCCAGCTGCTCGCCGAGGCGCAGCTCGTCGCGGGAGGGCTCGCCGCGCGCGGCGTCGGCCACGGCGACAGCGTCGCGCTGATGCTCCCCACCGGCATGGAGTTCTTCTCGACGTTTCTCGGCATCCAGCTCTTGGGCGCCGTGCCCGTGCCGATCTATCCCCCCTTCCGCGCCAGTCAGCTGGCCGATCACCTCCTGCGCCAGGCGCGCATCCTCGAGAACGCGCGCGCCGTGCTGCTCGTGGGCGCGCCCGAGCTCGGGCGCGCCGCCGACTGGCTGCGCAACCGGATCGTCGGGCTGCGGGGCGTCGCCACGGTGCCCGAGCTCGCGCGGGCGGCCGGGCAGGCCCCCGCGACGCCGCGGGCTTCGGACGTGGCGCTCCTCCAGTACACGTCGGGCAGCACCGGGGATCCCAAGGGCGTCGTCCTCACGCACGCGAACTTGATCGCGAACATCCGCGCGATCGGCGAGGCCGCTCACATCGCCTCGACGGACGTCGTCGTGAGCTGGCTGCCGCTCTACCACGACATGGGCCTCATCGGATCGTGGCTGGCCAGCCTCTACCACGGCTGCCGCTTCGTCGTGTTGCCGCCCACCCGCTTCATGGCGCGCCCCGCGTCGTGGCTGTGGGCGCTGCACCGCCACCGCGGGACGCTGGCCGCCGCGCCGAACTTCGCGTACGAAGCGTGCGCCAGCCGCGTGCCCGACGCCGAGCTCGAAGGGCTGGATCTCGGCTCGTGGCGCCTCGCGCTCAACGGGTCGGAGCCGGTGAGCCCGGCCACGCTCGATCGATTCGCGCGCCGGTTCGCGCCGCACGGCTTTCGGCCCGAGGCGATGATGCCGGTTTACGGGCTGGCCGAGAACGCCGTCGCGCTCACCTTCACGCCGGCGGGGCGTGGGCCGCGCGTCGAGCACGTCCAGCGCGCCGCGTTCGAGCGAGACGGGCTCGCGCTGCCGGCCGACGGCAACGGCGCGCCGACGCTGGCGTTCGTGTCGTCGGGCGTCCCCCTTCCGCGCCACGAGGTGCGCGTCGTCGGCGAGCTCGGCCGCGAGCTGCCGGACCGCCACCTCGGCGAGATCCAGTTCCGCGGCCCTTCGGCGACGCGCGGCTACTTCCGCAACGAAGCGGCCACGCGCGCGCTCCATGCGGGCGACTGGCTGGTCACGGGCGACCTCGGCTACTTCGGCGACGGCGAGCTCTTCGTGACCGGACGATCGAAGGACGTCATCATCCGGGCGGGCCGCCACGTCTTCCCGTACGAGATAGAGGAGGCCGTCGGCAGGCTGGACGGCGTGAGGCGCGGCGGCGTCGCCGTGTTCCCCGTGCGCGACGAGGCGCGCGGCACCGAGGCCGTCATCGTGGTCGCCGAGACGCGCGAGACGGCGCCCGAGCGCCTCGGCCAGCTGCGCAGCGACGTGGCCGCGTGCTCGGCCCGCGCGCTCGGCGCCGCCGCCGACGACGTCGCGCTGGTGCCGCCCCGGACGGTACCGAAGACCTCGAGCGGCAAGACGCGGCGCGAGGCCTGCCGCGATCTCTACGTGCGCGGCGCGCTCGGCCACTCCCGATCGACCCGCCGTCAGAAGCTCAGCCTGGCCGTGCGGCTCGTCGGGCCCCTCGTGCGCCGCGGCCTGCGCGCGCTCGTCTCGGTCGCGTACGCCGGCTGGTTCTGGACCTGGATGGGCCTGCTCGCCATCCCCGCCTGGGTCATCGCCGTCGCGTGGCCCGATGCCGACGCCCGGTGGCGTGCCGTATCTGCGTTCGTGCGCGCCTTCTTCCGGGGCGTCGGGGTCCCGCTGCGGCTCGCAGGCCGCGAGCACCTCGACCGCACCCCCTGCGTCCTCGTGCTGAACCACGCGAGCAACCTGGACGGGATCGCGCTCGTCGGCCTGCTGCCGCGTGGCTTCACGATCGTCGCCAAGCGCGAGCTCGCGCGGAACATCCTCCTCGCGCCGGCGCTCCGCCGGCTGGGCGTCCTCTTCGTCGAGCGCTTCGATCAGGCGCGCGCCGCGCGCGAGACCGCCGCGTTCTACGAGGAGCTGTCGCACGGCCGATCGCTGGCGATCTTCCCGGAGGGCACCAACCGCCGCGCGCCGGGGCTATACCCCTTCCACCTGGGCGCGTTCTCCGTGGCCGCCCGCGCGGGCGTGCCGGTGGTCCCAGGCGGCATCCAGGGCAGCCGTACGGTGCTCCGCCCCGATCAGTGGTTCCCGCGCCGCGGCGCCGTCAGCGTCGTGCTGCGGCCCCCGCTCGACGCGGCGACGGCGGGCTGGACCGGCATCATCGCCCTGCGCGACCGCGCCCGCGCCGAGGTCGCCGACGCCGCCGACGAAGTGGTGGTGGACTAGGGACCTGGAAAAGCGGCCACCCGGCCCCAACCTTACGCGCGGGAGGGATCGGAAATGAAGGTCGCCGAGATCATGACGAAGGAGGTCGCGACGTGCGCGCCGGGCGACGGCCTTTCGCGCGCGGCGCAGCTCATGTGGGACCGCCGCTGCGGGTGTCTACCCGTGCTCGACGGGGCGGGCGCGGTCGTCGGGTTGATCACCGATCGCGACGTCTGCATGGCCGCGTTCACCCAGGGACGCCGCCTCGACGACATCACCGTGGACACCGCGATGTCGCGCCCCGCGCTCACGTGCACGCCGGCGGCGAACGTCGAAGACGCCGAGGACGCGATGATGGCCCACGCCGTGCGCCGCCTGGTGGTCGTCGATTCCGACGGCCGGCTCGCCGGCCTGGTCTCGATCGACGACGTCGCCCGGCGGAGCGCCGCCTGGGAGGGCGGCGGCGACATCGACGCCGAGCGGATCGCGCTGACGTTGGGCGAAATCGCGCGGCGCACGACGCCGGGCGAAGAGGAAGCGCCCGACGACGCCGGCGGTGACGCTCAAGACGCGAGCACGGCCGTCGCGAGCAGCCTGGCCGCCCTCGCGACGTTGCGCGACGAGATCCGCGTCGACGTCAACTTGGCGGGCAAGGAGGTGCGCGACCGCTGGCGCCGCCTGGAGACGCGGCTGCGCGCCGCCGAGGCGCGCGCCCGCCACGTCGAGCGCGGCGGCGCGCGCAGCCTGGCCGGCCTCCTCGAGAGCGCGCGCGAGTTCCGCAGCCGCTTCGTGAAGAAGCGCGCCGCACGGCGCGCGGCCTCATCGCCGCGCACGAAGCCGGCGAAGACGACGAAATCCCGCGCTCGCGCGCGTTGATCGCCGAGCGGGCGCGGTGTCGACCGCGTAGGACGGACCCTGCCCCTCGTGCGCACGAGGAGGCGGGGCTTCCGATCGCCGCCCCCTCGCCCCACGTTGATCCCCCATGCGCTGGCAGGCGATCACCGTCCAGTATCCCGTCGAGACCCTGGTGTTCATCGGCCTCCTCTACGTGATCTTCTACGGCATCACGGACAGGTCCGATCCGCGGCGCGTGCTCGTGCTTTGCGCCGCCATCAACCTCCTCCGGATCGGCAGCGGCCTGGCCGCGCTCTTCGCGCTGAGCCGGCCGCACGCCCCGGCCTACCTCGTGGGGATCGCGTTTGGCGACTTCGCGACCGCCGCGCTGGCCCTGGCGACGATCGCGGCGCTGCTCAGAGCCTCGGACAAGGCGCTCATCGTGGCCGCCCTCATGAACGGGCTCGGCCTCATGCACCTCATGGTCAGCGAGGCGTGGACCGCGTACTGGGAGCATCGCGGCATCGTCGGTCGCACGGCGTTCCTGCACGTCCCCACGATCGCGGCCTCCTTCTACAGCGCCGTGCACATCTGCAGCTTCTACTTCATTGCGCGCGCGCACCACGCCGACCACGCCGACGAGGCCAACCACCTGCCGACCTGATCACGCCAGCGCCTCTTGCACCTCCGGCGCGGCGCGGGGCGCCGGCGCCGCGTGCCCCCCCTCGATCTCGACCTCGGGCAGCGCCGCCGGCGCGTACTTCGCGCAACCGAAGAGGATGCCCGAGACGGCGAGGTACGCGACGGCGACCACCGGCGACTGGCCGACGCCGATCGACTCGCCGTGCATGAAGCCAAAGAAGGTCAGCGCCGAGCCCGCCGCGGCGAAGGCCGAGGCGCGCAAGAACCTCCGGTCGATGACGAAGGCCGCGATCGCCCCCAGCACGAGGCCGCCCAGGATCGCGCCGTCGCCCAGCACCGCGAGCCCGTGATAGAGGACGCCCTTCTGCCCCAGCTTGTCGAGCCCCACGGCCGCCGCGCTCGTCCCGGCGGCCGCGAGCGCGTTGTCGATCTGCAGCTTCCCCCACGCCGCGAGGTGCGGCATGAGCGAGAGCACGATCGCGGGGGCGTGGCTCTTCGGCGTCTCCTGAAAGGCCTGCGAGCCGATCAGCATGCCGATGTAGAGGAGAATCGGCGAGATCGCGACGACCGGCACGGCCGAGACGATCACCGAGATGATCCCCATCCACGACAGCACGATCACCATGAGCCCCGTCGCCGCCGAGTAGCCGATGCGTCCGCCCATGGCCTTCCAGCCGGGGTGGCCGATGTACACCGCGTTGATGAACGGGTTGCCCATGAGGCAGCCGATGAGGCTCACGACGCCGTCGGCGGTGAGCACGCGCGTGGTCGGGTAGTTGTCCCCCGCGACTGCGGCGCTCTCGACGTTGTCCAGCGCCTCGACCAGATCGTAGATGCCGAACGGGATGGCCGTCACCAGGATGACGCCCAGGAACTTGAAGCCCGAGAAGACGTGGTCCACCGCGGGCAGCGGCACCGCGAAGCCGAAGTTCGAGAACGACGCGACCAGGCCCGCCTTCGAAAGCCCGCCGAAGTTGAAGCCCAGCGCCGTCGAACCCCACGCGATCAACGTCCCGACGGCGATCGCGACCAGCCCCGCGGGCGTGCCGCGGAAGTAGCGCACGCCGCCGAACCAGCTGGCGAGGATCACGGCGAAGCACACGACGCCGATCACCGGCGTCATGTACATCTCCAGCGCGGGGCGCATCGAGATGAACGCGACGGACACGCCCGCCAGCGTGCCGAGCAGCGCGGCCCGGGGCGTGATCTTGCGGATGACCGGCCCGACGAACCCGCCGATCATCAAGACGAAGCTCTGGATGAACACCCACGTCAGGCCAGCCTCCCAGCCCTGCACGGGATCGCCCGTCTTGAGCGCGATGGGCAGCATGATCACGAAGGTGACGACGAACATGTGCGGCACGCTGATGCCGGACGGCAGCGCGCACACGTCGGTGCGCCCGGTCTTCTCGGCCACCTTGTAGGCGAGGCGCGCGTAATAGATCGTGCTCAGGCACAGCATCAGGCCGGTGGCGGGCAGGATGCGCCCGAAGACCAGCGCGTCGGGCATCTTCACGACGAACCGCAAGAGGCCCGTGAGCACCAGCAGGTTCACGAGGATGTTCGTGCCGAAGCCGAAGAAGGCGTTCCAATCGCCTGGCGTCCAGAGCTTGGGCTTGTCACCCGCGGTGGCGGTCGTCGCTGCGCTCATCTCGTTCCCCTCCCCGTCGGCCTAGAGGCCGGCCATGATCCCCTTCAGCACCTTCCCCGAATCCGAGACCCACCCAAAGATTCCGCCCTGCGCCTTGATCATCCGCAGGCCCACCTCGTGGAACTCGGGGAAGTAGGAGGCGCAGCAGTCGCCAGGCACGATGCAGCGGTAGCCGCGGTCGTTGGCCTCGCGCACGGTCGTGTGCACGCACACCTCGGTGGTGACGCCGCAGACGATCAGGTTCTCGATGCCGCGGTTCTGCAAGACGAGGTGCAGGTCCGTCGCCCAGAACGCGCCCTTGCCCGGCTTGTCGATCACCGGCTCGCCCGGGCGCGGCGCCAGCGCGGCGACGAGATCGTGGCCCGGCTCGCCGCGCACGAGGATCCGGCCCATCGGGCCCATGTCGCCGATGCGCTTGCTGGGCGCGCCGCGCTCGATCTTCGCCTTGGGCGCGTCGGAGAGATCAGAGCGATGTCCTTCGCGCGTGTGGATGATGAGGATGCCGCGCCGGCGCGCGCCCTCCAGCAGCGCGCCGCAGGGTCCGACGGCGCGCGCCAGCAACGACACGTCGTTGCCCAGCGTCTCTCCGAAGCCGCCGGGCTCGAGGAAGTCGCGCTGCATGTCAATCATCACGATCGCCGTGCGCGCCAGATCGACCGTCAACGCCTCCGGCTCGGCCTCGATCGACGTCGTCATCATGTCGGCGACGCTAGCACCGGGCGTGCGAACGCCGGGTTTCCGGCCGATGCGATGATCGTAACTTTCACCGCACGTTCGCCGGGGCCTCGCGAGTTACACGAATCGGTGACTCACGAAATCTTCCGGCAACCTGCGGTTGATACGGTCGTCTCCAATGACACGCCACCTCCTCCGCTGGTTCTCGTCGGTCGTCGCATCCGGACTCGTCTTCGCGCTGTCGCTCTCGGCCTTCGCGCAGAAGGACGCCGGCAAGCCGCCGTTGCGCATCGGGTTCTCCGACTGGCCCGGCTGGACGGCCTTCGAGATCGGCATCCAGAAGGGCTGGTTCAAGGAGGCGGGCGTCGACGTCAAGTTCGATTGGTTCGAGTACGCGCCCTCGATGGAGGCGTTCGCGGCCGGGAAGATCGACGCCGTCATGATGACGACGGGCGACGCGCTGGTCACGGGCGCGCCCGGCCCGCGCAGCGTCGCGATCATCGTCACCGACTACAGCGCCGGTAACGACATGATCGTCGCCAAGCGTGGCGTCGAGAGCGTGAAGGCACTCAAGGGCAAGAAGATCGGCCTCGAGGTGGGGCTGGTCGAGCACCTCATGTTGGACAAGGCCCTCGAGAAGAGCGGCATGAAGGAGGCCGACCTCAAGATCGTGAACGTCCCCACGAACCAGACGGCACAGGCGCTGGCCTCGGGCAGCGTGGACGCCATCGGCGCGTGGCAGCCGAACGCCGGCCAGGCGCTGAAGGCCAGCGCGGGCGCGAAGGCCGTGTTCACGAGCGCCGACGTGCCCGGCCTCATCTATGACCTCGTGTGCGTGAACCCCAAGAACCTGTCCGAGCGGCGCGCCGACTGGGTGAAGGTCGCGAAGGTGTGGAACCGCATCGTGAAGTTCGTGATGGATCCGAAGAACAAGGACGAGGCCGTGAAGATCATGGCCGGGCGCGCGGGCGTGCCGCCCGAGGAGTACGCGAAGTTCCTGCCCGGCACGCACTTCCTGACGCCCGAAGAGGCGCTCAAGCGCTTCGACAAGAAGGACACCTCGCTGAACACGCTGCTCGGCAGTGGCAAGGTCGCCGACGCCTTCAACGTCGCGAACAAGGTCTACAAGGATCCGCAGCCCGTCGCCTCGTACATCGACGGCTCGATCGCGAAGGAAGCGCTCAAGTAAGGCGCCGCACGTACATTCGGCAGGAGGTCACCCAAAGGCGCGAGGACGACTGAGCGCCGACCTCCCTGCCCTCCCGTTCCCCGGGCCGGACGACCGGCTCTCTTCCCTGAAGAGCCCAAGGTCAAACGATGAGCATCACGGCATCGTCGTCATCAACGCCCTGGTTCCGGCCGCTCGCGGCACTGACGCCCCGCCAGTCGCGACGCCTCTGGCTCGCGTCGTTCATCCTCCCGCTCGCGCTGTGGTCGGTCGTCAGCTACGTGCCGTTCGTGTGGCACCCGATGCTGAAGATAACCGACCCCGGGGACGTGTCGTGGGTCGCGCCGGGTGAGCTCGCGCCGCGCGCGGACGTCGAGCGCGAGAACGAGGCCGTGCGCGCGCGCGGCGGCCAGCCCGCGGTGGGCACGCGCGCCAACCCGGTCTTTCTTCCGGCACCACACGAGGTGGCGCGCGCGCTGGTGACGGGCTTCACGACGCCGCCCTTCCGGGAGGACGAGCCGTGGCTGCACCAGAGCCTGTGGCACAGCATCAAGGTGATCTTCTGGGGCTTCCTCGTCTCGTCGATCGTCGGCGTGCCGCTGGGGATCTTGTGCGGCGCGCTTCCGGCCTTCGCGCGGCTCACCGAGCCGTTCATCGAATTCTTCCGCTACCTGCCCGCGCCCGCGTTCGGCGCGCTGGCCGTCGCCGTGCTGGGCATCGAGGACGCGCCCAAGGTGGCCGTCATCTTCATCGGGACGTTCTTCCAGCAGGTGCTGGTCATCGCGAACACGACGCGCCGGATCGACCCGGCGCTCCTCGAAGCAGCGCAGACGCTGGGCGCCTCGCCGCGCCACCTCCTCACGCGCGTCGTCGTGCCGGGCATCGTCACGGACGTCTACACCGACATGCGCGTCCTGCTCGGCTGGGCGTGGACGTACCTCATCGTCGCCGAGCTCATCGGCGTGTCCTCTGGCATCACGTTCTTCATCAACCAGCAGGCGAAGTACCGCGCCTACGATCGAGTGTTCGCGTCGATCATCGTCATCGGGCTCGTGGGCCTCGGCACCGACCTCGTGCTCGCGTCGCTCGGGCGCCAGCTGTTCCCGTGGCTGAAGACATCCAAGCGCGGCTGGTTCTCCCAGGCCCTCGGGCTCGGCCGGCGCCGTCCGGCGCCCGACGCTGCGCCCGCGCCGGAGGAGGCGCGCGCCTGATGCAGACCACGCTCACCCTCCCCGACTACCGCGACCAGGAGCCGCGCGTGGCCGAGCGCTTCGCGAAGCTGCGCGAGCGCCCCGTCGTGCTCGACGTCCAGGGCCTCGAGAAGCGGTTCACGACGGCCGACGGCGACGACGTCGTCGCGCTCGACCGCGTGAGCTTCCAGACGCACCGTCGCGAGTTCTTGTGCGTCATCGGCCCTTCCGGGTGCGGAAAATCCACGCTGGCGCGCCTCATCGCGGGCCTCGAGCCGTGCTCCGGCGGGCGCATCCTCCTCGACGGCAAGCCTGTCGCCGGGCCCGGCTCCGACCGCGGCATGGTGTTCCAGGGCTACACGCTCTTCCCGTGGCTCACGGTCCTCAAGAACGTCATGTTCGGCCTCGAGGTGTCGCAGGGCCTCGACGCGGGCTCCGCCGAACAAGAGGCGCGCCAGTGGCTCGAGCTCGTGGGCCTGGCCAAGTTCGCGTCGAGCTACCCGCACCAGCTCTCGGGCGGCATGAAGCAGCGCGTGGCCATCGCGCGCGCCCTCGCGAACCGCCCGCGCATCCTGCTGATGGACGAGCCGTTCGGCGCCCTGGACGCGCAGACGCGCGCGCAGATGCAGTCGTACCTCCTCCAGATCTGGAAGCAGGTCGACATCACGATCGTCTTCATCACTCACGATCTCGACGAGGCCGTCTACCTCGCCGATCGAATCCTCATCCTCGACGCGCACCCCGGTCGGGTGCGCGAGCTCATGGAGGTCGCCGTGCCACGTCCCCGCACCCCTTCGCAGTTCCTCTCGCCAGCGTTCGTCGCCGCGCGCCGCCACCTGGAGGCGCTCATCCATCCTCCCGTCGAGGTCGCGACCGAGACCCTGCCCTTGCCGCGCATGACGGTCGTGGGGGACGACGTTGAGTAACCCCACGCTGAGGCACGAGGTGCTCAAGGGCGGCCAGGCCTGGTCCCGGCGCATGCGCCGGCGGCAGGTGCTGCGCATCACCGACGACGCGGGCACGGCGTGCGTCTCGGCGCTCTTCTACAACGCCGACGAGCCGCTCGAGCGCTACAACATGGCCGACACGCTGAAGGCGCAGTTCACGGCATTCCTGACGGCGGATCGCGTCCTCTACTCGGACATGGGGCGCGTGCTCGCCTCGATCACGCGCGACACCTGCGGGTGGCACGACACGATCTCCGGCTGTGGCGACGCGGCCTCGAACCAGGCGCGCTTCGGCGCCGGCACGTACCAGGAGCTGCGCAACGGCTTCCATCGAAACGCGCGCGACAACTTCCTGGTCGAGCTCGGCAAGTACGGGCTGGGCAAGCGCGACGTCGTCGCCAACGTGAACTTCTTCACGAAGGTGGCCGTCGGCCAAGATGGCGAAGACGGCGCGCTGCGCTGGGTGGCCAACAACAGCAAACCGGGCGCGTACGTCGAGCTGCGCTTCGAGATGGACACGCTCGTCGTGCTCACGAACACGCCGCACCCGCTGGACCCGAGCGCGAAGTACGGGCCGCCGGCCGTGACGCTGTCGCTGTCCGAGGGGACGGGGCCCGGCCCCGACGATCCGTGCCGGATCTTCCGCCCCGAGAACGAGCGCGGGTTCGCGCTGACCGAGGCGTACGTCGCCGAGCGGCGAGGTGCGCTGTGAGCTCGGCCAGCTTCAAGCTGAAAGAGAGCCAGCTCGATCCCGCGACGGCGCGGCTCGACGTGGTGCTGCCGTCCGGTCAGGGGTGGACACACGAGGTGAAGGCCGGCGAGACCTTCCGCATCGTCGATCTCGAGGGGAACCAGGCCGTCGACACGCTGTTCTTCAACGCGCACGACACGTCCGAGCGCTACAGCGCGCAGGATACGATGCGCGCGCAGGGGCGGCTTTATCTGACGACAGGCACGGCGCTGATGTCCACCGAAGGGCGGCCCCTCGTGACGATCGTCGCCGACACGTGCGGGCGGCACGACACGCTGGGCGGCGCGTGCTCGGCCGAGAGCAACCAGGTCCGCTACGACCTGAAGAAGAAGGACATGCACAACTGCCGCGACACGTTCCTGCTCGCGCTGGCCAGGCACGGCCACGGCATGACCAAGCGCGACCTGCCGAGCAACGTCAATTTCTTCATGAACGTGCCCGTGACGCCCAAGGGCGGGCTCAAGTTCGATGACGGCGTGTCGGCGCCCGGGCGCTACGTCGAGATGAAGGCAGCGATGGACGTGCTGGTCCTCATCTCGAACTGCCCGCAGCTCAACAACCCCTGCAACGCGTACAACCCCACGCCCGTGCGGTTGCTCGTGTGGCCGGCAGCCTGAGAGGGGCGTCTTGTTCAAGAAGGTCCTAGTCGCCAACCGCGGCGCGATCGCGACGCGCATCTTCCGCACGCTGCGCCGCATGGGCGTGGGCTCCGTCGCCGTCTACTCCGAGGCCGACGCGGCCGCGCCGCACGTGCTCTGCGCCGACGAGGCCGTCGCGATCGGGGCGCCGGCCCCCGCGGCCAGCTACCTGCGCGCCGACGCCATCATCGCAGCCGCGCGCGCGACCGGCGCCGAAGCCATCCATCCGGGCTACGGCTTCCTGGCCGAGAACGCCGACTTCGCCGAGGCATGCGAGGCCGCGGGCATCGTCTTCGTCGGCCCCACGCCGGCGCAGATGCGCGCGTTCGGCCTCAAGCACACGGCGCGCGCCCTGGCGAAGGCGAACGGCGTACCATTGCTCCCGGGCACGGAGATCCTCGCGGACGTCGCCGAGGCGCTGCGCGCCGCCGAGACGATCGGCTACCCCGTCATGCTGAAGAGCACGGCGGGCGGCGGCGGGATCGGCATGCGCCGCTGCGCCGACGCCGCCGAGCTGGCCGCCGCCTACGAGAGCGTCGACCGCCTGGCGCGCGCCCACTTCAAGCAGCCGGGGCTCTACCTCGAGAAGCTGGTCACGCGCGCGCGTCACGTCGAGGTGCAGATCTTCGGCGACGGCGCCGGCACCGTCCTCGCGCTCGGCGAGCGCGACTGCTCCCTGCAGCGGCGCAACCAGAAGGTCGTCGAGGAGACGCCAGCGCCCGGCATCTCGGCCGAGACGCGCGCGGGCCTTCTCGAGTCGGCCGCGCGCCTGGGGCGCGGCGCGAGCTACCGCTCTGCCGGCACCGTCGAGTATGTGCTCGACGCCGCCCCGAAGGGACGAGGCGCCTACTACTTCCTGGAGGTCAACACCCGCATTCAGGTCGAGCACGGCGTGACCGAGGAGGTGACGGGGGTCGATCTCATCGAGTGGATGGTCCGCCTCGCGGCGGGCGAGCTCCCCGATCTCGCGGAACGCGCGCCGAAGGCCGAGGGGGCGTCGATCCAGGCGCGCCTGTATGCCGAAGACCCGCGGCGCGACTTCCAGCCTTCGTGCGGTCCGCTCACCGAGGTCGTCTTCCCCGACGACGTGCGCGTCGAATCGGCCGTCGATCGCGGGACCGAGGTCACGCCCTACTACGATCCGATGCTGGCGAAGCTCATCGCGCGCGGGCCCACGCGCGAAGCGGCGCGCGAGGCGCTGGTGTCTGCGCTGCAGCGGACACGCATCGCGGGGATCGAGAGCAATCGCGACTACCTCGTGCAGGTCCTGCGCGCGCCGGAGTTCATCGAGGGCGACGTCCACACGGGGCTGCTCGCCGGCTTCCCCTATGCGCCGCAGACGATCGAGGTCGTCGCGGGCGGCACGCAGACGACGATCCAGGATTGGCCCGGACGCCTCGGGTACTGGGAGGTCGGCGTGCCGCCGTCCGGGCCCATGGACGCGCTCTCGTTCCGCCTGGCGAACCGGCTGGTCGGCAACGCAGAAGGCGCGGCGGCCCTCGAGTGCGCCGCCGTCGGACCCACGCTGCGCTTTCACGCGCCCGCGGTGGTCGCGCTCACGGGCGCCAACATGGACGCGACGATCGACGATCGACCGGCCCCGCGCTTCGGCGCCTTCGAGATCGCCGCAGGCAGCGTGTTGCGCCTCGGCCCCGTGCGCGGCCCCGGCAACCGCGCCTACGTCGCCGTGCGCGGCGGGCTGGACGTGCCGAAGTACCTGGGCAGCCGCGCGACGTTCACGCTGGGGCTCTTCGGCGGGCACGGCGGCCGCGCGCTCGCGCCCGGCGACGTCCTTCACCTCGGGGCCGAGTCGACGATCGCGTCGCCGACGGCGGAGCTGCCCGACGAGCTGGTGCCGCGACTCGCGACGGAATGGCAGATCGCCGTTCTGCACGGGCCGCACGGCGCGCCCGACTTCTTTCAGCCCGACGACATCGCCGATCTCTTCTCCACGGGCTGGCGCGTTCACTACAACTCGAGCGGCACGGGCGTGCGGCTCGTCGGGCCGAAGCCGCGCTGGGCGCGCACCGACGGCGGCGAGGCCGGCCTGCACCCGTCGAACATCCACGACAACGCGTACGCCATCGGCACGATCGACTTCACGGGAGACATGCCGGTGATCCTGGGCCCCGACGGCCCCAGCCTGGGCGGCTTCGTCTGCCCGGCCACGATCATCGAGGCTGACCTGTGGAAGATGGGCCAGCTCAAGCCGGGCGACACGGTGCGCTTCCGCGCCGTCACGCTGGACGAGGCGCGGGCGCGGCGCGCGGCGCAGGAGCGCGCGATCGAGACGCTCCGCCCGGCGGCGGCGGCCGCGCCCGGCGCCACGCCGCCCTCGTCGTCGGCGATCCTGGCGTCGCGGACCGAACGTGCCGGCGCGCCCGCGTTCGTCGTCCGGCAAGACGGCGACGCGAACGTGCTCGTCGAGCTGGGGCCGCCCACGCTCGACTTCGCGCTGCGGTTTCGCGTCCATGCGCTCACGCAGGCGCTCACCGAGGCGCGCGTGCCCGGGATCGTCGACCTCACGCCTGGGATCCGCTCGCTGCAGGTGCACTTCGACGACCGGGTGCTGCCGCGCGAGAAGCTGCTCGAGATCCTGAGCGACGCCGAGGCGGCGCTGCCCGACACCGACGCCATCGAGGTGCCGTCGCGCATCGTGCACCTGCCGCTGTCCTGGGACGATCCCGCGACGCAGCTGGCGATCCGCAAGTACATGCAGTCGGTGCGACCGGACGCGCCCTGGTGCCCGAGCAACATCGAGTTCATCCGGCGCATCAATGGTCTCGGCTCGATCGAGGACGTGCGGGAGATCGTCTACTCGGCGACCTACCTCGTGCTGGGGCTCGGCGACGTGTACCTGGGGGCGCCCGTGGCGACGCCGCTGGACCCGAGGCACCGGCTGGTCACGACGAAGTACAACCCGGCGCGGACGTGGACGCCCGAGAACGCCGTCGGCATCGGCGGCGCGTACATGTGCGTCTACGGCATGGAAGGCCCGGGCGGCTATCAGTTCGTGGGGCGCACGTGCCAGATGTGGAACCGCTTCCACGAGACGCGCGAGTTCACGGCCGGGCACCCGTGGCTCTTGCGCTTCTTCGATCAGATCCGCTTTCACCCCGTGAGCGAGCGCGAGCTCTTGCAGTTCCGCGCAGACTTCCCAAGGGGCCGCGCGGGCCTCGAGATCGAGCCGACGACCTTCCGCTTCCACGAGTACCGCACGTTCCTCGACGACAACGCCGCGTCGATCGAGGCGTTCCGAAAGAAGCAGCGGGCGGCGTTCGTCGAAGAGCGCGAGCGCTGGGCCTCGCTGCCGCCCCCGCCCGAGGAGTCGGACGCGCCGACGAGCACGGAAGGAGCCGAGAAGGAGTGGCCCGCCGGCTTCGTGAAGGTGCCGTCGGTCGTGACCGGCAGCGTCTGGGAGGTCGTGGCCAAGGAGGGGGCGCGCGTCGCCGCGGGCGACAAGCTCGTCGTCATGGAGACCATGAAGATGGAGACGCCCATCGTCGCGCCAGTCACCGGGACGATCGCCGCCGTCACGCAGAAGCCCGGCGCGCTCGTGACCGCGGGGCAGACGGTGATCGTGATCGAGCCGGCGGCCTGAGCGGGGCCTGTACGGCGGCGTGGCCGCCGTCAGGTCGCGACGGCGCGCAGGGCGGCGTCCAGCGGCGCGGCGGCGAGGTCGAAGGTTCGCTCGGTGAGCGAGGAGTCGACGATGAAGGGGCGTTGGAACTGGTAGGCGGTCGCGCGGAGCTCGCGCACGAGGGGATTGATCAGGCCCACGGCCCAGAGTACCGGGTACGGAATGGACGAGAGCTTGGGCGTGGGCGCCCCGACGGCGCTGGCGTAGCGCGCGCTGAGCTCGCGGACGGTCAGCGGCGGCGCGGTGGGCGTGAGCCACCCTTTGCCCCAGGCGCGCTCGTCGCCGGCGACGGTGACGAGGGTTCGCGCGACGTCGGCGATCGTGGTCCAACTGTGTGGCACGTCGAGGGGGCACGGGACGAAGGCGCGCTTGCCGGCGCGGACGGGCTTCGCGATCGCGAAGGACAGGAGCGAGTTCGCCTCGACGTAGTCGCTCGACCGCACCTCGACGGCGCGGATGCGCCCGGCCTGGTGACGCGACTCTGCCTCGCGCCACATGTCGGCCCGGAGCTTCAACTTCGGGTGCGTCGCCGCCAGCGGCGTCGCCGCGTCGATCGGCCCCTCGACCGGCCCGTATCCGTAAAGATTGCTCGCGATCGCCAGCACGGCGCCGCTGCGCTCCGCCGCGGTCAGCAGCGCCGCGGCCAGCGGCGGCCAGTCGGTCAGCCAGCGGTGATAGAGCGGGTTCGCGCAGTTGTAGAGCACCGCCGCCCCGGAGCACACCTCCGCCAACGACCCCGCGTCCGTCGCGTCGGCGCGCACACGCTCGACGCCGGCCAGCTCGGGGCCACCGCCGCGCCGGCTCACGACGCGCACGCGCGCCCCCCGCTCGGCGAGGACCTTCGCGACACCCCTGCCCACCGGGCCTGCACCTACGACGACGTGGAATGACACGGCTGATTCGTAGTGCGTCGGCCGCCGGATGTCCACCGGCGACCGGCGTCAGACGTTCAGGTGCTGCCGCACGATCTCGTCGCTCAGCTCGGAGATCTTGCCCTCGGCGACGGCGCGACCGCGGTCCATCATGCAGAACGAACGGCCCACGCGGCGCGCGAACGGCAGCTTCTGCTCGACGGTCAGCACGGACAGCCCGGCCTCGTTGAGCTGGATGATGATGTCGCCGATCTCGTGGACGATGTTGGGCTGAATGCCCTCGGTCGGCTCGTCGAGGATCAAGAGCTTCGGCAGCTTCGCGTCGATCGACAGCGCGCGCCCGATCGCGAGCTGCTGCTGCTGTCCGCCCGAGAGATCTCCGCCGCGCCGGCGCAGCATCTTCTTCAGCACCGGGAACAGCGTGAACACCTGCTCGGGGATCTGACCGCGGCCCCCGCGCGCGGCCAGCGCGACCTGCAGGTTCTCCTCGACGGTGAGGTCGGAGAAGATCTCGCGCCCCTGCGGCACATAACCGATGCCCAGCCGCGCGCGCCGCTCCGCCGGCATGCCCAAGAGCTCGTGGCCCAGGAACTTGATGCTGCCCGAGGTCGCGGGCAGCAGGCCCATGATCACCTTGAGCAAGGTGGTCTTGCCCACGCCGTTGCGCCCCATGAGGCACACGCAGCCGCCCGCCGGGATCGAGAGGCTCGCGTCCCACAGCGTGTGGCTGGTGCCGTAGAACTGATTGACGCCCGCCACGACCAGCACGGGCTCGGGCGCCGGCGCGGGGCCCCCCTGCACGGTGATGTCCTGCGATGTGAAGTCGGTGGCGGTCATGTCCCGAGATACACCTCGATGACGCGCGGGTTCTTCTGGATGATGTCCATGGGGCCCTCGGCCAGCACACGGCCTTCGTGAAGCACCGTCACGTTGCGCGCGATGCTGCGCACGAACTCCATGTCGTGCTCGACGACGACGACCGTGTGCTTGCCCGCGAGGCTGCGGAACAGCTCCGCCGTGCGCTCCATCTCCGGCTGGGTCATGCCGGCGACCGGCTCGTCGATGAACAGCACCTTCGGGTTCTGCGCGAGCAGCATGCCGATCTCGAGCCACTGCTTCTGGCCGTGCGACAAGAGCCCTGCCTGCCGATCGCGCTGGCCCGCAAGCCCGATCGTCTCGAGCACCTCGTCGATGCGCTCCCGATCGGCCTTCGACAGCCGCGCGAACAGGCTGTGAAACACGCCCTTTCGGCCCTGGAGCGCCAGCTCGCAGTTCTCGAACACCGAGTGCCCCTGGAACACCGTCGGTCGCTGAAACTTCCGCCCGATGCCCAGCCCCGCGATCTCGCACTCGGACATGCGCGTCAGGTTCTGCAGCCGGCTCTCGAGGAAGACCGATCCTTCGTCGGGCTTCGTCTTGCCCGTGATGACGTCCATCAGCGTCGTCTTGCCGGCGCCGTTCGGACCGATGATGCAGCGAAGCTCGCCGCGGTCGAGCAGGATCGTCACGTCATCGAGCGCCTTGAAGCCGTCGAAGCTGACCGTGAGGTTCTCGGCCCACAGCATGATGGGCGGCACCGCCGGCCGGGGGAACGTGTCGTCGCTGTGACCGACACCCGCGTTCGGCTGCAGCGCCTCGGACGTCTCGGCCACGGTCACGCGCCCTCCAGCTGCTTCTGCGGCTCTTGCGGCGCCGGCCGCGCGGGCGTCACCGCCGGCGCGTGGGTGCGCCTCCGGGCGAGCCACGCCGTCAGCGGCGCCGCCGCGCCGACGATCCCCTTCGGCAGGAACAGCGTCACGAGCACGAACATGCCGCCCAGCGCGTACAGCCACGCCGACGGGAACGCCGCGGTCAGCCAGCTCTTCGCGCCGTTGACCAGCCACGCGCCCAGCAGCGCGCCCGTCAACGTGCCGCGCCCGCCGACGGCCACCCAGATCGCCATCTCGATCGAGTTCGAGGGCTGCATCTCGCTGGGGTTGATGATGCCGACCTGCGGGACGTACAACGCGCCCGCGAGCGCGCACAGCACGGCCGAGAGCGTCCACACGAAGAGCTTGTAGTTCGTGGACTCGTAGCCGCAAAAGCGCGTCTTGAGCTCGGCGTCGCGCAGCGCCGTCAGGACGCGCCCGAGCTTG
The DNA here is from genome assembly GCA_035548155.1 of Polyangia bacterium. Lineage (GTDB taxonomy): Bacteria > Myxococcota_A > Polyangia > Fen-1088 > Fen-1088 > DASZFV01. The sequence goes on from DASZUD010000022.1 coordinate 24,799, forward strand.
CTGGTCACGATGAACCGGCACAGCAAGTAGGTGCCCCCCAGCGCGCCCGCCGAGAAGAAGTACAGCATCAGCTTCGTCTGCGGCGCCTGCAGCGGCCAGCCCACGATGCGCTTGAAGTCCGTGAGGCCGTTGTTGCCGCCGAAGCCCGTGGCGTTCTGGAAGAAGAGCAGCATCGCCGCGTAGGTGAGCGCCTGCGTGACGATCGAGAGGTACACGCCCTTGATGCGCGAACGGAACGTGAGCCACCCGAAGACGAGCGCCAGCAGCCCGGGCGCCAGCAGCAGCATCACCACGGCGAACCCGAAGTTCTGGAAGCCGTGCCAGTACCAGGGCAGCTCCTTCCAGTCGAGGAACACCATGAAGTCCGGCAACTGGCTGCGGTACACGCCCTCGCCCGCGATGGCGCGCATGAGGTACATGCCCATGCCGTAGCCGCCCAGCGCGAAAAAGAGGCCGTGGCCCAGGCTGAGGATGCCGGCGTATCCCCACAAGAGGTCCATCGCCAGCGCGGCGATGCCGAAGCAGAGAAACTTGCCGAGCAGCGGGACCAGATAGGCCGGCGCGACGGCCGGCACGACGGCCGCGATGACGACGGCGAACGCCGCGGCGCCGAGCCACCCCCGGCGCGAGTGCATCCCGGCGAGGCGCGCGAGCACGCTCATGCCTCCACCCGGCCCTTGATGGCGAACAGGCCCTGCGGCCGTCGCTGGATGAAAAGGATGATGAACGTCAGCACGGCGATCTTTCCGAGGACGGCGCCCGCGAGGGGCTCGAGGAACTTGTTGAGGACGCCGAGGCCCAGCGCCGCCGCGACGGCGCCCGCGAGGCGACCCACGCCGCCCAGGACGACGACCATGAACGAATCGATGACGTACGTCTGGCCGAGCTCAGGCCCGACGTTCGAGAGCTGCGAGAGCGCGACGCCCCCCAACCCCGCGATGCCCGACCCGAGACCGAACATCCACATGTCGATGCGCTTGGTCGAGATGCCCATGCACGACGCCATGGCGCGGTTCTGCGTCACGGCACGCACGTAGAGGCCGAGGCGCGTCTTCTGCAGCAGGAACCACACGCCCGCGGCGACGACGATCACGAAGGCGATCACACCGACGCGGCTCCACGGCAGCACCAGACCGTGCGTCAGCTCGATGCCGCCCGCGAGCCAGTCCGGGTTCGCGACGGCGACGTTCTGCGCGCCGAAGATGAGGCGCACCGTCTGGATGAGTCCGAGGCTGATGCCCCACGTCGCGAGCAACGTCTCGAGCGGACGCCCGTAGAGGTGCTTGATGACGGTGCGCTCGAGCAGCATGCCCACCGCCATCGTCACCGCGAAGGCGACGGGGATCGCCGCGAGCAAGTACCAGCGGAAGGCACCCGGCAGGTGCGCCTGAAAGAAGCTCTGCACGGCGTACGTCGAGTACGCGCCCAGCATCAGCATCTCGCCGTGCGCCATGTTGATGACGCCCAGCAGCCCGAAGGTCACGGCGAGGCCCAGCGCCGCGAACAGCAGCACGCTCGCCAGCGACAGGCCGTGGATCAAGCTGCCGACGACGCTGACGAGGCGCTGCTGCCCGAGGATCCCGTTGACCACGTCCTGGGCAGCGGAGCGCACGCGCGCGTCGGGTTCTACGAACGCACCCTGCTCCGTCTTCGAGACCATGTGCTGCGCCGCCGCGAGGAACTCGTCGTTGCCGAGCTTCTTGATGACCGCGAGCGCCGCGATGCGCGCATCCGCGCTGGGGCTCTGCAGGTCGACGCGCGCGACGGCCAACGACAGCGCGTCACGCACCTTCGCGTCCTTTTCGCGATCGAGCGCCTTGTGCAGGAGGCTCGTCGCCTCTCCGCCGCCCCCCTTCGACAGCTCCTCCGCCGCCGCCAGCCGCTCCGCGGCGCTCGGCGAGCCGAGCCGCAACTGCGCGAGCACGGGCGCTGCGACGCGCCGGATGTCGTTCGAGACGTCGACCTCTTTCAAAGGTCTCGGCGCGTTGACCACCGCCAAGGTCAGCGGGTCCTTCGCATCGTGCGTCTTCGATTCCCAGATGTACGGCTTGCCGTCGGCACCGACGCGCAAGCGATCGTCGCAGAGAGCATCCAGCGCCGGCCACGCGCGCGCATCGTCGAGCGTGCCGAGCTTGCGGATGCTGTCTTCGACCTTCTCTTCGGACGACGCCGCCAACCCGGCGACGGCGTCTTCAAGCGCCCCGGCGTGAGCGGCCGAACTCGACAACAAGACCAGCAGCACGCTCGCCCCCGAAAGAGCCGCTCGTCTGGCCGTCGTCCTTCCGCTCACGCCGGGTGCCTCCGTCACTTCAGTGTTCTCCTAGGTCCCATTAAGCTCTGATTACGTTTCGTGCGGGTTTCCAGCGCGTTACTTCGCTTCGGCGACGGCCGGCGCGCCGCCGAACTTGGCCGCCGTGCAGTTGCCGCACGCCCACGGGTACAGCCAGTTCGCGATCTTGCCCTTGTCGTCCGGGATGTACGGGCTCCACGCCTGCGCCTTGATCGGGCCGTCCGTCTTCCACACGACGTGGAACTGACCGTCCGCCTTGACCTCGCCGATGTAGACCGGCTTGTGCAGGTGGTGGTTCTCGGCGTCCATCTCGATGTCGAAGCCCGACGGCGACTTGAAGTGCTGGTACCCGATCGCCTGGCGGACGGCGTCGACGTTGGTCGTGTGCGCCTGCTCGACGGCCTGCGCCCACATGTGGATGCCGATGTACGTGGCCTCCATCGGATCGTTGGTGACGCGCTTGTCGCCGCCCGGGAGGTTGTTCTTCTTCACGTATGCCATCCACTTGTCGACGAACGCCTTGTTGGTCGGGTTGTCGATCGACTCGAAGTAGTTCCAGGCCGCCAGCTGGCCCACGAGCGGCTTCGTGTCGATCCCGCGAAGCTCCTCCTCGCCGACCGAGAACGCGACCACGGGGATGTCCGTCGCCTTGATGCCCTGGTTGCCGAGCTCCTTGTAGAACGGCACGTTCGAGTCGCCGTTGATCGTCGAGACGACCGCCGTGCGCTTGCCGGCCGCGAACTTCTTGATGTCCGCGACGATCGTCTGGTAGTCGCTGTGGCCGAACGGCGTGTACTTCTCCATGATGTCGTCGTCGGCCACGCCCTTCGCGTGCAGGAAGTAGCGCAGGATCTTGTTCGTCGTGCGCGGGTAGACGTAGTCGGTGCCGAGGAGCACCCAGCGCTTGGCGCCGCCGCCCTTCTTGCCCATGAGGTACTCGACGGCCGGGATCGCCTGCTGGTTGGGCGCCGCGCCCGTGTAGAAGACGTTCCACGACGACTCTTCACCCTCGTACTGCACGGGGTAGAAGAGCAGCCCGTTGAGCTCCTCGTAGACGGGGAGGACCGACTTGCGCGAGACCGACGTCCAGCACCCGAAGGTCACGGCGACCTTCTCCTTCTGGATGAGGTCGCGCGCCTTCTCGGCGAACAGCGGCCAGTTCGACGCCGGGTCGACGACCACCGGCTCGAGCTTCCGGCCGAGCACGCCGCCCGCCTCGTTGATCTCCTCGATCGTCATGAGCGCGACGTCCTTCAGCGACGTCTCGCTGATGGCCATCGTGCCCGACAGCGAGTGGAGGATGCCGACCTTGATCGGCCCCTTGTCGTCGGCGGGCGCCGACGCCGCCGGCGCGGCAGGCGCGGCCGGGGCCGCGGCCGGAGCGGGCTCCGCCGGCTTCGAGCACGCCGCGAAGGTCCCGAGCGACCCCGCGAGCAGAACACCACAGAAGGATTTGCGCATGGTCCTGAACCTCCCCTCGTTCACCTGAACCTCGTTCAGTTTCCGGGTTGTAAATTGTTTGTTCATTGGTCGATTCGTCCGTTGTACGGCTTAGAAGAAGATCGCCTGCGCGTTGAGCCCGATGGCGTTGGCGGTCACGTCGCTCGCCAGCTTCGTGTAGCTGTACGTCGCGTTGAGGCGAAGCGCCGGGCCCTTGATGAGGTACGACACCGCGGCGTCGACGTTCCACGGGTTCGTCCCGGTGTTGCCCTTGATCGTCTCGCCCTGGTAGCGAACCATCGGCTGGATGTTGCCGATGCCGATCACGGGCGTCGCGTACGCCAGCGTCCCGTAATAGAAGTTGCTCACGCCGTTATCGAGCACGTTGTAGTGGTAGTAGGCGCCGCTGACCGAGAGGTACGAGCCCGGCGCGCCGAGCTTCTTCTCGAAGAGCCCGTCGACGTTGATGTCGGCGTAGTCCTTGTCGCCGCCCGCCATCGTCGAGCTGCCGTGCTTCTGGAACTGGCCGCCCACGTCGAAGCTCAGGATGTCCTTGTCGCCGAAGTACGTGCCGTTGCCCCAGAAGCCGGTCTCCTTGTCGAACAGCGAGATGCGCACGCGCCCCGAGTAGAGCGGGCTCGTGGCGATGTTGCCGTTGTCATAGACGCCCGCGAAGTACGACACCCTGCCGCCGGCGATGTCGCCCCAGACGTTGACGCCGTTGTTGCGCCCGAAGGGTCCTTCGGCAGGAGCGCCCACGGCCGGGGCGAAGAAGCCCGGGTAGTTCCAGGGGATCATGAAGAACGGGCCCGACGAGTTGTCGCGGTCGACCATGACCAAGAGGTGGCCCGCCCACACGTGAAACTCGTCCATCGGGTCGTAAGCGATGATCGCGTCCTCGACCTGCGCGGCCGCCGGACCGCCGGAGGTGCCGTAGTTCGCCATGTCGGCGTTGAGGTTCAGCGTGACGCTGAACTCCTTGGTGAGCTTGCCGCCGGCGTGAAGCTCGACATAGGCGCTGCTCATGTGCCAGTCGTTGAGCTTCTTCTGGTTCTGGCCCTGGAAGAGGCTGCCGACGCGCACCCAGGCGCCGACGTCGATCGGCGGCAGGACGTCCGGGCGGGTCGCCGGCATCGTCTCGGCGGCCGCCGGCGGCTTGGTCTCGACAGGCGCGGCCGCGGGCGGAGGAGGCGGCGGCGTCGCGGGAGCCTCGGCCGGCGGAGCGCCAGCCGGCGGCGCCGTGTCCTCTGCGAGCGCCGGAGCGGCCCACAGCAACGCCCCCAACATCGCGCCCGTCGCCAGCTTCGTACAACGCGAACCGATAGTGCCGTCTCTCATCATTTTTCCAGTCTCGTGATTGCCCCAGGCACACCTCGGGCGTACTGCGGTCGGAGCTCGACCGCCGGGCCACCCGGTGCGGGCCGTTCAACCGGCGGCCCGTTGCAATCACGTTCTGGGTCGGGCCGCCGAAACTTCCGTGTGAGTTGCGACCACCCTATCCGACAGAAGTAAACGGCAGATTTCCGAGTCGACTGACTTGCGTAACATTGGGTCCAAGACGACACGCGTGTTTCGGACCTCGCCGCGAGCCCCCACGGCTGTTCAAGTGAACGACTTGCGGAACGCGCGCCAGCCGCCGAACGAGGAGATCTCTCGCGCGCCGCCCAGCGCGTGCGGCTCGCACAAGAAACCGCTCACGCGCGCGCCGTCCTCCAGCTCCAGGCTGCCGATGCACAACGGCGCGGGCACGCGCGCCACGAACTCGCCGAACGCGCGCGGATGCAGCGCCCACACCTCGACCTCGATCGCGGCGCCGCCCTCCCCCGCGCGCACGAGCCCCGGCTTCGGTGGCGTCGTGTTCGGCAGCGCGAACAGCTGATATCGCGGCGCCGTTCGGCACGCGCGCACCAGCACCCCGCCGACGCTCGTCAGCTGATGATTGAGCGGCTCGCCCGAGAGGTGGGCGCCCACGACGCCGAGCCGCGGCCACGACGCGGGCGCCGAGGTGACCGGCGCGACGTCGGGGTGGCGGGCGGTCGTCGCGCCCAGCTGGTGACCGACGAGCGCGCGCTCGAAGCGGTCCGCGAAGCCCGCGAGCCGACCGTCCTCGCCCCAGCGCCCGATGAAGGTGATCCCCGCGGGCAGTCCGTCGGCGCGGAAGCCCGCGGGCACGGCGACGGCCGACAGTCCCAGCAGGTTGACGAAATTCACGTACGCACCCAGCGTCGCGTTGAGCCGCAACGGGTCGGCCTCGACGGCCGCCACCGTGTAAATCGTGGGCGCCGTCGGCACGACGAGACAATCCACGCCCGCGAGCGCGCGCATCGCACGCCGGCCGAGCGCCAGGCGCTGCCGCAGGCCGGCGAACACCGCGGCGCCGTCGCGCCGCCGCGCGCCCTCCAAGATCTCGCGGATCACGGGCAACAGCGCGCTGGGATCGCGCGCGAGCAGCGCGCCCGCGGCCTCGAGGCGCTCGGCGACGAAGGGGCCGTCGTACAGCAGCGCCGCCGTGTCCGCGAACGGCTGGAAGTCGATCGACACGGGGTCGCCGCCCAGCGCCCGCAGCCGCTCGAGCGCCTCGCCGAAGGCCCGCTCGGCCAGCGGGTCGCCGCAGAACCCGAGGTGGGGCGCCGCGGGCACGCCGAAGCGGAAACGCGCGGGCGCCGCCGCGACGGCGCTCGAGACGTCGTCGGCCTCGGCGCGCGAGTACGGATCCGCCTCGTCGTAGCCGCGCGCGAGCTCGGCGACGGCGGCGCCGTCGGCCGTGGTGAGCGCGAAGACCGACACGCAGTCGAGCGAGCGGCACGCGGGAACGACGCCGCGCGTGCTGAGCAGGCCGGGGCTCGGCTTGATGCCGGCGATGTTGTTGTAGCCCGCGGGCACGCGGCCCGACCCCGCCGTGTCCGTCCCCAGCGCGAAGCTGACGAGCCCCGTGGAGACGGCCACCGCCGATCCGGAGCTGGAGCCTCCGGGGATCATGCGTGCGTCGAAGGGATTCCGGGGAACCCCGTAAGGCGAGCGCGCGCCCACGAGCCCCGTCGCGAACTGGTCCAAATTCGTCTTGCCGACGGGGATCGCGCCCGCGGCGACGAGCTTCTTCACGACGGCGGCGTCCTCGACCGGCGTGAACGAAAACGCGGGGCACGCGGCCGTCGTCGGCAGGCCCGCGACGTCGATGTTGTCCTTCACGGCGAACGGCACCCCGTAGAGGGGGAGCGCCTCGCCCGCCCGGCGGCGTTCCTCGACGGCGCGCGCGCGGGCCAGCAGCGCTTCGCGGCCGAACACCGAGATCCAGACCCCGTCGTCACCACGCCGAGCGATCCGCGCCAGCACGTCCTCGATCGTGTCCGTGGGCTTGGCGTTCCTGTCCGCGAGCGATTGCAGATCGAGGCTGGGATCCGTCACGCGTTCCATCGTGCTTCGCACAATGCACGAACGCTTGCGCCGCGCGCACCTCCATTCGCTCACCGACGGTCAAGTTACGAAGAATGGCGTCGTCGGAAAACTTCGAGAAACACGGCGATGTCTATAAACGGCCACATGACAAAGACCCGCTCCCTTGTTTCCGCCCTGTTAACGATGCTCGCCGTCAGCACGACGGCCACCCTGGCCCACGCCGCGCCGGGCATGACGGTCGGCTTCATCTACGTCGGACCGAAGACCGACTACGGCTACAACCAGGCCCACGCCCAGGGCGCCGCGGCCATCGCGAAGCTGCCCGGCATCAAGGTCCGCGAGGAGGAGATGGTCCCCGAGACGGTCGCCGTCCAGAAGACCATGGAGAGCATGATCAACCTCGACGGCGCGAAGATCCTCTTCCCGACGTCGTTCGGCTACTTCGATCCGCACATCCTCAAGGAGGCGGCCAAGAACAAGGACGTCACGTTCTTCCACTGTGGCGGCCTCTACCAGGAGGGCAAGCACCCCACGAACGTCGGCAGCTACTTCGGCTACATCGACGAAGCCGAGTACATCTCGGGCATCGTCGCGGGCCTCACGTCGAAGAGCAACAAGCTGGGCTTCATCGCCGCAAAGCCGATCCCCCAGGTGCTCCGCAACATCAACTCGTTCACGCTGGGCGCGCGCTCCGTGAACCCGAAGGCCACGACGACCGTCATCTTCACGGGTGACTGGTCGATGCCCGTCAAGGAGGCCGAGGCCGCGACGAGCCTCATCGATCAGGGCGTGGACGTCCTGACGATGCACGTCGATTCGCCGAAGGTCATCGTCGAGACGGCCGAGCGCAAAGGCGTCTTCGTGACGGGCTACCACGCGAATCAGGCGGCCCTGGCGCCCAAGGGTTACCTCACGGGCGCCGAGTGGAACTGGGCGAAGGTCTACACCGACTACATCACGATGGTTCAGGCGGGGAAGCCGTACCCGCACCTGCTGCGCGGCGGCCTCAAAGAGGGCTTCGTGAAGGTCTCGCCGTACGGCAAGGCCGTGTCGGCCGAGGCCAAGAAGAAGGCGGACGCCGCGAAGGCCAAGTTCATGGCCGGCACGATGGTGGTCTACAAGGGCCCGCTCAAGGACAACACGGGCAAGATCGTGATCCCCGCGGGCCAGGAGCAGAAGCAGACCGACATCAAGCTCGAGAGCATGGACTACCTCGTCGAGGGCGTCATCGGCAAGACGCACTGATCCGCTGACATCCACCTGAGGAGGACAACTTGAGCCTCGGCGCAAGCGTCGAATCGACACAGGGCCAGGCGGCCGCTTCGGTGGCCACGGTCTCGCCCGTCGCGCCCGCGACGGCGGTCAAGGTCGCACCCATCGCCGAGGTTCACGCGCCGCTCGCGGGGCGCATCGTGGGCGCGCTCGCCGCGCCGACGATCGCCATCCTCGCGGCGCTGCTCCTCTTCGGAGTCTTCATCGCCTGCACCGGCCGAAACCCCGTGGGCGTCTATTACCAGATGTACCGCGGGTCGTTCGGGACCTGGTTCTCGTTCCAGAACACGCTGCTGCGCGCCGCGCCCCTGATGCTGACGGCGCTGGCGACGGCGCTGCCGCTGCGCCTCGGGCTGGTCGTGCTCGGCGGAGAAGGCGCGATGGTCATCGGCGGCCTCTCGGCCGCGGCCGCCGCGCTCGTGGCGCAGCACCACGGCCCCACGGGCATCAAGCTGGCGATGCTGGCGGCGGGCGCCATCGTGGGCGGCCTTTGGATGGCGTCGGCCGGCGCGCTGCGCGCCTACCGCGGCGTCAACGAGACGATCGGCACGCTGCTGCTCAATTACATCGCGATCGCGCTCCTCAACCACATCGTCGAGGGGCCGCTGCGCGACCCCGCCAGCCTCAACAAGCCCTCGACGCCGCCCATCGGCGACGACAACATGCTCGGCAACATCCCCGGCCTCGACTGCCATTGGGGCCTGGTCTTCGGGCTCATCGCGTGCGTGGCGACGTGGGTGCTCATGAACCGCACGACGTTCGGCTTCGCCGCCCGCATGGTGGGCGGCAACGTGCGCGCCGCCATGCTGAACGGCCTCCCCGTCGGGCGGCTGTTCGTGATCGTCACGGCGATCGGGGGCGCGTGCGCCGGCCTCGCGGGCGCCGTCGAGGTCGCGGCCATCCACGGCACGGCCAACGCCTCGCTGGTCACGGGCTACGGCTACACGGGCGTGCTCGTGGCGTTCATCGCGCGCGGCAACCCGCTGGCGGTCGTGCCGGTGGCGTTGCTTCTCGGGGGCATCGGCGCCAGCGGCGGGCTGCTCCAGCGCGTGTTCGAGCTGCCCGACGCCACGGTCAACGTGCTGCAGGGCATCCTCTTCATCTGCATCCTCTTCTCCGAGACGTTCAACGGGCGGCAGCCGGGGTTCCTGCGCCGCGCCCGCACGACGGGAGCGACCTGATGGCCGACGGGGGCGTCTCCAGCGTCGCGCTCGCCGTGCTCGGCGGCGCCATCCGCATCAGCACGCCGTTCCTCTTCGTGAGCCTCGGCGAGTGCCTCACCGAGAAGAGCGGCCGCGTGAACCTCGGCCTCGAGGGCACGCTGGTCATGGGCGCGATGGGGGCGTACGGCGTCTCGTACCTCTCCGGCTCGCCGTGGCTCGGCGTGCTGGCGGCCGGCGCGCTGGGCGTCGTGCTGGGCGCGCTGCACGCGTGGCTCTGCAGCCGGCCGCGCGTCAACGACGTCGCCGTCGGCATCGCGCTCATGCTCTTCGGAGTGGGGCTGGCCTTCTTCCTGGGCAAGCCGCTCATCGGGCCCACGGCGCCGCACCTGCCCGCGATCCCGCTCGGCTTCTGGAGCTCTTCGCCGCAGGTGCGGTCGGCGCTGCAGCTCAACGTGCTGTTCGTCGTGGGCCTGGCCCTGGCGGGCGTGGTGTTGTTCGTCCTCAACCGCACGCGCTGGGGGCTCATTCTCCGCACCGTCGGCGAGAGCGCCGATTCGGCGCGCGCCATGGGCTACGACGTCAACAGCGTGCGGCTGCGCGCCACGATGGCGGGCGGCTTTCTCGCGGGCGTGGGCGGCTCGTTCCTCTCGCTCTTCTACCCCGGCAGCTGGAACGAGGGCCTCTCCAGCGGTCAGGGGCTCATGGCCGTCGCGCTGGTGATCTTCGCGCGCTGGGATCCCATCCGCTGCCTCTGGGCCTCGCTGCTGTTCGGGGGCGCGAGCGCGCTGGGACCCGCGCTGCAGTCGGTGGGGATCACCTCCGGCTACTACCTCTTCAACGCCGCGCCCTACGCGCTGACGCTCGCGATCATCATCGCGACCAGCTCGCGCGATCGGGCGCTCATTGGACAACCCGCAGAGCTGCGGACTGCCAGATGACCAGGAGGTGATGCCCCCCATGACGAAGAAGAGCCCCGATCTCCGCTACGTGGCCGCCGAGCCCTACCCCTGGCCGTGGAACGGCGAGCTGCGCCCCAACAACACGGCGCTCATCGTCATCGACATGCAGACCGACTTCTGCGGCGAAGGCGGCTACATCGCGCAGCTCGGCTACGACATCTCGCTCACGCGCGAGGCCATCGGTCCCATCAAGAGGCTGCTCGAGCACGTGCGCGGCAAGGGCTACCGCATCATCCACACGCGCGAGGGGCACCGCCCCGATCTGTCCGACCTGCCGGCCAACAAGCGCTGGCGCTCGCGCCAGACCTACGGCAACAAGGACATGGGCATCGGCGACATGGGCCCGAAGGGCCGCATCCTCGTGCGAGGCGAGCCGGGCTGGGACATCATCCCGGAGCTCGCGCCGGCGCCGGGCGAGATCGTCATCGACAAGCCGGGCAAGGGATCGTTCTGCGCGACGGACCTCGAGCTCATCTTGCGCCAGCAAGGGATCGCGAACCTCGTCCTGACCGGGATCACCACGGACGTGTGCGTTCACACGACGATGCGCGAGGCGAACGACCGCGGCTTCGAGTGCCTGATGCTCGAGGACTGCTGCCGCGCCACGGACCCGGGCAACCACGCGGCCGCCGTGAAGATGATCAAGATGCAGAACGGCGTCTTCGGCGCGGTCTCGCGCTCGAAGGCGTTCATCGAGGCGATCCTGTGACGGCGGCGGCAGTCGCTCACGCGCCGCTCGCGATCGACGCGTCGATGCTGACGAAGCGCTTCGGCGCTTTCACGGCGCTCGACGGCGTGTCGCTGAAGCTGGCGGCGGGCACGGTGCACGCGCTGCTGGGCGAGAACGGCGCCGGCAAGAGCACGCTCGTCAAGTGCATCATGGGCTACTACCAGGCCGACGAGGGTCGCGTCATGGTCGACGGGAAGCCCGCCACCATCGACAGCCCGCGCGACGCCGCGAGGTACGGGATCGGCATGGTCTACCAGCACTTCACGCTGGTCGACAACATGACCGTCGCCGAGAACCTGGTGCTGGCGCGGCGCGATCACCCGTTCGTGTTCGACTGGGCCGCCGAGACGACGCGCGTCGCCGAGTTCATGGCACGCATGCCCTTCCGGCTCGACCCCACGCGGCCCGTACGGACGCTGGCCGCGAGCGAGAAGCAGAAGCTGGAGATCCTCAAGCAGCTCTACCTCGGCAGCCGCATCATCATCCTCGACGAGCCGACCAGCGTGCTGACGCCCGACGAGGCCGACGAGGTGCTGGGCCTGCTGCGCAAGATGACCGAGCAGGGGCAGCTGACGATCCTGATGATCTCGCACAAGTTCCGCGAGGTCATGAAGTTCGCCGACGAGGTGACCGTGCTCCGGCGCGGCAAGCTGGTGGGCGGCGGCCGCGTGGCCGATCTCACGCCGGAGGCCATGGCGCGCATGATGGTGGGCGACGAGCCGCCCAAGGCGAACCAGGATCGCGTCAAGCAGGAAGCCGGCGCCCATGTGCTCGAGATCCATGAGCTGCACGCCGTCGACGACCTGGGCACACCCGCCATCGAGGGCCTCTCGCTGCGCGTGCGCGCGGGCGAGATCGTCGGCATCGCGGGCGTCTCCGGCAACGGGCAAGAAGAGCTCGTCGAGGTGCTGGCCGGCCAGCGCTCGTCGCGCAAGGGCCGCGTCGTCATCAACGGCGCCCCCTACTTCGCGACGCGCGCCGAGATGCGCTCGCAGAAGGTGCGCTGCCTGCCCGACGAGCCGCTGCGCAACGCCTGCGTCGGCGGCATGTCCGTCGCCGAGAACATCGGCTTCCGGCGCTTCGATCGCCACCCGTTCGCGTTCCTGCGCACGCTGGTGAGCGGCCGCGCGCTGCGCAAGATCGCACGCGAGCTGATCGCCGAGTACGGCATCCGCACGCCGGGCCCGAACGCGAACATCGGCAGCCTCTCGGGTGGCAACGTCCAGCGCGCCGTGCTGGCGCGCGAGCTCTCCGACGAAGTCTCGCTGCTCATCGCCTCGAACCCGTGCTTCGGGCTCGACTTCGCCGCCGTCGCCGAGATCCGCTCGCGCATCATGCAGGCGCGCAACCGCGGAACGGCCGTGCTGCTCATCAGCGCCGATCTCGACGAGATCTTCGCGCTGGCTGACCGGGTCGTCGTCATGAGCGAGGGCAAGGCCGTGCACGAGGTGGACATCGAGAGCGCCGACCTGGGCGTGATCGGGCGCCACATGGCCGGGCACGCGTGAGACCGAAACATCATTGACAATTCCCTGCCCCGCTTGGCCGCGGACGCGATCCGTGCGATTGCTGCCGCAGGTGTTCGATGAATGAACCTCGCCTCGTCTATCCCGACCTCCTCGCCCGCGCGAAATCGCCTGATTTTCAATGGACCCCCATGCGGCCAGGCATCGAGATCCACCGCATCTACGAGGATCCTTCGGGGCCCAGCGCGGCGTTGCTTCGTTACGCGCCCGGTGCGACGCTGCCCCGGCACTCGCACCCCGGCTATGAGCACATCACCGTCCTCGAGGGCTCGCAGGTCGACGAGCGCGGCACCTACGCCGCGCCTTGCTTCATCGTCAACCCTCCCGGCACCAGCCACGGCGTCACCAGCCCCGACGGGTGCCTGGTCCTCGTCGTCTGGCATCGCCCGGTCGAATTTGAGCAGCGCTGAGGCCGTGGCCGGCGACACGCACGCCGGCTGGCGCGCGCGCCTCGAGCTGGGGTTCGTGCGCGAGGGCGAATCGACGCGGCTCGGCCACCGGGCGCACGTCGGCCCGCTGGCCGTGCAGCGGCCCTTCTTCCCCGAAGGCCCGGGCGTCTGCCACGTCTACCTCCTGCACCCGCCCGGCGGCATCGTGGGCGGCGATCGTCTGCAGATCGACGTGCGTGTGGCCGAAGGCGCGCACGCGCTCGTGACGACGCCGGCCGCGACGAAGGTGTACCGCACGGCGGGACCCGGCGCGTCGCAAGAGTGTACGCTCGCCGTCGCGCCCGGCGCGACGCTGGAGTGGCTGCCGCAGGAGGCGATCGTCTACGACGGCGCGGACGTCTCGCTCACGACGCGCGTCCGCCTCGGCGCTGGCGCGCGGTTCCTCGGCGTCGACGTCCTGTGCTTCGGGCTGCCCGCGCGCCGCGACGGCCGCTTTCTGCGCGGGCGCTGCAAGCAGTCGGTCGAGCTGTGGCACGGCCCGCGTCCCGTCGCGCTCGAGCGCGGCCGCTTCGACGGAGACGGCGCGGTCCACGCCGCCGGCTGGGGCCTCGCGGGCGCGCCCGTGCTCGGCACCTTCTTCGCCTCGCCCGCCCCCGCGGCGTGCGACGACCTCCTCGACGCCGCCCGCGCCCGCGCCGCCGCGCTGCCGGCCGGCGATCTCGGCGCGGCCACCGTGCTGGGCCGCGGCGACGCGAGCGCGCTCGTGTGCCGCTACGTCGGGGCCTCCGCCGAGCGCGCCAGCACCTTCTTGCGCGCCGTCTGGGCCGACGCGCGCGCGGCCCTCCTCGGCCGCGCCCCTGCTTTCCCCCGCATCTGGGCCACCTGACCCTAAGAGAACAGAGAGAACAGATGGAGCCGTCGCGATGGAGCTGACCCCACGAGAGAAGGACAAGCTGCTGCTGTTCACCGCGGCGCTGGTCGCCGAGCGCCGCCGCGCGCGCGGCGGGAAGCTGAACTACCCCGAGGCCGTCGCGCTGATCTCGGCCGAGATCCTCGAGGGGGCGCGCGACGGCAAGACCGTGGCCGAGCTGATGTCGCTGGGCACGAAGGTGCTGCGCGCCGACGAGGTCATGGACGGCGTCGCCGAGCTCATCACCGAGGTGCAGGTCGAGGCCACCTTCCCCGACGGCACGAAGCTGGTGACGGTGCACAACCCGATTCCCCCCACACCGGGCGAGGTGCCGATCGGGGGCGTCGTGCCGGCCCCCGGCGCCATCACGATCAACGCCCACCGCCCCACCGTCACGCTCGAGGTCTCGAACACGGGCGACCGCCCCATCCAGGTCGGCTCGCACTACCACTTCGCCGAGACGAACCCGGCGCTGAAGTTCGATCGCGCGAGCGCGCGCGGCTTCCGCCTCGACATCCCGGCCGGCACGGCCGTTCGCTTCGAGCCGGGCGCGACGCGCACGGTGACGCTGGTCGCCTACGCCGGCGATCGCATCGTGCAGGGCTTCCGCGGCGAGGTGATGGGCGCCCTCGACGGCGACGAGCCGAGGGGGAATTCGTGAGAGACGTCTCGCGCAGCGCGTACGCGGAGATGTACGGGCCCACCGTGGGCGACCGCGTGCGTCTGGGGGACACGGACCTCTACATCCAGATCGAGAAGGACCACACGATCTACGGCGAAGAGGTGAAGTTCGGCGGCGGCAAGGTCATCCGCGACGGCATGGGCCAGAGCCAGCGCGCGGGCGCCGGCGTCGCCGACACGGTGATCACGAACGCCGTCATCGTCGACGCCACCGGCATCGTCAAGGCGGACGTGGGCATCACGGCGGGGCGCATCTCGGGGATCGGCAAGGCCGGCAACCCCGACGTGCAGCCCGGCGTGAACATCATCATCGGCCCGGGCACGGAGATCATCGCGGGCGAAGGCTCGATCCTCACGGCGGGCGGCGTCGACACGCACATCCACTTCATCTCGCCGCAGCAGTGCGAAGAGGCGATCTGCTCGGGCGTCACGACGATGCTCGGCGGCGGCACGGGCCCGGCGGCAGGCACGAACGCCACGACGTGCTCGCCCGGGCCGTGGAACGTCGCGCGCATGCTGCAGGCGGCGGACGCGCTGCCGCTGAACCTCGGGTTCCTCGGCAAGGGCAACGCGAGCCGGCCCGAGGCGCTGGTCGAGCAGGTGGTCGCCGGCTGCATCGGCCTCAAGCTGCACGAGGACTGGGGCACGACGCCGGCGGCCATCGACTGCTGCCTGTCCGTCGCCGAGGACCACGACGTCCAAGTGGCCATCCACACGGACACGCTGAACGAGTCGGGCTTCGTCGAAGACACCTTGGCCGCGTTCAAGGGCCGCGCGATCCACACGTACCACACCGAGGGCGCCGGCGGCGGTCACGCGCCCGACATCATCAAGGCGTGCGGCGTCGACCACGTGCTGCCGTCGTCGACGAACCCGACCCGACCCTACACCGTCAACACGATCGACGAGCACCTCGACATGCTGATGGTGTGCCACCACCTGGATCCCTCGATCCCCGAGGACGTCGCCTTCGCCGAGTCGCGCATCCGCCGCGAGACGATCGCGGCCGAGGACATCCTCCACGACCTGGGCGCGTTCAGCATGCTGTCGTCGGACTCGCAGGCGATGGGCCGCGTGGGTGAGGTCATCACGCGCACGTGGCAGACGGCGCACAAGATGAAGGTGCAGAGGGGCGCCCTCCCCGAGGACTCGGGCGCGAACCACGACAACTTCCGCGTGAAGCGCTACGTGGCCAAGTACACGATCAACCCGGCCATCACGCACGGCATCGCGCACGAGGTCGGGTCGGTCACCGTGGGCAAGCTCGCGGACCTGGTGCTGTGGAGGCCGGCGTTCTTCGGGGCGAAGCCGAGCCTGATCGTCAAGGGCGGCCTCATCGTCTACGCGCCCATGGGCGACCCGAACGCGTCGATCCCCACGCCGCAGCCCGTGCACTACCGGCCCATGTTCGGCGCGCTCGGCGGCGCGCGCCACGCGACGAGCCTGACGTTCGTCTCGCGCGCGGCGCTGGAGGCGGGCATCGGCCAGCGCCTGGGCCTGCGCAAGCGCCTGGACGCCGTGCGCGGCACGCGCGCCGTACGCAAGAAGGACATGGTGCTGAACGACGCGCTGCCGAAGATGGAGGTCGATCCGCAGACCTACGAGGTGCGCGCCGACGGCCAGCTCCTCACCTGCGAGCCCGCGACCGTGCTGCCGCTCGCGCAGCGGTACTTCCTGTTCTGACGGGAGAGACGATGTTGCACCTGACCGAGCTCCTTACCGCGGGCACGCCCACGGGAACCGCGACGCTGACGCTGGACGAGCGGCGCCGCAGCCGGCTGCGCCTCACGCTGGACGACGGCCGCGAGGCGGCGCTGCTGCTGCCGCGCGGCTCGGCGCTGCGCGAAGGCGATCTGCTGCGCGCCGACGAGGGCGACGTCATCGTCGTGCGCGCGGCCTCCGAGTCGCTGTCCATGGCCAGCACGACCGACGCGCACACGCTCTTGCGCGGCGCGTACCACCTCGGCAATCGCCACGTCCCCGTGCAGATCGGCGACGGCTGGCTCGCGTACGAGCACGATCACGTGCTGGACGACATGGTGCGCGGGCTCGGGCTCACCGTCGAGGCGCGGCGCGCGCCCTTCGAGCCGGAAGGCGGGGCGTTCCGGCACGAGGGCAACGGCCATGCGCACTCGCGCGGCGAAGCGGACCACGACCACCACCATCACCATCACGGGGGCAGTCATCGCCACTCCTGAGCTACTGACGGCGGGCCCGCTGCTGCGCCTCCTGCACCTGTGCAGCCCCGCCCTGCCCATCGGCGCGTTCGCGTACTCCCAGGGCCTCGAGCCCGCGACGAGCGCCGGCTGGGTGCGCGACGAGGAGACGGCGCGCGCGTGGATCGTCGGCATCCTCGAATCGCAGCTCGCGACGCTGGACCTGGCCGTGCTGGCGCGCCTCTATGCGGCGTGGGGCGACGACGACGGGATCGAAGCGCCCACCGTCGCCGAGTGGAGCGCCTTCCTGCTCGCGTCGCGCCCCTCCGCCGAGCTGCAAGCCGAGGAGCGTCACCTGGGCGGCGCGCTGGCGCGCCTCGTCGCGGGGCTCGGGATCCCCGAAGCCTCCTCGTGGACGATGCGCGACGAGACGACGTACGCCGCCGTCTTCGCGCTCGCGGCGCGACGATGGGACGTCCCGCTGCGCGCGGCCGCCCAGGGGTTCGCGTTCGCGTGGGCCGAGGCGCAGGTCAGCGCCGCCGTGCGCGTCATCCCGCTGGGACAAAGCGCGGGCCAGCGCATACTGGCGGCGGCGGCGGCCGTCATCCCGGCCGCCGTCGAGCGCGCCCTCTCGCTGCCCGCCGACGAGCTCGGCGCCAGCTCCCCTCGCCTCGCCGTCGCGAGCGCCGCGCACGAGCACCAGTACTCGCGACTCTTCCGCTCCTGATCGCCACCCCACGAGGAGACCTCGAACATGGACATCGCCAAGTCACACCGCACCGCGCGCGCCCCGCTCCGCCTCGGCGTCGCGGGCCCCGTCGGCTCGGGCAAGACGGCCCTCGTCGACGCGCTCTGCAAGCGCCTGCGCGACCAGTTCAACATCGCCGTCGTGACGAACGACATCTACACGAAGGAGGACGCGCAGTTCCTCATGCGCTCCGGCGCCCTGTCCGTCGACCGCATCGTGGGCGTCGAGACCGGCGGCTGCCCCCACACCGCCATCCGCGAGGACGCCTCGATCAACCTCGCGGCCGTCGACGAGATGAACGCGCGCCACCCGGGCCTCGACATGGTCATCATCGAGAGCGGCGGCGACAACCTGGCCGCCACGTTCAGCCCGGAGCTGGCCGATCTGTGCATTTACGTGATCGACGTCGCGGGCGGCGACAAGATCCCGCGCAAAGGCGGCCCGGGCATCACGAAGTCCGATCTCCTGGTCATCAACAAGACCGATCTCGCGCCGCACGTGGGCGCGTCGCTCGAGGTCATGGATCGCGACGCCCGCAAGCAGCGCGGGGAGCGGCCGTTCGTGTTCACCAGCCTCAAGGCCAAGGAAGGCGTCGAGCCCGTGGCCCAGTTCGTGATCCGCGCGGGCCTGCTGGGCGCGTAGCGGCGCGGCTCAGGAATGGTGCCGGCCGCGCGCGGGGTAACCCACCGACTGCGCGAACAGCACCCGCTGAGTGGGGCGCAGCCCCATGGCCCGAGACAGCGCGTTGCGGTCGCAGTTGTGGAACCAGCACGCGAGCCCCTGCGCCGCCGCGAAGAGGTACACGTTGGCGGCGATGAGGCCCGTGTCGACGAAGTAGTACGACTTCTGCACCTCCGGATCGTGCAAGCCCGGTTCTTCGTACCCCGCCGTGTGCTCCAGCTTCTCCAGATCCGCCACGAAGATCAGCTGAACGGGCGCGATGGCCGACGCCTCGGGTTGGCGCGGCCCCAGCGTGAAGGCCCGCACGTCGTCGGGCGAGATCGGCAGCAGCTCGTGCGCCACGGGGTTGAACAGGTACGCGCCGCCGGCGAGCGCGACGTACATCTCGATCTCTTGCGAGTTGCTGGCCGACGCCGCCGTGAGCCCGAAGGCGCCGAACGGGCCGTGTCGCCGGTTCACGCCGCACGCGGCGAACAGGAGGTCGGAGAGGACCTGCGGCTCGAGCGCGCGCTCGCTGATCTCGCGCACCGTTCGTCGCGCCTTGAGCGCCTGTTCGAGCGACGTCTCCGAATCCAGCTTCGGCTTGGGAAGCTTCAGGATCGCCGCCTCGTTCGCGGCACGCGCTTCGGTCATCTTCTTCGTGTCCCGAGTCACCTTCCTCGCCGGCGTGTGGTGCTTCTCGTGGAGCATGCGTCACCTCATGCGCTCACGGAGAGCATCACGCGTGCCGCAGGCGGCGCCCTTCTTCGGGGCGGCGCAAACGCGCAAGACCTGCGGTGACCGCGATCCCGCCCGCAGCGCCTGCACGAACCACGGGCATCGGCGCGCGGCCCGCCGGGACGTACGGCATGGCATGAGCCTCGCACCGCCTCGCTTCGGATCGCGCACACCGAGCGAGAGGAGCGTGGGTATGCCTCATGCGCGCACGAAGCCAGCGAAACGACCTTCCGTCGACGGACGCGCGACGTACGAGCTCCGCGAGATCCTGGGCCAGATGGGCTCCGAGGTGCGGTCGACCTTGAGACGCGCCGTGGAGGCCGCCTGCCTGCACGACGCTCGTCGCGCGCGCGCCGCGCTCGCGCGCTCCTCCGCCGCCGAGCGGCTCGCAGACGAGGCGGATCGGCTCTGCCTCGAACTGTTGTCGCTCTCACGCGGCCGGCCCGCGCCCGCCGAGCTGAAGGCCATAGGGACCGCGCTGAAGCTCGTCACGGCGCTGGCGCGCATCGAAGGCCTCTGCGCCAGCCTGTGCCAGACGGTCCTCGAGAGCGACGAGCGGCCCGGCCCGGAGCAGCAGGCGCTGCTGGGCGACATGGGCGCGCGGTCGAGCGCGATGGTCGACGCCGCCGTGACCGCCTACCTCACGCACGACCCGCGCCTCGCGGCGCTCGTGCTCGAGAACCACGCCATCCTGAAGGACGACGGCGAGGCCTCGTTCGAAGGGCTGGTCGAGCGCCTGGTTCGTCGCGAGCTGACCACCGACGCCGCCGCGCGGCTGCACGCCGTCACCGAGCTCGTGTCCCGCATCGGAGACCACGCGACCAGCCTGGCCGAGCTCGCGATGGGGGGTGGCGGGCGCGATGAAACGCGGCGGCTCGCCTCGTGACCGGATCCATATTTGACGTGGAGGAACATCATGTTGCTCGACCTCACCGAGAAAGAACGAGGAGCCCTCGAGATCGCGCTGGACGCGCACCTCGTGTCGCTTCGCAACGAGCTCGTGCACACCGACGACCGCGCGTACCGGCAGATGGTCCGCGACCGTCTCGACACGCTCGAGCGCGTCGCGCAGAGAGTGACGGTCAACGCGCCCAAGACGGCCGAGGCGCGCCCTGCCTGACCGCGTCTTCCGGAGCTTCAGGAGAGCTCCCATGCAGGTCGATCGCGATTCCTTGATCGCCGACGTGATGTGGCGCGGCGCCGTGGGTGAGGCGCCCAGGGCCGAGGCGGCCGTGTTGGCCGTGCTGGACGCGCTCGCGGGGCTGCTGCCTCCGCCCGACGCCGAGCTGCTCGCGGCCAGCTTGCCGCCTGATCTGGCAGGGGCTCTCGCGCCCGCCGAGCACGAGCCGCCGAGCGATCCCGGCGCGCTCTTCGACCGCGTCGCCGCCGCCGAGCACGTGTCCGCCGGCCTGGCCGTCGAGCACGCGCGCGCGGCGTGCGAGGCGCTCGCGGCCGCCTTCGACCCCGAGCAGCGCATCCTGCTGGC
Organism: Polyangia bacterium; assembly: GCA_035548155.1. Lineage (GTDB taxonomy): Bacteria > Myxococcota_A > Polyangia > Fen-1088 > Fen-1088 > DASZFV01. The sequence goes on from DASZUD010000022.1 coordinate 45,343, forward strand.
GCGCAGGCTCCCGCACGCGTGGGCCGAGCTGTTCGCGCCGCCGCCGCGCGCGCCCGCCGCCGAGCTGAGCCTCGGCACACCGCCTGGCCACGGGCACACGCTCGCGACGGGGAGGCCCGGCAGCGACCGGCCCCTCGCCGGCGATCGCCCGGCGGACGCGCAAGCTCACTCCGTCGCCGAGGAGAACCCGCACGCCGACACCAAGCTCTCGAGCGCGCCCGGCCCCGTCGTCGAGCGCCCGCTCGCGACCGCGCGCAACGGCTCCGAAGAGCCGCTCGCCGAGGCGCGTGACGAGCGCCAGGGCCGTTGATTCGCCGTCGTAGGGCCGCCCCGTAGTCTTTCGGTGCTCGGCAGCGCACGCCGTGCACCGTCGCGCGCGCCGGGCGCGAAAAAGCTGCACACCATCGCGTGACGCCCGTCGTGGCGTGCGCGAAGGCCGCCGGGGCACGTCTTTTGCGACGGCCGCAGCGGCATGAACGCTTCGATCTTCCATCCCCTCGAGATCCCGCTGCGCGCGGTGGGGCGCGTCGGGCGCGTCGCCCTTCGCTTCGTGGCGGAGTCGGGACGCATGGCGCGGTTCCTGGGCGCGACCGTGACCCGCCTCTTTCGCCCGCCGCTCCGCCCGCTCGAGATCGTCAGCCAGCTCGAGTTCGTCGGCGCGCGGTCCGTGGGCGTGATCGTCTTGTCGGCGATCTTCACGGGCCTCGTGCTCGCGCTGCAGGGCTACAACGTGCTGGTCCGCTTCGGCAGCGAGAACCTCGTGGGCTCGCTGGTCACGCTCAGCCTCACGCGGGAGCTCGCGCCCGTGCTGGCGGCGCTGATGGTGACGGCACGCGCCGGCTCGGCGATCACCGCGACGATCGGCAACATGGCCGTCACGGAGCAGCTCGACGCGCTGAAGTCCGTGGCCGTCGATCCGCAACACTACCTGGCGGGGCCGCGCCTCGTGGCGTCGGTGATCGCCCTACCCCTGCTCACGGCGCTGTTCTCGGTGGCCGGCATCGCGGCCGCCTACGTGTTCTGCGTCACCGTCCTCGGGCTCGACGGGCAGGCCTTCATGTCGAACGTGCGCTCCTCCACGCGCTGGAGTGACGTCTCGATCGGCTTGTGGAAGGGGTTGATCTTCGGCGCGCTGATCGCATGGATCGCTACGTTTCGAGGCTTTCACACCTCGGGCGGCGCGCGCGGCGTCGGCCTCGCGACGAGCCGCACCGTCGTCGAGACCGCAGTCCTGGTCCTGTGCGGTGACTACGTCGTCACGGCGCTGCTGTCATGATTGAACAAAGGACGCCCCTCTTCGATTACACCCGCGCCGAGATCGTGGCGGGCATCTTCGTGCTCGTGGGGCTCGGCGCCCTCGCCTATCTGTCCATCTCGATCGGCGGGCTCCACGTGTTGCCGCGCCAGGCGTATAGCGTCCGCGCGCGCTTCTCGAACATCGGCGATCTCAAGCCACACGCGTCGGTGAAGATCGCGGGCGTCACGGTGGGCCGCGTCGAGGCGATCCGCCTGGCCGAATTCGTGGGCGAGGCCGAGCTGAGCATCGACAAGGCCGTCCGGCTGCCGAAGGACACCATCGCCTCGATCACGACGGCGGGGCTGCTCGGCGACGCCTACGTGTCGCTGACGCCCGGCGGTGACGACGTCGACCTCAAGGAGGGCGATCGCATCGCCCAGACGGAGCCGGCCATGAACATGGCCGACCTCGTCGGACACGCGGCGTTCGGAAACGCCTCCGCGCCCGCCAGGCAAGACCAACCAAGCAAGGCTGCCAAGCCAGACCCGTCCAACAGGTCCCCCTCGAAAGGAGAACCGAAATGACCCGCGTCGTCGCGCCCTTGGTGCTCGTCGCCTTCCTGCTGGGGCCCGCCTCCAGCGCGCGAGCGCGCACGCTCGATCGGCGCAGCGCCGTGGCCGCGGCGCTCGCCCAGAACCCGCAGGTCGCGGCCGCGCGCGCCGAAGAGGCCGCGCTGGAAGCGCAGCGCGCGCAGGTGCGCGCCGCGAAGTGGCCCACCCTCTCGTTCACGGCGGGCGTCGGCCCGTCGGACATCGCGACGTTGGTGCCGGGCACCGACGTGTCGAAGCAACAGCAGTACACCGTGCCCTGGTCGGATCTGTCGGCCGTGTTCATCGGCGAGCTCTCGCTGCTGCAGCCCATTTACACCTTCGGCAAGATCGCGCTGCGCGGCGAGGCGGCGCTCGCGGGCCTCCACGCCAAGCAGGCCGAGACGCGCATGAAGCGCGCCGACGTCGCCTTCGCCGTCGCGCAGATCTACGAAGGCCTGCTGTACGCGCGCGACGCGGAGCGCTTCTTCGCCGAGATGGACCGCTGGCTGGCCTCGATCCTCGACGAGACGCAGGAGAAGGTGAAGAACGGCGTCGCCAACACGCACGAGCGCGACGTGCTGCGCGTGCAGGCCGCGCAGGGGCTGACGGCCATGGCGCTGCACCAGGCGCGCGCGGGCCAGGCGCAGGCGCGCGCCGGGCTCATCGCGTACCTCGGGCTCCCGGCCGGCGAGACCATCGAGGTGGCCGAGGACGACCTGCTGCCCGTCGGTCACCTCCCCAGCGACGTCGCCGAGCTCTCGCGCGTCGCGCTCGACAACCGCCCCGAGCTGACGGCGCTGCGCGAGGGGAACAAGGCGCTCGCGGCGCTGGGTCGGGCCGAGCACGCCGGCTACCTCCCGGACTTCTTCGCGCTGGGCTTTCTGTCGGTCGCCTACACGCCGGGCCGCGACTGGGTCGAGAACCGGTTCATCGTCGATCCGCTTCAGCACTTCGCGCCGGGGTTGCTGCTCGGCCTCCGGTGGCAGCTCCAGGCCAACATGGCCGGCGCGCGCGCCGCCGAGCAGCAGGCGCACGCGAGCTCGCTGGCCCACCTGCGCGACTGGGCGGACGACGGCATCCCCGCCGAGGTGCGCAAGGCGTGGGAGGACGTGCACCGGTGCGACCAGGACCTCGAAAAAGGTGCGATCGCCGTGAAGAAAGCCAAGCAGTGGATGGTGGAAGCGTCCGCCGACTTCGACGTGGGTCTCGTCGAGCTGCGCGAGGTGAACGACGCCGTAGAATCCTATGTCACCCTACGGACGTCCCTTCTCAAGGCGCTTTACGATCGCAACGTGGCGATGGCGGACCTGACGCGAGCGACGGGTACGCTCGACGGTGACGCGAAGCTGCTCTACCTCGAGCCCCCTGCCGTCACGGTGGTGAAGCCGTGAGGGGCCGGCGCCTCCCGTGGCTGCTCGCGATCGGCCTCTTGCTGGGCGCGGGCGGCGCGTCGGCCGGGGCCGCCGAGGGCAAGCCCGAGCCCATCATCCGCCGCACCGTCGACGAGGCGTTCACGATCCTGAGGAACAAGCAGCTCGCGGGCACAGCGCACCGCGGTGAGCGCCTGACCGAGCTGCGCGCCGTGGCCGACCGCACCTTCGATTGGGCGGAGATGGCGCGGGCCAGCCTGGGTGCCCCTTGGCGCACGATGGATCCCGCCAAGCGGAAGAAGTTCGTCGACGTCTTCAAGGACGTCCTCGCGGCGCGCTACATGGACGACATCAACCGGTTCGAGGGCACGGAGACGGTGTCCGTCGACGGGTCGGCGCGCGACGGCGACGACTGGATCGTCCGCACGACGCTGGTCACGGGCAGTCGCGAGCGCGTGCCCATCGACTACCGCATGAGGGGCGCCGGTGATCGCTGGAGCATCGTCGACATCAGCATCGAGGGGGTGAGCCTCGTGAACCACTACCGGAAGACGTTCTCGGCGGCCCTGGTGAACATGACGGTCGAGCAGCTCATCGACAAGCTGAACAAGCAATTGCCCGCGGCGAGCCGAAAATGACGCGCGCCTGGGTCCTCGTCGCCGTGGTCGCGCTCGGAGTCGCTGGCGTCGCGGTGGCGGGCCCGGCGGCGCTCCGCCGCTTCGCGGATCGTCCGGTCGCGTGGAGCGAGCACGACGACGAGAACGTGCCCGCGCCGCCGAAGAAGAATCACCTGCAGGGTCTCGAGCTCACGATCACGCTGCGCGACAGTCTCCAGAACGAGGCCGACCGCATCCTTTCCGTCGAGGGCCGCGTGCCTGCGCGCGACGTCAACGCGGTCGACGAGGTGCCGTGCTCGACGTGGTTCTGCCCGCGCAACCACCTGCACCCCATGTCCGTCGACGAGGTGGCCGCCGGGCCCAATTCGTCGGCCCCCGTGCTGCCGCTGCGCGTGACGAAGACCAAGGACGAAGGCGCGGCCGTGGGCTTCGAGGTGACCGACGCCGCGGGGCACAAGTTCCTCGTCAAGTTCGATCCCAGTGATCGCCTGGGCCTGGTCACGGCCGCCGAGGCCGTGGGCAACCGCCTCTTCTACGCGGCCGGCTACAACGTCCCCGGCGCCTACGTCGTCGATCTCTCCCCGGAAGACTTCACGATCGACCCCCAGGCGACGTACGTGCTCTTCCGCGTGCAGCACCGGAAGCTCGACGGCGCGCGCTTGCGCGAACGGCTGTCGCTGGCCGCGCGCGCGCCCGACGGCCGCCTGCGCGCCGTGGCGGTGCCGTGGATCGGCGGCGACATCCTCGGCTCGCAGGACATGCTCGGGACGCGCGAGGGTGATCCGAACGATCGGATACCGCACGAGAACCGCCGGTCGATGCGGGCGAGCTGGGTGCTGTACGCGTGGCTGGGCGTGCTGGACCCCGGCCCCATCAACACGATCGACACCTACGTCGCGTCGGGGGAGCGCCACTTCGTGCGGCACTACCTCATCGACTTCAGCTGCGCGTTCGGCTCGGCGACGAACTACGCGCAGGGGCCGCAGCAGGACGGCGAGTACCTCATCGAGGTGGGGCGGACGCTCCGCGCGCTGTTCTCGCTCGGCTTCTACCAGCGCGATTTCCAGGCGAAGGACGAGCGCGAGGAGTACCGCACGCTCGACGCGGAGTACCCGGCCGTCGGCTACTTCCCCGCCGACTTCGATCCCGACAACTACCGGACCAACCGCAAGGTGCCCCCGCACATGCGGATGACGGCGGACGACGCCTACTGGGGGGCGAAGGTCGTGACGTCCTTCTCGAACGAGCAGATCCAGGGCGCGGTGGGCACCTCGCGGCTGGACACGCGCACGGCCGCCTACGTCGCGCGCGCGCTCGAGTCGCGCCGGGACATCATCGGGCGCCGCTACCTGCGCGCCCTGGCCGCGGTCGAGAACCCCGCCGTGTCGACCGACGCGCGGCACCTCTGCTTCGACGATCTGGCGATCGCGCGCGGCTTCGCGCGCCCCGACGAGGTCCGGTATCTCGTCGACGTCCAGAACGGCGTGGGCGTCACGCTCAGCTCGTACGAGCAGCCGCCCACGGGCGCGCGCACGTGCATTCCGTTCGACGACGCGCCGGTCGCCGACGGGTACCGCGTGATCAGCGTGCGCGAGCGTCTGGAGGGCGGCGCCGGGCACGCGGACACGGCCGTCGGCAAGGCGTCCCGCGTCCACCTCATGTGGCGCCCCGCGGAGGGCCGCTACGCCGTCGTCGGCCTGGAGCGCGACCAATGAGCGCGCGCCTGATGTTCCCCGCCGCGCTCGCGCTCGCAGCCTTCGCCGCCGGCGCGCCGTCGTCGACCGCGAAGGAGCGCGCCGCCTCGCAGGGCTCCGTCGCGCAGGTCAGGACCCCCGCCACGCTGACGCAGCCCGCGCCGCGGGCGCCCAGCCCGCCGCCCGCCGGCGAGACGCAGTCCCCGGCCGAGGCGGCGCCCTCGGACGTGCCCACGCCGTCCGACGTCAACGTGCCCGCGGACGTGGACACGACGCCGGCCGCGCCCACGCCGATCGCGACGCCCCCTGCGGAGGAGTCGCCCACCGCCGCGCCCACGCCTCCCGACTGTGGCGTCCCGCCCGTGGACCGCGCGCCCGATCCGCGCTGCGGTGAGACCCTGGACGGGCGCGAGGTGGCGCCCGCACAGAACGGCGCCGCGCGTGGCGCGCTGGCCGTGCCGCGCGTCGCGACGCACGCGATCCTGTGGCCGTTCGTCGAGACGACCGACGTCATGGAGAACCACCACCTCCTCGACTGGATGGAGGCGCTCTTCACGACGGACGACGGGCTCGTGGGCGTGCGCCCGGTGATCAACTACTCGACGGGCTTCCGGCCGTCGGCTGGCTTGCGCGCGTTCTACCGCCGCCTGCCGGGAAACACCGAGCTGGCCGCCCACTACGAGACCGCGGGGCCGGGGCTCAACATCGCCCGCCTGCACTTCCGATCGCTCGCGAAGATGGGGATCTTCATCGACGCCGAGTGGGTCGACCGCAACGATCTGCTGTTCGCGGGCATCGGCCCGAACTCGACGTCGGACCTCATGGACATGGGCCGCGGGCTCGCGCGCTACAGCGTGAACGCGCTGGACGCCCAGGCGCTGTGGACGCGCAAGCTGCCGGCCTACTTCGTCGTGCGCCTGCACGGCGACGTCTTGCGGCGTACCTACGGCGACTCCTCCGTGCGCGGGGGCCCGCCCGTCTCCGACTTCTACGGCCTGCCGCCCGACGCCTGCGCCTCGATCGGCGAGCAGCCCGGCTGCGTGAACCCGATGCAGATGCCCGAGTTCAACAGCGGCGAACGGCTGGTCCACGGGGGCGGCGGGTTCGCCTGGGACTTCCGCCGGCCAGGACGCGAGGGCCCGGGCGCGAGCCTCCTCCTCGACGCCAACTACGCGCACGGCATCGCCGGAGATCCCAGCGAGCACATCACGTACAGCGCCGACGGCGTCGTGGCCGTGGGCGGCATCAACCGCACGTTCCTCGTGCGCGGCCACGCCGCCATGGTCGACAAGCTGGGCAGCGCGCCCATTCCGTTCGAGGAGCTGGTCATGCCGTCGGGCACGGCGGGCATGCGCGGCTTCCTCGAGGGCCGCTTCCGGGACGCGAGCGGCCTCGTCGCCACGGCCGAGTACCGCTGGTACATCTCGTCGTACCTCGACGCGTCGCTGTTCACCGACTGGGGCACCGTCGCCGGCCGCAACTTCCAAGGCCTCGGCTCGAGCCAATGGTTCCCGACCTACGGGCTCGGACTCCGCTGGTTCAAGACGCAGGGCCCGTACTGGGAGGCGGCGCCGCGCGGCGGGTTCCAGCTGGCCTACGGCCAGGGTTACGGCCTGCGCTTCCTGCTGACCATGGCCAGCTTCTAGAGCCGGCGCCGCATGGACCACGCGCTGAGGCAGAGCACGAGCGCGGCGAGCGCCGCCGACAAGACCGCGGCGCCGAACGCGTAGCGCATCATCTCCGACCTCGTCCGGCGGTGGGCCGCTTCACGCCCGAGTGGAACGCAAGCGGCGTTCCACCCGCGCGCGTGACGTCCGGGCGCCCTCGACGACGTCGTACGGCAGCTCCCGTCCCTCGCGCGCGGCGCGCAGCAGGAGCGCGCCTCGGCTCATGTCGCCGCGCCCCACGAAGTCCGGCGGGAACAGCAGGTGATCGCCGAGCACGCGCGCGAGCGGACGCACGTACTTCTCCGTGGCGACGCTGCCCAGCAGCACGAAGCGCGTCGTCGCGCCGAACGCGCGCTCGAGCATCTCCGCGTCGCGCGTGAGCGGCCCCGTGAAGTCGCCGTTGCGCGCCCCGATCGGCACGCGCGCCCACGCCTCGAGGCGGGCGGCCGTGACGGGCTCGTCCAGCGCCAGCAGCCCCTCGGCGGGCGTGATGACCAGACCGGCGGCGCCGCCGGCGGGCGGTCGCGCGAACGCGCGCGCGTACGCGGCCTTGCCGCGGAAGTACAGGCTGCTCACGAAGCTGAAGGCCTCGGCGAGCGGCGCGCCGGCGCTCCCCTCGGCGCGCAGCGCCTGCGCGAGCGGCAAGTCGGAGCCCCGCCGCAGCAGCCACGCCGCCCGCGCGCCTCCGAGGTTCGCGGGCGAGAGCAAGAACACCGTGTGAGACGCGTCGCTGGAGATCCCCGAACGATAGCAGCTACGGGGCGTGAGCTCGGCTCACAGCGGGCGCACGACGCAGCGGCCGTCCTCCAGCGTGACCTGCGCGGGCTTGCCGAAGCGCTCGGGCGCGATGTCTTCGGCGGCGACGTAGGCCGCGTCGATGCCGACCAGCTCGGCCTCGAGGCGCTGGCAGAAGATGCGCGCCTCGCGCGCGCCGCGCACGCCCGCGACGGCGCGGCCGCGCAGCGGGGCGTAGACGTGGATGTTCCCGTCCGCGAGGAGCTGCGCGCCCGGGTTCACGGGGGCGAGGACGATGAGGTCGTTCTGCTCGGCGTAAACGATCTGTCCCGCGCGCACGGGCTGGCGCACGACGAGCGGCAAGACGTGATCGGGCGACGGGCGCGACGCGGGCGCCGCCACCGCCCTGGCCGGCGCCTTGGTGATGAGGCCGGGCGCCGCGGCCGCCGCCGCGCTCACGCCCTGCCCTTCCAGCTCGCGGAGCCGCGCCGACCAGCGCGCGTGCCGTTCGTCGTCGCCGCCGCGCGCGCAGAGCTGCCGGTAGATGGCGAGGGCGTCGGCGATCCGCCCCTGCCGCGCCGAGAGCTCGGCCATGGTCTCCGTGCCGAAGAGCTCTCGGGATTCGCTGTCGCCGTGCATCGCGCGATCTTCGGCACCGGGGCGGCGCGGTCAAGCTCGTTTCACGACGGTAGGGCCCGGCACCAAAGGCAGGCCCGCGACGTTGGCGGGTGGTCTCGGCTCACTAGATTGGCCAGGAGCGGCTGCGATGCGTGTGTCACGAAGCGGGGACCAACGTCACCGATGGGCAACACGAGGCGCAGCAGGAGGGTGAGATCATGGGAACGACGGTGAACGGAGGCGCGTGGAGAAGCGTCGTGGCCCTCTGCGGCCTCGCGATGGCCGTGGGGTGCGCTTCGACGGAGATGACGAACACCTGGTTCGATCCGGCGGCGATGGGCCAGCCACTGCACAAGGTGGCGGTCATCGCTCTCACGAAGGACCCGGGCATGCGGCGCATGGCCGAGACCGAGGCGTCGAAGCAGGTCAAGGGCACGCAGGTCATCCCGAGCTACCTCGTGCTTTCCGACGAGGACCTGCGCAGCCGCGACGTCGTCAAGGCGAAGCTCCAGGATCAGGGCTTCGACGGCGCGCTGGTGATGCGGCTCGCGGCGGTCACCGAGCAGGTCACGAACACGGGCTACTACGGCACCTTCGACAGCTACTACGACTGGGCGAGCAACACGGTGTACGCCCCCGGCTACCTGTCGACCGACGTGGTCGTCGACGTCGTGAGCAGCCTCTACTCGCTGCCGCAGGACAAGCTCATCTGGTCGGGCACGAGCCGCACCTTCGATCCCGCCTCGGCGAAAGAGGTCGTGGGTGACGTCTCGAAGCAGGTGGCGAAGGAGATCAAGAAGGACCGCCTCGTCCTCTGACGGGCCCCGCCGGGAGTCACGCCGAGCGGCGTGGCTCCCGCGCGCTCATTCGGCGCCGGCGGCGACGCGGGGCTCGTCGCCCGCGCGCAGGCGCACGGCGCAGCGCTGGTGCAGCGCCAGGTTGAAGGCGCTGTTGACCAGCGCGAGGTGCGTGAAGGCCTGCGGCATGTTGCCGGCGAGGCAGCGACGGCGCGTGTCCCACTCCTCCGAGAGCAGGCCCACGTCGTTGCGCAGCGACAGCAGCCGGTTGAACAATCGCTGCGCCTCGTCGTTGCGGCCCAGCTTCACGAGCGCGTCGACCATCCAGAAGCTGCACGGCAGGAAGACGCCCTCGCCCTGCGGCAGCCCGTCGATCTCGCCGTGTGGGTCCGTGCGGTACCGCAGGACCAGGCCGTCCACGACGAGCTCGCGCTCGATCGCGGCCACCGTGCCCAGCACGCGCGGATCGCTGGGCGGCAGAAAGCCGACCAGCGGGATGAGAAGCAGGCTCGCGTCCAGCTCGGGGCTCCCGTAGGACTGCGTGAAGGTGTTCTGCGCGGCGTCGAAGCCTTCGCGGCACACCTCTTCGTGGATCTCCTTGCGGACCTGCTTCCAGCGCGCGCTCGGCCCCTCCATCCCGAAGAGGTCGACGGACTTGACGCCGCGATCGAACGCGACCCAAGCCATGACCTTCGAGTGCGTGAAGTGCCGCGCGGGGCCGCGCGTCTCCCAGATGCCGTGGTCGGGTTCGCGCCAGCGCGTCTCCAGCGCCTCCAGCACGTTGCGCTCGAGCCTCCACGCCCACGGGTCCGCCTCGATCCCGAAGGCGCGCGCCTGGTAGAAGCAATCGATGAGCTCGCCGTAGACGTCGAGCTGCAACTGCCCCGAGGCGGCGTTGCCCACGCGCACGGGCCTCGCCCCGCGATATCCGTCCAGCCACGGCAGCTCGTACTCGTCGAGCCGCCGCTCGCCGCCGACGCCGTACATGATCTGCAGGCGGCTGGGATCGCCGGCGGCCGAGCGAAGCAGCCACTCGCGCCACGCGATCGCCTCTTCGGTGTAGCCGCCCATCATGAGCGCGTAGAGCGTGAGCGTCGCGTCGCGGAGCCAGCAGTACCGGTAGTCCCAGTTGCGGACGCCGCCCGGCTGTTCCGGCAGCGACGTCGTGGGCGCGGCCACCATGCCGCCCGTGGGCTCGTACGTGAGCCCCTTCAGCACGGCCAGCGACGTCACGACGGCCTCACGCGCCGGTCCTTCGTAGCGGCACCTGCTGGCCCAATCCCGCCACCACGTGTCGGTCTCCAGGAGGGACAGCAGCGGGTCGCACGGCGGCGGCACCGGCTCGTGCGACGGGAACCAGGTCAGCACCAGCACGCGGCGCTCGCCCGCGCCGATCGTGAACCGGCCCTTCGTCGACATGTCCTCCCCGTGCAGCTCGACGTCGCCGCGAATGCAGAGGGCGTCCGGGCCGGCCGTCGCCGTGAGGGCGTCGCCCTGGCGGCGCACCCAGGGCACCGTCTGGCCGTAGTCGAAGCGGATGACCAGGTCCGTCTCCATCTCGACGCGGCCGCGCACGCCCTCGATGACGCGCACGAGATCGGGCACGCGGCCCCGGACCGGCATGAAGTCGACCAGCCGGACGACGCCGTCTTCGGTCTCGAGCTCCGTCTCGAGCACCAGGGTGCCCGGACGATAGCGCCGGCGGCGGGCGATCACGCGCGCGGTCGGCGCCAGCGCCCAGCGGCCGTTCGAACGATCGCCGAGGATCGCCGCGAAGCAGGCGGCCGAGTCGAAGCGCGGGAACGGCAGCCAGTCGACGGAGCCGTCGGCGCCGATCAGGGCGGCCGTCTGGGTGTCGCCGACGAGGGCGTAGTCCTGGATTTCGAGCGACATGGTCGCTCCTTCATCTCTAATTCGCCCGGCGCGTCTGTAAAGCCGTTGCGCGCGCGACGCCCGTCGTCTCCGTCTCCTCCCTCATCTGGGCCAGAGCGTGACGACGTGACGCCGGTAGTCGAGCTGGACGACGAAGCGCGTGAGGTACGAGCCGCCGAGGAGCCCGTCGACGGTGTGCCCGATCTCCCGCGCGAGCGAGTCGAGCGCGAAGGGCGAGCGCACGGCGCCCACCTCCTTCTGCTCGGCGTCGCCCAGCGCCACGCTGGAGAGCACGGTGGTCGGCTGCGTCGTCGTGCCCGTGATCGTGAGGACGCTCGCGGACCCCTGCGGACGGCCGTCGGCGACGATCGCGTCGAAGAGCTCCGCCGACAGCAGCACCTGGCTCGAGCCCGTGTCGAGCACGAACGGGTGAACGCTCCCTTCGATCGCGACGTCGACGGCGATTCGCGTCGCGGGCACGTTGACGTTGGCGCCGCCCGAGACGATGACGTGGCCGCCTCCGAGCAGATCGAACGAGGAGGTGGACGGCGCGCCCAGGCTCTGCGTCTCCGGCTGGACGTCGAAGCCGACCGTGCCCGTGGCGTAGTCGATCGTGACCGAGAAGTTGCCCAGGACGTCGCCGCCGAGCAGGCCCGCGGGCGTCGTCTCGCTGCACATCATCACGCCGCACGGGCTGGTCGACAGGATCGCGACGTTCATGAGGTGAAGACCGCCGACGTCGACCGCAGCGGCCGTCCCCACGCCGCTCGGCAAGCCCAGCGACGCGAAGCGGTTCGGATCCACCAGCGTCAGGGGCGAGCCCGTGTCGACGATGAACGACATCGCAGGCGTCCCTTCGATCGAGACGGGCAGCGTGACCAGATTGCCCATCGTCACGCCTTGCACCACCTGACCTGCGCCTCCGTCGGCCGGGAGCACCGCGGGCGTCGTATCGAGACCGTCCCCTCCACCACATCCCGCCGCCACCAGGAAGCTGACCCCTGCGGCGAACACGACACGACGGAGGCGCATGTGTTGTAAATGCGAACGCCGCCCGATCGTCGCAAACGGGAGTGGGACCTGATTCACCCGTCGCTGCGGCGTCGGCGACGCGCGAGATCGACGTCGAGCTCGTGCGGCTCTGTCTCCGGAGTGGCGAGCGATGGCTACTCGCCGCTGGACCAGTGTCCGAGCGGCGCGATCGTGACGCGCTCCGCGATCGACCCGTTGCCGAACAGGTGGACGAACACGCCGAAGGCGACGCCGACGGTCAGCAGCGCGCCCATGGCGATCATCGTCCTCAGCGGCCGGCGCGAACGAGGTGTCGAGCACCACGCGCAGCGCTGAGCGAACAGGGACACCGGCTTGTAGCAGCCGTGGCAGGTCTTGAATCGGGCCAGCCCCGCGAGCTTCTGCTCCTGCGGCCTCTGGCACACGCGGTCATAGTGTCCGGTCCAATCGAAGAGCACGCCCGTCAGCTCGGTCCGCACGGGCGCGTTCGCTCGCTTGGGCGCGCCGCCGGCCCCGCGATGGACATGAACGTGGACCTCGATGTTTTCGGGGCCCTCGGCCGAGTCATGATCCGGCGCGTCGTTCGACGCGTCGGGCTCGATCGTGGCACGCTGATGGCGGTAACGGCTGATCTGTTTTGCGCGGCGCGCCGCAGATCTCACGACAAGCCCCCGAGGTACACGTCCACGGCTCTCCTAGTCCCCGGTGGATCGGTCGGTCGGGTCCAGAACTTGAGAGCTGAACGCGATGGCTTCGCGGGCCCGGCGCGGTCACTCCCGCATCCACTTCTTCATGAGCGCGCGCGTGCCCATCGTGGCCGCGGCGCTGCCCGCCGCCGCCAGGATCTTCAGCGCGACGTTCGGCTTCTCCGCCGCGACGCGCTCCGGATGCTTCGCGGCGCGCGTCCACATGTCCTGGAGCCGCCGAACGCGCGAGCGGCGGCGGCGGTGGTAGTGACGCCAGGTGATCGCGCCGCCGATCGACAGCGCCACCATGCCCGCCGCGATCGCGATCACCGGCGTGCGCAGTCTGCGGCCGCGGCGCTCGAGCTCGACCACGAGATCGCCGAGGCGCGCCCGAGCGACGTCGACCTCGTGCTCGAGCCGCTCCGACTCGCGTTCGGGGCTGGCCGAGCGCGTCTCTAGCTCACGCGTTCCTTCGTCCATTTGACGTCCTCCTCGAGCTCGTGGCGCGTCCGCACCAGCGGCCGCCGCACCCGCTTGCGCCAGCCGACCGCGCCCACGATCGCCGCCGTGGCGAGGACCACGCCGCTGACGATGAGCCCCGCGGCCCAGCCCGGAAGGACCGTCGCCAGCGCCAAGATCGCCGTCACCAGCAGCAGGTTGACCCCGATGAGCGCCGCCACCGCGCCTATGCCGAGCCCTGCGGCCGTCTTCGCCTCCGCGGCGACGTTGGCGCGCACCTCGACGCGGGCGAGCGCGATCTGCGCCTTCACGAGGTGCTGAATCTCGCGGGCGATCTCCTTGATCAACACGCCGCCCGACAGCGCCTCCAGGTTGGCGGTGGCGTTGGCCCCAGACGTGGCCATGGGCGCGGTCGCCTTGGGGATCGGCACTCCCTCTCCGTTCATCCGCATCGTCCCCCTCCTCTCCGCGAGATCCTTCAATACAGATCTGCGTCTCCACGGGCGTGAGGAAAGCCCTGGCCCGCGGGCGAGGCCTGAAAAATGGGACCAGGGGCGCGCCGCGGCGGGTGGCGGATCTTCTCCCGCGGCTCGCCCCCAGTCCCGAGGATCGTTGTGCGCGTCAGTCCAGCGCGCGCGACGGGGTGGCGCCTTCTCCCTCGGAGAGGACGGCCTGCAGCGCCGCCAGCGCGTCCAGCGCCTCGGCGGCGTCCGAGCGGGCGACGCGCGCGCGATCGTCGCAGGCCTCGATGCGCCGCGCTTGCAAGCGGATCAGATCGACGGGGACCTGCTCGAGCGCGCCGACGATCTCCTCGACGGCGCCCAGCAGGCGCAGGGCCTCGACCTGCAGGGCGAGGAGGCTGTCGAGGCGCTCTTGGCAGCGCGCGGCCGCCCGCCCGAAGGCCGCGCGCGCTCTCGGATCGTCGATGGCGCCGCGCGCACGAAGCCGGTCGATCTGACCGTGGAGCTCACCCACGGGGTGCGCGTCGATGAACCGAGTGAGCGAGTCGAAGCGCGCCAGCAGCACCACGGCGTCGCGCTCGACCCGCGGCACGCGCGCCAGCGGCTTCGCGACGTCGAAGGCCGGCCCCTCGGGTCCCGCGAGCAGCGCCCGCGCCGTGCCCCGGCGCGCGAGCACGAGCCGCGTCGCGAGAGACTTGGCCCGCGCATCGTAGAACGAAGAAGGATCGGGCAAGCGGCTCAGCGGCGCCTCCGCGCCGGCCCACGCTGCCCGCCGAGCGGCCCCGTCGAACAGCGCCGCCGCGAACACCGCCGTGAAGACCAGCGGCACCGCGAGCAGCAGCGCGGGCAGGCCGGCCGCCATCGCCGACACGACCCCCAGCGCAGCGAGCGCGATCCCCGGACGGTTCGCCGCTGCCGTGTCGAGGCTGGCCGCCAACCACGACCGAAGCCCTGCCCCCTGCCCCGCGGTCCCTCCCGACAGATCCCGCCACCTTGCGCTCGCCATCCTCTTGCCCTCCGCCTGCACCTGCGCCCGCGCCTCCTCCAACCATGTGACGAAGGCATCCGCGCGCAATGGCCTCCCGACCCGAGCGCGCCGCGGCCTTGGCCCGTGCGCCCGAGTCACTAGCTTCCACGTATGTCGAGCCAGTCTGCACGAAGCGCTCGCGTCGGCTTCGTCCTGGTGGCGGCCGCCCTCGCGTGCGGCTGTCACCGCCGGGTCGCGCCTCCGCCGCCTCCGCCGTCGTCGAAGGCGCCGATCCCGCCGGCGAATCAACGGCAGGTCGAGAGCGTCACCCCGAAGCTCACGCCCTCGCCGCAAGCGACGGCGCTGTCCGAAGCCTTCGAGGCGGTCGCCAAGGCCATTCGGCCGTCCGTCGTGCGCATCGACGTCGAAGAGGCGCCGAGCGCCGTGATCGGGCAGCCGGACATCGATCCCGATCTGCCCGACTTCCTCCGCCACTTCTTCCACGAGGCCCCCCAGCAGCTGCCGTCGCCGCGCCGGATCGTGAAGGGGACGGGCGCGGGCGTCGTCGTCGACGCCGCCGGCGACGTCCTCACGAACAGCCACGTCGTGCGCGGCGCGCGCAAGGTCACGATCCAGCTCCCCGACGGGCGGGCGTTCCCCGCGCGCGTCGTGGGCGCCGATCCGCTGACCGACGTCGCGGTCGTGCGCTTCGAGCACGCGCCTTCCGGGCTGGTCGCGGCGCGCCTCGGCGACTCGGACAAGCTGCACATCGGGCAGTGGTCGATCGCCGTCGGCAGCCCGCTCGGCATGGACCAGACGGTCACGGCGGGCATCGTGAGCGCGGTCGGCGAGACGGGCACGCACTTTCGCTTCGAGTCGGGCGAGCGCGTGCGCAAGTACATCCAGACCGACGCCAAGATCAACCCGGGGAACTCGGGCGGCCCGCTGGTGAACCTCGAGGGCGAGGTCGTGGCGATCAACACACTGATCAACGTCGGGCCCGGCGGCAGCTACGGGTTCGCGATCCCCGTGAACCAGGCCTGGCAGGTGGCCGGCGTGCTCATCAAGGAGGGGCGCGTCCGGTACCCGTTCATCGGCGTCAGCGTGATGACGCTGAGCGAGCCGCTGCGCGCGCAGCTGCTGCAGCAGGCGCCCAACCTGAGCGGCAACCTCCCCAAGGACGGAGCGCTCGTGGGCGGCGTCACCGTCGACGGGCCCGCGGCCAGCGCGGGCCTTCAGGTGGGCGACATCATCACGCGCATCGACGGCCGCGCGGTGAAGAGCGCCGACGAGCTGGTGGCGGATCTCTCCGAACACCACATCGGCACGACGGTGCACCTCGATTACTGGCGCGACGGCTCGATTCGCCCCGTCGACCTGAAGGTCGGCGAGTACCCGACCGAGCAGCCTCAGCCGTCGACGGCAGCGCCGCCGCCGTCAGGCCAGCTGCCCGCCCCGCCGTCCGGCCCGGCGCACCTCGGCGTCGCGTTGCAGACGCTGACGCCGCCGCTCGCGCGCGCTCTCGACCTCGACCCCAAGCTGCGGGGCGCGCTGATCACGGAGGTGCTTCCCGGCACGCCAGCCGAGCGCGCGGGCCTGAGCGTCGGCGACGTCATCCGCGAGGTCGACGGCAAGCCCGTGCGCACGGGCGACGAGGCGGTCGAGGTGATGCGCAGTCGAAAGGGCGTGCACCTGCTGCGCGTGACGAACGCGCTCGGCACGCGCTTCGTCTCTGTGTTGCCCCAGTGACTCAGCGCCGGGGAGCCGCGGGCTTGGCGACCGGGCGCGCCTCGGCGTGCACGCCGCTCACCAGGCGGCGGCCCGGGTTCGGGACCTCGGCGGTGACCTGCACCTGGCCCGTCCCCGGGTCCACCGTCGGCGAGATCTCCGTGATCGTGCCGCGGAACGTGCCCGCGTAGCCGGCCACCGAGACGTCGACCGGCTGCCCCACCTTCAGCGCGCCCACCTCGTCGGGCGCGACGGCCGCGGCCAGGATCATCGTCGACGTGTCCACGAGCGTGGCCACGGCGGCGTCTGCCGCCACGGTGTCACCGGGCTCGACGTTGCGCTCGCCGATGACGCCGTCGAACGGCGCACGAACCTCGAGCTTGGCCATGGCGCGCTCGACGGTCTCGAGCCGCGACCGCGCCTGGGCCACCGCGTCTCGCGTCGACGCGAGCAGGGCGCGCGAGCGATCGACGTCCGAGTCCAGCAGCTCGCGCCGAGCCGCGCGCGCCTGCACGTCCGCGAGCGACGCCTTCGCCATCTCCTCGGCGCGGACGGCCGCCGCGACCGACGCGCGCGCCTCGCCCACGGCTTCGTCGAAGGTCGGATCCTGCACGCGCGCCACCGGCGCGCCCCGCTTGACGGGCTGCCCGACGTCGGCGGTGACGGCGGCCACCATTCCGGAGACCGGCGCCCGCAGCGTCGCCGACCGTCCGGGCTGCAACGTGCCCGAGATCGCGGGTACGGCCAAGGCCGGCGCCGCCGCGCCGACGAGGAGCGCCGTCAACGCCCACCGGATCAACCGACGCTCGTGCCGCATGTCGCCCCCCTAGGACAAGGCCCGCCGCGCGGGCCGCCACGCGAGCGCGCCCGCGATCGAGGCCGCGGCCAAGGCCAGCCAACCTTTGTGCGTCCGCGTCCACAACCTGCTGCTGAAGCGGCGCGCCCGCGCGTCGAAGGGCCCGTGCGCGCCGGGATCCCCGGGCAAGGGCGCGTCGAGGTTGTCCTCGTCGTGCCGCACCGGGTGCCCCGGCGGAAGCCGCTCGGTCTCTTGCCCCCGCCACGCGTACCGCGCGAGGTAGCGATCCAGCAAGCCGGGAATGAAGCGCTGCCCGATGATCGCCCGCGCGGCGCTCCACCCGACCCACAGCTCGCGGCGCGGGTGAAGCACGGCGTCGACGGCGGCGCGCGCGATCACCTCGGGCTGGAAGATGGGCGCGATCGGCTGCGGGTGCAGCGGCATTCGGTTGCGCACGACCTCGAACTGCGGCGTGTTGACGGCCGGGAGCTGCAGCATCGTGACGGCCACGTGGCTCTGTTCGTGGATGAGCTCGCTGCGCAGCGAGTCGGTGAAGCCGCGGATCGCCGCCTTCGACGCGCAGTACGCGCTCTGCAGCGGGATGGACCGATAGGCGAGCGCCGAGCCGATCTGCATGATGAGCCCGCGATCGCGCGGCCGCATGTGCCGGAGCGCCGCGAGCGTGCCGTGGACGTAGCCCAAATAGTTCACGTCCATCACGCGGCGGAACTCGTCGGCCGTCATCTCGCTGATCGGTGAGATGACGGAGACCATGGCGTCGTTGACCCACACGTCGATGCCGCCCCACTCCCGGGCGACCTGATCCGCGGCGTCGTCGACCGCGCGCGCGTTCGAGACGTCGATCGGGAGGATCAGCGCGCGGCCGCCGCGCTCGCGGACCTCGACGGCGGCGTTCTCGAGGGCCTCGGCGGCGCGCGCGATGAGCGCGACGTCGGCGCCTTCGTCCGCAAAGGCACGCGCGACGGCCCGCCCCACGCCGCTCGAAGCCCCCGTGACGACGGCAACCTTCCCGCTCAACCGGCGCTTCGCCATGCATTCACCTTCCGTTCCCAACATGGCCATCCTGGGCCAGCTCGAAAAGAAGGTGGTCCTATGGTCAGCCCACGAGCTCGGCGCCGAGCGCGAACGCGAGCGTGTGGGCGCCCAGCATGGCCGCCTGCCCACGGGGCCAGCGCCGCACGGGCGGCGTCGCGCCCGTCGCCGGCAAGGCCAGCAGCTCGCCGAGATAGATCATCGCGCCGAAGGACAGCGCGCGCCCGAGCCCGGGCCTGCGCCCGCCCGGAACCCACCGGCGCGCGAGGGCGAGCGCCGGCCCATAGGCCCAGCGCAAGGCAGAGCCGAGCCGGCGCGCGCCGCGTGAGCTCACCGCGAGGCCGCCTCGGCGCGCGAGCCGCGTGGCCACGCGACCGGCCGCGTACACCGGCTCGCGCCCGGCGAGGAGGTGCTCGACGCGCTCTCCGACCGCGAGGGCCGCGACGCCGCACACCCCCGCGACGAGCGCGCGACCGAGCGAAGCTTTCCCCTGATTCCGGGCCATCGCCTTCCCAAGCTGGGTCGGCGCGCGGCCCGGAGCAACGTCAGGCGGTCACTGCGGCGGAGCGTCGCCGCCGCCGAGCCCCGGCTGGATCCCCAGGGTGGGCACGAGCAGCTCGGGCTCGGGGGCGGGCGGCGGCCGGCGGCCGAAGACGCCCAGGTACGAGGCGACGCGCACCATGTCCGCCGCCGAATGGACGCCGAGCTTCGCGTTGATGTGGCAGCGGTGCGTCTCGACCGTCTTCACGCTGATTCCCAGCGTCGACGCGATGTCCTTGTTCGAAGCGCCCCACACGACCAAGTCGAACACCTCGCGCTCGCGCTGCGACAGGCACGCGATGCTGCCCTTCGGCGGCGCGCCGCTCGCGCCGGCGTGGCTCCGCACGGCGCCGCCCGAGTCGAGCTGCACGACGGTCTCGCCCGCGAACGCCCGATCGAGCGCGCCCAAGATCCGGGGCACCGGCTGGCTCTTGACGATGTAGCCGGAGGCGCCCGCGTTCAGCGCCTGCTGCACCACCGCGCGCGACGAGTGGTCGCACGAGATCACCACCCGCGTCGCGGGGATCAGCTTCTTCAAGCCCCCCGTCAGAACGACGCTGCCCCCCGGCACCTCGAGATCGACGAGCAGGACGTCGGGCGTCGCGCGCGCCACGCGCTCGACCTCCATCCGATCCGACTCTTCGGCCGTCTCGATGTCGGGCCGCTGCGCGGCGAGAACCGCGCGCAGTCCAATGCGAAAAATCTCCGACCCATCAATGACCATGATCCTCATCGTGCCCGCCCCCCTGTGAGACGCTAACGATGTTTAAGGTGTGTTCGGCCTAGGGCAAGGGCCCGCCGTCAAGGTTGATCGCCAAATCGTTTCATTGACGCGTGACCGGGACGCCGTCGAACGCGAACGGCACGCCCGAGCGATCGAGCGCCGGTTCGTCGGGCGCGATTGCGAGAGGCGCTCGCGCCCGCCTGCTGGATCGCGTCTTGCTTCAGCGAGCCCCCGATGAATCGCCGTTCCACCCCTGATTCGACGCGGACGGGCCTATTGCGCCCGCGCGATCACTGCACGTTCACGTGGACCCAAGCCGAAGACGCCGAAATTCGCACCGTGGAGGTACGCCCCGATCACTGCCTGCAG
The DNA here is from genome assembly GCA_035548155.1 of Polyangia bacterium. Lineage (GTDB taxonomy): Bacteria > Myxococcota_A > Polyangia > Fen-1088 > Fen-1088 > DASZFV01. The sequence continues at coordinate 65,334 of DASZUD010000022.1, forward strand.
TGCATCGCCGAGCTGCGGCGACGCGGGCACCGCCTGATCTCGAGCGACGGCAACGAGCTGCCCTAGCCGCGCGGGCGTCCCAATTTCGAACAACTTGCGCGGAGCTGTGCAAATTGTTTACGGCCGGCGCGTCAGCGGACCAGCGGGAGCTGAACCTCGAACACGGCGCCCGAGCCCTCGCCGTGACGGCGGTTGGCGCCCACGATCTTGCCGCCGTGCTCGAGGACGATGTTCTGGCTGACGGCCAGGCCCAGGCCGTGCCCGTCCCGCTTCGTCGTGAAGAACGGCTTGAAGAGATCCGACAGCGCGCGCTCGGGGATGCCGGGCCCGCGATCGGCGACGCGGATCGCGACCTCGTCGCGCCCGAGCACGACCGCCCGCTGGGCGCTGATTTCGATGCGGCCGCCCGCGGGCGCCATGGCCTGCGCGGCGTTCGTCAGCAGGTTGACCAGCACCTGCGTCATCAGCGTGGGATCGACCTCGATGGGCGGCAGCGAGGGGTCGCACCGCCGCTCGATCGACGCCTTGAGGTCGCGCAGCGCGGGCGCCGACGCGCCCACGGCCGAATCGATGATGTCGTCGATCGATACGACCTCGATGCGCGGCGACAGCGGCCGCGCGAAGGTCATGAGGCGACGCAGCAGCCCTTCGACGCGCGTGATCTCGCGGTTGATCGCCTCGCAGGTCTGCATCGTCTCCGCGCCGGTCGACGCGCCCTGGCGCGCCAGCAGCTGCACGGCCGCCTTCATGCCGGCCATCGGGTTCAACACCTCGTGCGCCAGCTTGGCCGACAGCTCGCCGATGGCTGACAGCTTCTCGCTCTGCACGAGGCGCCGCCGGTGCTCGGCCAGCGCGGAGTCGGTCTCCTCGAGCTTCTCGACGAGCGCCGCCACCTGCTCGCCGATCGCGTCCAGGCCCGCGCGCCCGGGCGCGATCTTGATGCGCGTGCGCTCGGCCGCCGACTCCACGCGGACGCCCAGCTCGTAGATGGGCTTCGTCACCTTGCGCGCCCACAGGAAGCCGGCCAGCAAGCTGGCGATCGCGCCGGCGATGGCGGTGCCGACGAAGACGAGGCCGAGGCGCTCGACCTTCTGGCGCGACTCGGCCAGCGAGCGCTCGGCGTCGGCGCGCATGATGCCGCCGAACTCGCGGAACAGGCCCCAGAGCGTGCGCGTCCGCCCGGTGTTGCTGCGCAGCACCGCCTTGGCGTCCTCGATCTGCCCCTTCTGATAGAGCTCCACGGCGCGCCGGCGGACGGCGTCGTACTGGCGGTAGACGCCCTGGATCTCGCCGAGCAGCTGCGCCGACTCGACGCCGCCCGCGCGTTGCGTGCGCGCGAGCCAGTCCTCGAACGCGGGCCGGCTGCTGTCGAGCTCGGCGAGCCGCGTCGGATCGCCGGTGAGCAAGTACTCCGCGACGAGCCCCTTTTGGTACTGGAAGGCGCTCATGGCCGCGGTGTCGTCGATCAACGCGAGCTGACGCGTGACCGCCGCGTTGCCGTCGGCGGCTGCGTGGCGGAGGGAATAGAGCCCGACGGCGCACACGATGCCCACGGCCAACGCCGTGCCGAGAGAGGCCAGCGCCAGCCTGACGGAGAGCTCATCGGGACGCCCGCTTCGAATCGACGGCATCGACGCCAGCATACCCAACACACCCGCGATCGGCGCGAGCGCGTTGGCCGGGCGCGGCGTCAAAGGATCTGACCGCGCCCGGGAGGGCCGGGCAAAAAGTTACCGTCCGCGAGGCCGCCATTCGCGCCCGGGCCCGCGCCCGCGCGGCGAGGTGCGCGGCACGCGCCTTGCCTCTGAGGAAGGAGCCGATGCGTGTGTTGGAGGCGCGGTTCCACGCGAACCGAGGCGGAGGCGGCGACTTCGTCGTCGTCGCTCACGTCGTGTGGGAGCGGGACGTCGACCGCGAGCCGCCCAGCGTCCGGCCGGCCGCGGCGTTCGAGGGCGCGGGGCAGCGCGCGCCGATGCTCGCGAAGCTGCGCTTCCTCGTCGATCGGTCGGCGCCCGACGCCTTCGAGCGCCTGCAGGCCCTCAAGAGCCAGCACTGGTCGTTCGTCGAGGTCGCCTCGGCGCTCGCGGGGACCTGAGCCCAGGCTGGCCCTACGGCCAGCGGGCTTGCGGCGCGCGCCCGCCGTCACCAGATGATCCGGCGAGACCCGGGCATGCGGCGCTTGGAGCGGGTGCTGATCGGCGCGCTCATCGGGATGATGGGCCTGGTGCTCGTCGTTTCGGTGGCCGACCTCGCCTGGCTCATCATCAAGGACCTGTTGTCCCCGCCGCTGGTCCTCCTGGGCGTCGACGAGCTGGTCGACGTCTTCGGGCTGTTCCTGCTGGTGCTCATCGGACTCGAGCTCTTCGAGACGCTGCGCGTGCACAGCCATTCGGCGGAGCGGCGCGCCGAGGTGATCCTCCTGGTCGCGATCATCGCGCTCGCCCGCAAGGTGATCACGCTCGAGCTCAAGGCCGTGTCCGGCGCGGCGCTGCTGGGGCTCGCCGGCCTCGAGGTGGCGCTGGCGATCGCGTTCATGATCGTGCGCCGCGCCCGCCGCAACGCGCCGCCGGAGGACGAGTGACGGAGCCGCTGTGGGCCGTCGACGTCCCGCGCGCGCTCGAGCTCGCGGCCAGCCGCGCGTCCGGCCTCTCCGCCGCCGAGGCCGACCAGCGGCGCGCCCGGCACGGTCCCAACCGCCTGCCCGAGGCCCCGCCCCGCTCCCGCTGGGCCCTCGCCTTCGCGCAGCTCCGCGGCGGCCTCAACCTCGTGCTGGTCGCGGCGGCCGTCCTCGCGGCCATCGTGAGCGACGTCGGCGACGCCGTCCTCATCGGCGCCGTCGTCTTCCTCAACTCGGCGCTCGGCTTCTACCAGGAGCACCGCGCCGAGCAGTCGCTGCGCGCGCTGCGCGCCCTCTCGGCGCCGCGCGCGCGGGTCCGCCGCTGCGACGCGGCCGGGGACGTCGTGCAGGCCGCCGAGCTCCTCGTGCCGGGCGACGTCGTCCTCGTCGAGGCCGGCGATCGCGTGCCCGCCGACGGGCGGCTCCTCGAGGCCCACGCGCTGGAGATCGACGAATCGGCGCTGACGGGCGAGTCGCTGCCGGTCGACAAGCACGCGCGCGGCACGGTCGCTGCCGCGGCGCCCGTCGCGCAGCGCTCGAATTTCTTGTTCATGAACACCGTCGTCACGCGCGGCCGCGGCGCGCTGCTGGTGGCGGCGACGGGCGCACACACGGAGATGGGCCACGTCGCGGACATGCTGCGCGACACGGCGCCGCCCGCGACGCCGCTCCAGCGCCAGCTGGATCAGCTCGGGAAGCACCTGGCCGTCATCGCGGCGATCGCCGTCGTCGTCGTCACGGGCGTCGACATGCTGCGCGGGCAGACGCTGGCCGAGAACGTCCTCGAGGCGATCACGCTGTTCGTCGCCGCCATCCCCGAGGGCCTGCCCGCGGTGGTGACCGTCACGCTGGCGCTGGGCGTGCAACGCATGGCGCGGCAGCGCGCCATCGTCAAGCGGCTGGGCGCCGTCGAGACGCTGGGCTGCACCACGGTGATCTGCACCGACAAGACGGGCACGCTCACCGTCAACCAGATGACGGCGCGCGCGTTCACGGCGGGCGGTCGCAGCTACGCCGTCTCGGGCGAGGGCTACGGGCGGGCCGGATCGATCGCACGGGACGACGACGATGGCGGCGCGCCCACGAAGGCCGAGCTCGAGCCGCTCGCGCTCGCGTGCGCGCTGTGCAACGACGCCAGCCTACGGGGCGGCCGGGCCGTGGGCGATCCCACGGAGCTGGCCTTGCTGGTGCTGGCGCGCAAGACAGGGCTCGACCTCGAGGCGGCGCGCGGGCGCTTCCCGCGCCTTGCCGAGATCCCCTTCGAGTCGGAGCGGCGCTTCATGGCCACCGTCCACGGCGACGGCGATCGCGCGCGCGTCGTCGTGAAGGGCGCGCCCGACGTCGTGCTCGGGCGGTGCGCCGCCGTCCAACTGGGCGAAGGCGAAGGCGACGAGCCGCTCTCGGACGCCTCGCGCGCCGCGCTCGCACGCCGCGGGGAGGAGATGGCCGCGCGCGGGCTCCGCGTGCTGGCGCTCGCCGCCCGCAGGGTGCCCGAGCGCGCGCTCCACGCCTCGGAGGATCTCGAGGCGCGCGCGCACGACCTCACGCTGGTCGGCCTCGTGGGGCTGGTGGATCCGCCGCGCGCCGCCGCGCGAGACGCGATCGCCCACTGCCGGACGGCCGGCATCACGGTGAAGATGATCACGGGCGACCACCGCGCGACCGCGCGCGCGATCGCCGCCGATCTCGGCCTGGCCGGCGCGGCCGTCGACGGCGCCGCGCTGGACGCCATGAGCGACGCCGAGCTCGCCGCGCGCGTCGAGACGATCGCCGTGTTCGCGCGCGTCACGCCCGAGCACAAGCTGCGCCTCGTGCGCGCCCTGCGCGCGCGCGGCCACGTCGTGGCCATGACGGGGGACGGCGTCAACGACGCGCCCGCGCTCAAGAGCGCCGACATCGGCGTGGCGATGGGGTCGGGCACCGAGGTGGCCAAGGAGGCCGCCACCATGGTCCTCACCGACGACGACTTCGCGACGATCGTGGGCGCCGTCCGCGAGGGGCGGACGATCTACGACAACATCCTCAAGTTCGTGCGCTTCCAGATCTCGACGAACATGGGCGCGATCCTCACCGTGTTCACGGCGCCCCTCCTGGGCCTGCCCCCGCCGCTCAAGCCCGTGCACGTCCTGTTCGTCGCGATGTTCGCCGACGGGCCGCCCGCGATCACGCTGGGCCTCGAGCCGCCGCGCCCGTCCATCATGCGGTGCCCGCCGCGCGACCCGCGCGCGCGCATGCTGACGGCGCCGCGCCTGGGCGTGCTCGTCTTCCACGGCGCGGTCATGGCGGCGGGCACGCTGGCGCTGCTCGGCTGGAAGGGCGTCGGCGCGGATCACGCCGCGACGCTGGCGTTCACGACCTTCGTGCTCTTCCAGCTGTTCAACCTGCTGAACGTGCGCACGGAGCCGCGCTCGGTCTTCAGCCGGCAGACGTTCACGAACGCGCGCCTGTGGCTGGCGCTGGCCGTCGTCGCGGGGCTGCAGGTCGCGATCGTGACGTGGGGCCCGCTGCGGCGGCTCTTCGACACGGTGCCGCTGTCCGCGAGCGAATGGGGATTGGCGGCGGCGTTCGCCTCCTCGCTGGTGGCCGTCGAAGAGCTGCGGAAGCTGGGCGCGCGCGCCCTCGCGCGGCGGCGCGCGTCGACGGGGCACGCGACGCGGCACCCGCCTGAGCTCACCCGTGACACGGCGTCACCGGCGCGCTAGATGAGCGCACGACGGAGGGGACCATGAGGATCGGCGTCATCGGAGCGGGCATGATCGGCGGGACGGTGGGGCGGCTCCTGCACGCGGCGGGGCACGAGGTGCGGTTCGGGACGCGGCACCCCGACGCGCTCGAGAGGCTGGTGGCCGAGCTGGGGGCGCGCGCGAGCGCGGGCACGCCGCGCGAGGCGGTCACGGGCGGCGACGCCGTGCTGCTCGCCGTGCCGCTCCACGCCGTGCCCGCCGTCGCGCGCGAGATCGGCGAAGCCGCCGCGGGGCAGGTCGTCCTCGACGCGTGCAACGCCTACCCGAGCCGCGACGGCGAGGCAGCCCACACGGCGACGAAGCACGCCGCTGGTTCGAGCGGCTGGGTCGCCTCTCACCTGCCGGGCTCGAAGATCGTGAAGGCCTTCAACACCGTCTACTTCAAGGTGCTGGCCTCCGAATCGAGGCGCGGGGCGGCCGACGGCGTCGGTATTCCGCTGGCCGGGGACGACGACGGCGCGCTCGCAACGGCGCGGCGCCTCGTCGAGGACGCCGGGTTCTCGCCCGTCGTCGTCGGGCCGCTGGCGACGGGCAAGCTCTTCGAGCCCGGCACGCCCGTCTACAACACGGGCCTGCACGCGTCCGACGTCGCGCGCGCGCTGGGGGTCGCGCGATGACGGCCCTCGCCTCGCCGCGACCGGCTGGGATCCGGCCCTAGCGAGGGGTGGCCGCGGACCTCACAGCATCGCGCGCACGACGCCGCCGTCGACGCGAAGCGCGGCGCCGTTGGTCGCCGACGAGGCGGCGCTCGCGACGTACACGACGAGGTTCGCCACCTCATCCGGCTCGATGAAGCGCTTGAGCAGCGAAGACGGGCGCGCCGTCTCGAAGAAGTCGCGCTCGACGGCCGCCTCGTCGCGCTTCGTCTGCCGCGCGAGGCCGCTCACGAAGCCCGCGACGCCCTCCGAGCGCGTCGGCCCCGCCAGCACGGTGTTCACCGTGACGCGCGTCCCGACGGTGAGCTCGGCCAGGCCGCGCGCGACGGCAACCTGCGCCGATTTGGTCATGCCGTAGTGGATCATCTCGGCCGGGATCTGCACGGCCGACTCGCTCGACACGAAGATGATGCGGCCGTCGCCGCGCGCGAGCATGCGCGGCAAGTACCGGCGCGCCAGGCGCACGCCGCTCATGACGTTCGTCTCGAACAGGCGCTGCCAGTCGTCGTCGCCGATCTCGGCGAACGGCCGCGCCTCGAAGATGCCCAGGTTGTTCACGAGGATGTCCAGCTCGGGCAGCTGCTCGAGCGCCGCGGCGACGCCCGACGCGCTGCCGAGATCGGCGGCGACGCCCGTGAGGCGCGCGCCGGGCTGCTCGGCGCCGATCTGCGCGATCGCCGCGTCGACGCGGGCGCGCGTTCGGCCGTTCAGGTAGACGACGGCGCCCTCGCGCGCGAGCGCCCGTGCGATGGCGAGGCCTATGCCTGCCGTCGAGCCAGAGACGAAGGCACGCTTGCCGGCGATCCCGAGATCCATGAGACGAGCATGGGGCGGAGAAGCGACCGGCGCAATCGCGACGGAAGCGTCCGGTCCTCGACGCCCCGACGCCGAGGCCCTCGGCCCTCATCCGCCGAACGGGCCGCGCGCGCCCGAGAGCGCCGCGGGCCGTCCGCACGGAGCGCCGCTCCGTCACTCCATGCGCGTCGGCGCTGCGGGATAGGCGCCGAGCGCGGGCCGGCCGCGCAGCACGATGCCGAGGTGCTGGTACGCCTCGCGCCGCCCGGCGCGCACGTCGTAGTCGTGCCAGCGACGGAGGAGCGCGTCGCGCTCGAGGTACGCGTAGCCGGTGCGCACCGACGGATCCATGGCGTAGACGCGCGCGTCGTCGAGGCCGACGAGCACCACGTAGTGGCCGTCTTCCCAATCCGATTCCCAATCCGTCGCCGCATCGACCGGCCGCGCGGCCCACGCCTGCACGGCGAGGATCACGACCGAGCCGCGCGCGAGCTGCGCGGCGAGGTCGTCGAGCGTGAGCCCCGTTCGGACCTCGGCCTCGACCCCGAACTTGCGCGCGACCGCCGCCAGGCTGGCCGGATCGATGCCTTGCTCGGGCGTCGCGCCGAGCTCCGCAGTGAGGCGCGCCTCGGCGTCGTCGTACACGCCGAAGTAGACGAGCGCCGCCATCAACGACGCCGGCCCGCACGTCCAGGACGTCGCCTGCGAGATGAGGGGCACGGGCAGGAGCCGCCGCGGCGGCTGTGCGGCCGCGCCGAGCCCCAGCGAGGCGGCCCCCAGCGCCATCGCCGCCGCGAATCCCAGCCCCAGCCCCAGCCCTGCCCGCACGCGCCTCACGCCGCGTAGAACGTGGGTCGCGCGCGGCGGCCTGACCACCGCACCGCGGCGCGCCGGCGCAGAATCAGGAGTGGCCGTCGCGACAGGCGTTCGAGTGCGAGGCGCGTAGAAGAGCGGTCACCACCTCGAGCTCGACGTCGTCGCGCGGGCCGTAGACCATGACGATGTTCGTGCCCAGGCCGAACTGGCCGGCCAGCGGGTGGCGCTCGGCCCAGCCGTTCTCGACGACCTGGTCCACGATCCCGGGCGGCAGCGCCATGTGCAGGCTGCCGTCGCGAACAGGGTGCAAGTGCGCGAATTCGCGCTCGATCATGAACCCGCTCGCGACCGGCTGGCGGCACGCCGGCAGGTGGAACGCCCGCGCGCCGGGCACCGACACCAGGCTCTTGCCGGGGACGACGTTCGGCAGCGATCGCGCGAAGGCGAACACGCGTTCTTGCAGCGCCGGCGGCGCGATCTGATCGAGCTGCGTGTGCGGGTTCGTCGGCGTCGTGCGTGGCCGGTTCCCCGGACGCCGATCTTCGAGGTGGTTGGCCATATGGCGCGGGCAAGATAACATCGCGCCCATTCACGGGCGCAGGGCCAAAATCGCCCCCCACTGCGAGGACCCTCCTATGAAGCTACAGTCGACGTCCGTCCTGATCGTGGCCGCGAGCGCGGCGCTCGCCCTTCATTGCACGTTCAACCCCGGACCACCCATGGGCAGCTCGATCACGCCTCCCAGCGGCTTCGCGGGCAACACGGGCGGCGGCGGCACCATCATGAGCGGCTTGGCCGGCTACTCGGGCGCGTGCACGGGCCTGCAGTGCCAGCAGTCGACGTGCACCGCGGGCAACTGCGCGGTGCCGGCGTGCCCGAACGGGGGGCGCACGACGGTGAGCGGCACGGTCTTCGATCCCGCCGGCAAGGTGCCGCTCTACGGCATCACGGTGTACGTGCCCAACAAGGAGCTCAAGCCGTTCACCGACGGCCCCAGCTGCGACCCGTGTGACAAGGCGACCGGCACGTCGCTGCTCTCGGGAGATCCCGTCACGTTCACGAAGAGCGACGTGAAGGGCAACTTCAAGCTGGGCGCGACGGGCGCCGACGTCCCCGCGGGCGACAACATCCCGCTCGTGATCCAGGTCGGCAAGTGGCAGCGCAAGGTGACGCTCGACCACGTGGTCGCCTGCCAGGACAACCCGATCACGAACGCGGACCTCACGCGCCTGCCGCGCAACCAGAGCGAGGGCCACATCCCCAGGATCGCGCTCACGACCGGAGAGAAGGACGCGATGGAGTGCCTGCTGCGCAAGATCGGCATCTCCGATGCGGAGTTCACGCCCGAGACGGGTACGGGCCGCGTGAACCTGTACGCGGGCGGCGGCGGCACGGCGGCCTACGCGACGACGCTGAACGCCGGCGCGCCGTTCACGCCGGTGAACCCGTGGTGGGACAGCCTCGACAATCTCAAGAAGTACGACATCGTGCTGCACTCTTGCGAGGGCGGACAGGGCTCGTACAACGGCAACAACCCGCCGAAGTCCACGAAGAGCCCGGCCGCGGTGAAGGCGCTGCAGGACTTCGCAGACGCCGGCGGCCGCGTGTTCGCTTCGCACTGGCACGCGTACTGGTTCGAGAAGGGCACGCCGGCGTTCCAGTCGATCGCGACGTTCAACCATCAGGGCGTTCTGCCGAACCCGTACACCGCGACCATCGATCAGAGCTTCGCGCAGGGCCAGGCGCTCGCGTCGTGGATGGTGAACGTGATGGGCTCGCCGCCGCCGGGCGGCACGGTTTCGCTGGCGCAGGACGCGAACCCGCTCCTCCTCCAGGCCGCCACGGGCGGCAACGTCTCGCAGCGTTGGATCTACGCGGCCGACAAGAACCCGCAGACCACCCAATACCTCAGCGCGACCACGCCCGTTCCGGGTGGCACGTGCGGCCGCGTCGTGCTCTCCGACATCCACGTGAGCTCGGGCGGCGCGATGAGCGACATGCCGAACACGCCCTTCCCCATGGGCTGCATCACGACGGACCTCACGCCGCAGGAGAAGGTGATCGAGTTCATGCTGTTCGACATCGCTTCCTGCGTGCAGCCGATCATCCCCTAGTCCCGCAGCCGGCGCCGGGACCGTTCAGCGGCGCTCGATCGTCAAGATCTCCGCGGACATCTGCGGGGCGCTCAGGCAGCCTTGCTCCTCGTCGACCATGTCGTCGAGGAGGTCCTGGGCCAGCCTGCGCAGGGCCCCGGCCAACCTCGCGACGTCGCCCTGGACCTGGAACGTCGCGAGGAGGCCGTCGAGGCTGCGCCGCTGGCGCAAGTGGTCCTCATAGAGGCTCCGGACGCGCTCGGGTCCCCACGAGTCGAGCACGGCCAGCACCGGCTGGAGCGCGTCATCCTCGTAGGCGAGGTGCGCGCGGAAGCGCAGGTGAATGGCGCGGGCCAGCTCGAAGAGGCGCCCGGCGTCGCGTTCGGAGGCACCCTCGCACAGCGACACGGCCTCGTTCAGGAGCGGGCGGAGCTCTGCATGCTGCTCCAGCACCTGTTCCCTCACCGTGCATGGAAATAGCAGGATCGGCATGACCACCCTCCCCCTGGATCGGTCGCTGCATCGGATGTGCCGCTGGAGGACCGCGGCGGGCGCGGCTCGGGCGCGCGCGATCGCGAACGATCTGCGCGCGAAATCCAGCGGCTCGCGAGTTCTGCGCCGGGCGCTCAGCCGACGGCGACGAGCGGCGGCGGCTTCGCGTGGCGCGCGACCAACCGTGCGATGTCGTTCTTGCAAGATCCGCAGCCCGTTCCCGCCCGGCAGGCGCGGCCCACGGCTTCGACCGAGGCGCTGCCCGCTTCGATGCACTGCTTGAGCGTGCCTTCGGTCACCCTGTTGCAGTTGCATACGACGCGCTCGTCGCCCGCCGCGGCCGCCCCGACCATGCCGGGGCACAGCGCCTCGAGGGGATCCGCCGGCATGGCGTCGCCGCGATCGAAGAGCTGGACCAGCGACGCGGCCGCGGCCGTGTTGCCGACCAGCATGGCCCCCACCAGCTTGCCGTCACGCATGATGAGCTTGCGGTAGCTGCTGCGCCGCTGCTCGACGACCTCGAGCACGTCGTCGGTCTCGAACTCGGGATCCATCGAGCCCATCGTCGCGACGTCGACGCCGGCGACCTTGAGGCGAACGTACAGCTTCGATCCCTGATAGCGCGCCTGCTGGCCCGCGGGCGCAGGCGAGCCCGTGAGGACGTCGGCCAGCACGGCCGCCTGCTCCCAGGCGGGCGCGACGACGCCGTAGATCTGGCCCCGGTGCTCGCAGCACTCGCCGAGGGCGTACACGCCCGGCACCTCGGTCGCGAGCGCGTCGTTGACGATGATGCCCTTGTTGATGGGAAGCCCCGAGGCGCGCGCGACGTCGACGCGCGGGCGGACGCCGCAGGCCAGGACCAGCATGTCCGCGGGCAGCCGCTTGTCGTCGTCGAGCGTCACGCCGTCGACGGGGCCGTCATTCGGTTCGTCCGGCTCGTCGTCGAGCACGACGTCGTTGACCGGTCCGTCGCCGTCGGCGCCGCGCGCGCGGCCGTGAACCGTCTCGATCGTGCGGCCCAGGCGGATGAAGATTCCGAAGCGCTCCATCTGGCGCGCCAGCATCTCGCCCGCCATCGGGTCGAGCTGCGCGTTCATCAGCGTCTCGCGCGCGTGGACGACGGTGACGTGCAGGCCCGCGTCGCCCAGCACCTTGGCGGCCTCGAGGCCCAGCAGGCCGCCGCCGAGGACGATCGCGCTCGAGGCGCCGCGCGCGTGCTCGCGCATGGCGAGGCAATCGGCCATCGTGCGGTAGACGAACACGCCGGGACGCAGCTCGCCCCCCGCGACGGTCGCGCCCTCGATGGCGGGCACGAGCGGCTGGCTGCCGGTGGCGAACACGGCCGCGTCGTAGCGATCGAAGTGGCCCGCCGTCGTCTCGACCACCTTCCGGCTCGTGTCGAGGCGTTTGACCGTCACGCCCGAGCGCAGCCGGATGCCGTTCGCCTCGAACCACGCCGCGTCCTTCGTGACGATCTCGTCCGGCGCCTCGCCGCCCAGCACCTTCGACAGCAGGACGCGGTTGTACGTGCCGCCCGGCTCTTCGCCGTAGACGGTGATGTCCCAGCGCCCCGTGGCGCCGCGCGCCAGCAACTCGTCGAGGAGGCGGCACGTCGCCATGCCGTTCCCGATGATGGCGAGGCGCTTCTTCGCGAGGGGCGTCGGGGTCTTTCCGGCGCCAGGCATCAGGCTGCGACCTCGGCGGGCACGGCGCGCGCCCGCACGGCGCACACCTTGAATTCGGGCATGCGGCTCGTTGGATCGAGGGCCGGGACGGTCAAGATGTTGGCGGCCTGCTTTCCGCCCCAGTGGAACGGCGCGAACAGCGTGTCCGCCCGGATCTCGGGCGACACGGTCACCGTGAACGTCACGCCGCCGCGCCGGCTCTCGACCATGAGCCGCCCGCCGTCCTCGGCGCCGAGCGTCGCGGCGAGGCGCGGGTGAATCTGCACGCGCGGCTCCGGCTTCGCGTCGACGAGCGCGCGCACCTGGCGCGTCTGCGCGCCCGAGTTGTAGTGCTCGCGGTAGCGGCCCGTGATGAAGTACAGCGGGTATTCGCCGTCGGGCGTCTCGGCCGAAGCGCGATCGCGCGTCACGACGAAGCGCGCCTTGCCGTCGGGGTGGAAGAAGCGCTCGGCGAACAGGCGCGGCGTTCCGGGGTGGCCCGGCTCGGGGCACGGCCAGAACACGCCCTTTTCGCGGCGGATCTGCTGGTACGTCATGCCGCTGTAGTCGGCGCGCGCGCCCGCCGTGGCCGCGCCGAGCTCGGCGAACACGGCCTCGGGCGCGCTGGTCGGGAAGTGGCTCGCCGCGCCCAGCCGCGCCGCGAGCGCGTTGATGATCTCGAGGTCGCTCTTCACGCCCGCCGGCGGCTCGCGAAACGGCTCGCGCAGGATGACGCGCCCCTCGAGATTCGTCAGCGTGCCCGCCTCTTCCCCGAACTGCGTCACGGGGAGGACGACGTGGGCGTGGGCCGCCGTCTCGTTCTCGAAGGCGTCGGCGACGACGAGCAGATCGAGCGCGGCCAGACGCCGCCCGACGTTGAGCGCGTGCGGGGACGCGACGGCGACGTTCGAGCCGAAGACCAGCAGCGCCCGCACGCCGCCCTCGGGGCCGAGCGCGTCGAGCAGCTCGTAGGCGCTCTTGCCCTTCCCGGGCAGCGTCGCCGGCTCGACGCCCCACACGCGCGCGACGTGCTCGCGATCGGCGGCGTTCTCGATGAGGCGATAGCCGGGCAGCTGGTCGGCCTTCTGCCCGTGCTCGCGGCCGCCCTGGCCGTTGCCCTGGCCCGTGATGCAGCCGTAGCCCGACGAGGGCTTGCCGACCTTGCCGAGCGCGAGCATGAGGTTCGTGAGGGCAGAGACCGTGTCGGCGCCCTTCGACTGCTGCTCGGGGCCGCGGCCCGAGAGCGTCATGCTGGCCGGCGCCGCCGCGAGGAGGCGCACCACCTCGCGCTGCCGCTCGAGCGAGATGCCCGTGCGCCGCTCGACGTGAGCGGGATCGGTCATGAGCAGGTGGCGGCGAACGTCATCGAAGCCCACGGTGCGCGCCGCGACGTACGAGAGATCGACGAGCCCCTCCTCGATGGCGATCGCGAGCAGGCCGTTGGCCAGCGCGAGGTCGGTGCCGGGCGTCGGCTGCAGATGAATGTCGGCGACGCGCGCCGTCTCCGTGCGCCGCGGGTCGACGACGATCAGCTTGCCGCCGCGCTCGCGCTGCAGGTTCAACCACTGCATCATGGGCGGCATCGTGTCGGCCGGGTTCGCGCCCCACAGCATGAGCGCGTCGGCCTTGCTCACGTCTTCCATGGGGAAGGGCATGCCCCGATCGACGCCGAAGGCCCGGTTCTGGCCCGCCGCCGCCGACGACATGCAGTAGCGACCGTTGTAGTCGATGTTGGGCGTGCGCAGCGCGACGCGCGCGAACTTGCCCAGAAGGTAGGCCTTCTCGTTCGTGAGCGCGCCGCTGCCGAAGAGGCCCACGGCCGCGTCGCCGTAGGTGGCGCGCACGGCCGAGAGCCGCTCGGCCACGAAGTCGAGCGCGTCGTCCCACGACGCGGGCGCGAGCCGACCGTCGCGCCCGCGCAGCTTGGGAGCGAGCAGCCGCGCGGGGTGGTCGAGCAGCGTCGCCGAGGTGAAGCCCTTGATGCACATCTGGCCGCGGTTCACCGGGAAGTCCTCGTCGGCCTTCACGGCGTAGGATCGATCCGCGCCCTGTGTGACGCGGATGCCGCACTGAAAAGCGCAGTACGGGCAGTGCGTCCGATTCATTCGCCCTCCGGTCGGGGCGCGCGCAGGTGCACCTCGACGCGCCCCGCGCGCACGCGCGCCGGCCACACCGGGAGCACGACGGCCGCGTCGTCGAGGCACTGCCCCGTCCGCAGGTCGAAGCTCTGCTTGTAGATGGGCGACGCGATCTTCGCGACGCCGCGCTTGTCGCCCACGATGCCGCGCGAGAGCACGAAGGCCTCGCTGAACGGATCGAAGTTGCTGATCGCGAAGACGTCGTCGCCCTCGCCCACGCGCACGACGGCGATCTGCTGGCCCGCGATCAGCGCGCACACGCCCGTGTCGGGCACGATGTCGGCGAGGTCGCACACGGGGTGCCACTCGGCGTCCGCGCGGCTCGAAACGTCGCGCTCGTTCGCGGGCGGCTGGCGCGTCGCCTCGACGGGCAGCGCCACGGTGAGGCCCATGCGGCTCACGACGACTTCCCTCCCCCCGCGGCCGCCGCCATCAACAAGGCCGGCATGTCGCCCTTCTTCTCATCCCAGGTCGCGGGCCGGTGCTGCTGCCGCAGCGGCAGGCGGACGATGCTGGGATCGGCGGCCTCGCTGTTGACGAAGGAGCGGAAGCGGCGCACGGACGCTGGATCTTCGATCGTCGTGCGCCACTCGTCCTGATAGGTGTCGACGACGTGCTGCATGTCGCGCTCGAGCTCGGCCGCGAGGCCCAGCGAGTCTTCGACGACCACGGCCTTGAGGTAGTCCATGCCGCCCTCGAGCTTGTTGAACCAGGTCGCCGTACGTTCGAGCCGATCCGCCGTGCGCACGTAGAGCATGAGGAACCGGTCGACGTACCGGATCAGCGTGTCCTCGTCGAGGTCCTGCGCCAGGAGCCGCGCGTGTTGCGGCTTCATGCCGCCGTTGCCGCACACGTAGAGGTTGTAGCCCTTCTCCGTGGCGATGACGCCGAAGTCCTTGCTCTGCGCCTCGGCGCACTCGCGCGCGCACCCCGACACGGCGCTCTTGAGCTTGTGCGGGCTGCGCAGGCCCTTGTAGCGGTTCTCGAGCCGGATCGCGAAGGCCACCGAGTCCTGGACGCCGTAGCGGCACCACGTGCTGCCCACGCACGACTTCACCGTGCGCAGCGCCTTGCCGTACGCGTGCCCCGACTCGAAGCCGGCGTCGATGAGCTCGCGCCAGATGTGCGGCAGCTGCTCGACGCGCGCGCCGAAGAGGTCGACGCGCTGGCCGCCCGTGATCTTCGTGTAGAGGCCGTAGCGCTCGGCCACCTCGCCGAGGGCGATGAGCTGGCGCGGCGTGATCTCGCCCCCGGCGACGCGCGGCACCACCGAATAGGTCCCGTCGCGCTGGATGTTGGCCAGAAATCGATCGTTCGTGTCCTGCAAGCCGACGTGCTCGCGCTTCGTGATGACCTCGTTGAAGATCGACGCGAGGATCGAGGCCATGGCGGGCTTGCAGATCTCGCACCCGGCGCCGCGCCCGAAGCTGCCGAGCGCCCCGGCGAAGGTCTTGGTCTGGCGCACCTTCACCAGGTGGAACAGCTCCTGGCGCGAGTGCGGGAAGTGCTCGCAGAGGTGGTTGTCGACCGCGACGCCCGAGCGCCGCAGCTCGGCCTTGAGGATCTCGGTGACCAGCGGCACGCACGAGCCGCAGCTGGTGCCCGCCTTCGTGCACGACTTCACCGCGCCGATCGTCCCGAGGCTCTCGGCGGCGATCGCGTCGCAGATCACGCCCTTCGTGACGTTGTTGCAGCTGCACACCATCGCCTCGGCGGGCAGGGCGTCGGGGCCGAGGCCGCCGCTCTTCCCCGAGCGCGGCGGCAGGATCAGCTCTTCGGGCTGCGCCGGCAGCTTCATGCGCGTCTGCACCATCGCGAGCAGCTGCGAGTAGGCCGCCGCGTCGCCCACGAGGATGCCGCCCAGCAGGCGCTCCTTGTCGGCGCTCACGACGAGCTTCTTGTAGACGCCCTGCACGCTGTCGACGAGACAGAGCGTGTGCGCGCCGGCCTCGAGGCCGAACGCGTCGCCGAAGCTGGCGACGTCGACCCCCAGGAGCTTCAGCTTCGAGCTCATGTCGAAGTGCCCCAGCTCGTCGCTGTGCCCCTCGAGGATCTGCTTGGCCGCGATCTCGGCCATCTTGTAGCCGGGCGCGACCAGGCCGTAGGTGCGGCCCATCCAGGCGGCGCACTCGCCGATGGCGTAGACGTGGGCATCTCCCGGCGTCCGGCAGTGCTGGTCGACGACGACGCCGCCGCGCGCCGCGATCTCGAGGCCGGCGGCGCGCGCGACGCCGTCGTTGGGGCGGATGCCGGCCGAGAAGACGACGATCTCGGCGGGCAGCTCGCCGCCGTCCGCGAAGACCATGCGGCCCACGGGCGCGCGGCCGTCGTCGCGCACGCTGGCGCCCGCGATCTTCTTCGTGTTGATGCCCGTGTGGACGCCCACGCCCAGGCTCTCGATCCGGCGCCGCAGGATCGCGCCGCCCAGCTCGTCGACCTGCAGCGGCATCAGACGCGGCGCCACCTCGAGCACGTGCGTCTCGAGGCCGAGGTTGCGCAGCGCGTTCGCCGCCTCGAGGCCGAGAAGCCCACCGCCGACGACGACGCCCGCCGAGACCTCAGGCCGCGCCGCCCAGGTGCGGATCGCCTCGAGGTCCTCGATCGTGCGGTAGACGAAGCAGCCGGGCCGGTCGCGGCCGTCGACGGGCGGCACGAACGGGAACGAGCCCGTCGCCAGGACGAGGACGTCGTAGGGCACGTCGTCGCCGCGCGACGAGCGGACGGTCTTCGCGGCGCGATCGATCGACACGGCGCGGTCACCGACGCGCACCTCGATCCCCGCCGCTTCGTAAGAGCCTGGCTCGACGAGCGACAGCTTCTCGGCGCCCTCCTCGACCTCGGCGTGCTCGAAGAGCTTCGAGAGATTGACGCGGTCGTAGGCGAGGCGCGGCTCCTCGCAGAAGACCGTGACCGAGAGCCGATCCATGCCGCCGCCGGCGACGAGCTTCTCGAGGAACCGGTGACCGACCATTCCGTTTCCGAGCACGACCAGCTTCGTCCGCGTCGACATCTGAAAGCCAGGGTAGAGGTCGCCACGTTTCCTCTCCGTCAAGAGATCGTCGAAACCTCGTATCGCGGTCACCGGGTCGCAACTTCGGCGCCTCCGCGCACGTCTCGATCGTGAAGTCCGACGCGAGGCGAGCGTTACGCACACGAGACCGCGCAGAAACGCCTGCGAAACCGCGACTCCCTAGACTATAAGACGAGCCCCAAATGCCCATCGGCTCAGCCGACGCCACGCGCATCTTGCGCTTCTGTCTCGGAGCGGACGACTCCGGCCAGGCGACGCTCACCCCGGACGGAACGTGCGTCGTCACGATCGCGCTCTGCCGCGCGTCCTACGAGGTGCTGACCTTCAAGGCGCCGACGTTCGAAGAGGCGCTGCGCGCCGCGGGCGCCGCGGGCGCCGTGAAGGCCGCCTGCATCGACAAGCAGATCGCCTTCCTCTCGCGTGGCGAAGCGCGTGAAGAAGCGCCGCGGGGCCTGCCGCTCGCGTTCGGCGCGCCGGCGCTCACGACGCCGGCGGCGACGACCCGCTTCTCCTTCCTCGAGCTCACCGACACGATCGGCGCGCTGGTCCACGAGACGCAGCGCGAGCGCGGGATGTCGACGTTGTTCATCGGCTCGGGCGGGCGCCTCCTCAACGCCGATCTGCGCGAGCAGTGGCACCAGACGGATCGCCGGCACGGCGCGCTGATCGATCTGCTGAAGCGGGAGACCGCCGCGCCCCCGCTGGTGCGGCGCAGGCTCGAGCGCGCCGAGACGTTGCTGGCGACCGTCGCGCCGCTGCGCACGGGCGTCGCCCAAGGCGCCGTCACGCCGCCGCTCGTGATCGAGGCGTTCACGAAGGTCAACGCCGAGCTGCTGGCGGCCGTGGACACCTTCATGGCCTTCGGCACGCTCGACGCGGATCGCACGGCGGCGATGGCGTGCCTCACCCTGCTGCACGCCAAGGAGAAGACGGGGATCGAGCGCGCGCAGCTGACCGCTGCTTTCGTCGAGGATCGCTTCACGACCGATCAGCGGATCGCCGTGGCCGCGCTGATCGCGGCCCAGTCGAGCTACCTGCACATGTTCGCGGCCGTCGCGCCGCGCCCCGCCGAGCAGCTTCTGCGACGCACGCTGGCCTCGCCCGCCGCCAACGAGGTCAGCCGGATGGAGAGCGTCGTCTTCGGACACGACGACAGCGGCTTCGGGATCGATCCTTCGGCCTGGTTCACCACGATCACGCGCAAGATCGACATGCTCGGCGACGTGGCGAACGTCACCCTCTCGCTGCTCCGCGAGCTCTGAACGGCGCCCAGCGCCCTCACCCGCGCCGCAGGTCCTCGAGGCACCGCGAGATCTCGAGAGGCGGCGCCGCCGCGGGCTCGAGCTCTCGAAGCGCCGGCGGCAGCGTCGCGAGCGACTCGGCGGCGCGCCGGCGCGCCTCGGACAGCGGCGCGCGCACGAGCCGCCGTCCGCAGCTCATGACCCGCTCGAGCAGCGGCGCGCCGTCGCCAGGCTCGTCGGCGAGGTGCAGCTGGTCGCGCGCGATGAACCCGGCGCCGTCCAGCCCGCGGCTCACCTGCTTGCGCCCCGGGTAGGTCGCCTTGCCCTCCGAGCGCTTGAGGCGCGGCCGCCCCGCGTACTCGACCAGCTTGTACGCGCAGTCGAGGTAGGGCGCGTCGAACGACGTGACGATGCGAGTGCCGGGCGCGAACGTGTCGATGGGCGCGCCCACGCGGACCAGGTGATCGATGTCGCGCTCGTCGAGCCCGCTCGAGGCGACGATCGCGACCTCGCGCAGCCCGCCCGCGTCCAGGATGCCGCGCACGGCGCGGGCGTGCGCCGCCAGGTCGCCGCTGTCGATGCGCACCGCCTTGACCGTGATGCCGCGGCTGCCGAGCCGCCCGGCGAGCGCGACGACCTTCTGCGCGGCGGCCTCCGTGTCGTAGGTGTCGATCAACAAGACGACGTCACGCGGGTGGCTCACGGCGAAGTGCTCGAACGCCTCCTCCTCGTCGTCGTGCGCCTGCACGAACGAGTGAGCCATCGTCCCGAACACGGGAAGACCGAACCGCGCGCCCGCCTGCACGTTCGACGTGCCGTCGAAGCCGGCCACGTAGGCCGCGCGCGCCGCGTAGAGCCCCGCCTCCGCGCCGTGCGCGCGCCGCAAGCCGAAGTCGACGAGCTTGCGCCCGCGCGCGGCGAGCACCGCGCGCGCCGCCTTCGAGGCCACCGCCGTCTGGAGGTGGAGCAGGTTGATGAGCCGCGTCTCGACCAGCTGCGCCTCGCCGATGGGCGCCGTCACGCGCAGGAGGGGCTCGTTCGCGAAGAAGACCGTCCCCTCGGGCATCGCCCACGCCTCCCCCGTGAAGCGCACGTCGCCGAGGCGATCGACGAACTCCGTCGAGAGCTGGCCGGTGCGCGCCAGCGTCGCGAGATGAGCACGGTCGTCGGCCGTGAACCGGAACGTCTCCAAGAAGTCGAGCGCCTGCTCGAGGCCGGCGGCGATCAGGAAGTTGCGCCCGGGCGGCAGCCGGCGCACGAACAGCTCGAACGACGCCGGCGCGTCCATGCCTCGCTCGAAGTACGTCTCGGCCATCGTGAGCTCGTAGAGGTCGATCGAGAGAGCTTCCGACGGGGCTTCACCGGTCGCGCTGGGCATGTCCTTCCCTCCTTGCCGACTTACGTTTGGGAGATGCGCGTCGATCGTTCGAAAGATGCGTTGCTGATCGTCGACGTCCAGCGTGATTTCTTGCCGGGCGGCGCGCTGGCCGTCGCCGAGGGCGATCAGATCCTGCGCGGGCTCGCGAAGGTCACGGGGCTCTTCGAGACGGTGGTGGCCACGCAAGACTTTCACCCGCGCGGGCACGTGTCGTTCGCGTCGTCGCACCCCGGGCGCGGCCCGCTCGAGACCGTCCCCGTCCATGGCGTCCCGCAGGAGCTCTGGCCCGACCACTGCGTCGCGGGGACGCCGGGCGCCGCGCTGGCGCCCGAGGTGCCCGAAGACGCGCTGACGCTGATCCTGCGCAAGGGGACGCGCCGGCACATCGATTCGTACAGCGCCTTCCGCGAACAGGTGGGCCCCGACGGCCGGCGAACACCCACGGGCCTCGCGGCTTGGCTGCGCGCGCGCGGCGTCTCGCGCGTCTTCGTCGTCGGCCTGGCCCGCAACTACTGCGTGCGCGCGACGGCCGTCGATGCCGTCAACGAGGGCTTCGAGACCGTCGTCGTCGAGGACCTGACCAAACCCGTGGAGCCCCGGCGGCGCGCCGAGACCGACGAGGCCTGGCGCGAGGCGGGCGTGCGCGTCGTCTGCGCCCGCGACCTGTCCGGCGACGCCCGAGCGAAGAGCGCACGCTGACGCGGGGCGGGGTAAGATGTCCGCGAGCGCCCGCCATGAACGACGACCCGCTGGACACGACCCCGATGGACCGCCGGCCCTTCCCGGAGAGCCTGTGTCACCGCTGCGGGGCGAGCCGAGCGGTGATCGCGGCGCGCTCCGTGTTCATCCGCTGCACGGCGCTGCCGCAGAAGTACCCGCGCCAGCCTGTGACGGATTGCGCGGCCTTCCGGCCGATCGCGACCTCGCCGCCCCGCGCGCAGTGACGCTCAGCGCGCAGTGACGCTCAGCGCGAGCGCGTCAGCGCCGCGAGGGCGAAGACGATCGCGCAGCCGATCACGTTGAACCACAGGAAGCCCACGTCGGACCCCAACCACAGGGCGAACACGACGGCCTCGGCGAGGATCGCAGCGCCGAACACGGGCGTGGCGCGCGCCTTCGGCAGGAAGAACGCCGCCAGGAAGATGCCCAGGATCGGCCCGTAGAACAGCGACCCGAGGATGTTCACGGCCTGGATGAGGTTGTCGACCATCGACGCGCCCAGCGCGAAGACGATCGAGAGCACGCCCCACGCCGCCGTGAACAGCTTCGCCGCGCGCAGGTAATGGGCGTCGGTGGCCTCGGGCCGGAAGGTCGGCCGATAGAAGTCGACCAGCGTGCACTGGGCCAGCGCCGTGAGCTCGCTGGCCGTCGACGACATCGCCGCGCAGAAGATCACGGCAAGCAAGAGGCCGACCAGGCCGCGCGGCAGGTTCGCCATCACGAAGGACAGGAAGACGTAATCGCCGTCCTGCGGCTCGCCGCGCGGAACGGCCCCGGCGATGAGGCGCTTGGCGCGCGCCCGGACGTCGTCGGCCCGCGCCGCCGAGGTCCGCACGCCGCGCTCGGCGGCGTCCACGGCCGCCGTGTCGCCGCGATCGAGCGCGGCCTCGTAGCGCGCGATCTCGGCGCGCTTGCGCTCGAACGCCGCCGCGTGCTCGGCCTCGAGCGCGTGGAGCTCGGTCGCGCGCGGCGTCTTCGCGACGCGCGCGAGCTCCGACTCGTTGAAGAAGAGCGGCGGCGCGTTGAACTGATAGAAGACGAAGACCAGCACGCCCACGAACAGGATGAGCGCCTGCATGGGCACCTTGAGGAGCCCGTTGAACAGCAGCCCCAGCCGGCTTTCTGCGACCGACCGCCCCGACAGATAGCGCTGCACCTGCGACTGGTCGGTGCCGAAGTAGGACATCGCCAGGAAGAAGCCGCCCGTGATCCCCGACCAGAACGTGTAGCGGCTCTTCGGGTCGAACGCGAAGTCGACGATGTTCATGCGGCCGAGCACGCCGGCGAGGCGGACGGCGCGCCCGAACGAAAGGTCCGGCGGCAGCCGCCACACGATGACGACGGCCGCCACCGCCATGCCGCCCAGCATGACGACCATCTGCTGCTTCTGCGTCTGGCTGACGGCGCGCGTGCCGCCGGAGACCGTGTACAGCGTCACCAGGCCGCCGATCGCCAGGCACGTCCACGTGAGCGACCAGCCCAGCACCTTCGAGAGGATGATCGCCGGTGCGTAGATCGTGACGCCCGCAGACAGCCCCCGCTGCAGCAGGAACAGGAACGCCGTCAGCTGGCGCGTCTTCCGATCGAAGCGGCCCTCGAGGTACTCGTACGCCGTGAAGACGCGCATGCGGTAGTAGCGCGGCACGAAGGCGATCGAGAGCGCGATCATCGCCAGCGGCAGCCCGAAGTAGAACTGCACGAAGCGCATGCCGTCTTGGTACGCCTGCCCCGGCACCGACAGGAACGTGATGGCGCTGGCCTGCGTCGCCATGACCGACAGGCCGATCGTGCGCCAGTCGTCGCGGTAGCCGCCGTGGACGTAGGCCGCCATGTCGACGCTTCCTGCGGCGGCGCGCGTCTTCCACAGGCCGTACCCGACGATCGCCGAAAGCGTGCACGTGAGAACGAGCCAGTCGAGCGCGCTCATCGCACTATCGGTAGGCCGCCGTGATGACGGCGTACACGATCACCTGCACCGCCAGCGCGCCCGCGACGAAGACGTAGATGCGCCTCCAGGTCCCAAACGGCGGCGCGTCGCCCATTTCGGCGCGCGTGGGCTCTTCGCTCACGGGCGAGGCTTGCCCCCCGCGAGGAGGTTCGCGAACAACCGGAACGCGCCCGGCACGCCCGCGGGCAGCTGCCGGAAGAAGGCGAGGCCCGTGTACACGAACGTGCCCTTTCCGTGGCGCGCCCAGAGCGTGCTGCCTGCGAGCGGCGCCTCGCCGGGGTCGTGCATCGAGAAGACCGTCTCGTACCTCGGGTCCCACCTCTCGGCGAAGTAGAGGCCCCGCTCCTGCACCCAGCCGTCGAAGTCGCGGGGGCCGAGCGCGTTCGGCGTCGTCACGGCGGCCTGCTTCGGGTCGCGGAACGTCACGGCGGCCGTCTCGTCGGTGACGCGCGCGTGGCCGATCTCGAACGGGAACGGACCGATGGGCGCCGTCAGCGGCGCGAGCCGGTTGTTGGTGTTGTACTGCACGACCAGCGTGCCGCCCGCCTCGACGTAGGCCCTGAGCGCGGCGTGCGCGGCGCGCAGGCGCTCGCTGACGTTGAACGCGCGCACGCCCGTGACGACGGCGTCGAAGCGCGCGAGCGAGGCGGCCGACAGCGCCGTGTCGTCGAGCATCGTCACCTCGTAGCCGACGCGGCGCAGGGCGGACGGCACCTCGTCGCCCGCGCCGGGGAGGTAGCCGATCTTCTTACCGCCCGTCGCGAGCGACACGGGAACGAGGCGCACGTCGGCGGGGGCCAGCCACGTCTGCACGGGGATGTGCGCGTGCTCGATGTGAACGACGCCGCGCGAGTACTTGGCGCCGCCCGCCTCGGCGACGACGCGGAGCGCGCCCGTCGCGGCGCCGAGGGCCGTCGGCCGCACGCGGAACGACACGATGGTCTCGGCGCCCTTCGTCGCGAGCGAAAACGGCGCCGCCGCGGGGTCGGCGGCCCAGCCGGCGGGCAGCTCGAGCCGAGCTTGGCCGGCGACGTTCGCGGCGCCGGCGCGCAGGCGAACGGAGAGCGCGCGAGCGCCCTGGTCTGGGAACATGAGCACGCTCGTGTCCGGACAAACCGAGACGAGCGGGGTCACCTCGACGGGCCGGTGCCGCTCGCCCATGACCGGGTCGACCCACTTGTAGGTGACCGGCCTCGTGATCGAGAGCGGCCGCCCCGCGATGGTCAGCGCGAACGTCACGGTGAGCGGCGGCTCGCTCTCGGGCGCGCCGAGGAGGCGCGCGTCGGGGACACGGTAGAGCCCCGGCTCGGGCGCCTCGGCCAGCCAGTAAGGCGTCGTGGGCGCGCGGTCGGCCGGAACGCGCACGACGTGCTTCGTGTCGAGGGGCGCGCCCGCATGGTCCGCCCCCTGCCCCACGAGCGACTTCCCGACGGCGACGGCTGGCGTGAACGGGAAGACGATCTCGTCCACCTTCACGTCGGCGGGCGAGCGAGCGAGCAGCCTCGTCGAGATCTCGATCTCCTGCCCCGGCGCGACCTCGTGCTCGGCGCCGGTCGCCTCGGCGAAGAGGCCCGCGCACGCGACGACGAGCTCGGCCACCTCGTGCTTCTTCTGCGCGCGAAGGTCCGCGTCCGGCACCGCGTCGAGCGCCTTGTCGAGCGCCAGCAGCGCGGGGATCGACGCGGCGGGCTTCTGCGGATCGAAAGTGCGGGCCAGCTTCTCGGTGGCCGCGGCGATGCCCGCCGCCCCGCGCAGGCGCCTCCAAGAAAAGTCGACGCCGAAGTCGACGCCGCCGCGCGGCGCCGTCGCGCCCAGCGGCTGGCCGTCGAGCGCCTTGAAGTATTCGATGATCGGCCCGGGCTCGCGCGCGACGCCGAAGCCCTGGCTCTTGTGCATGCTGCGGCTCTCGGCGGCGATCTCACCCGTCGAGAGGCCGAGCAGCGGCACGAACCGGCCGACGTCCAGCTTCGCGAACGCCGAGAGATCCTCGTTCGGCTTCATCCCCCACGTCGACTTGTTCCACAGCAGGCGCCGCGCCTGCCAGGGCGTCACGCCGCCCGTGAGCTCTTCGGCGTGAAACTTCGGATCGGCGGCGGCGCGGAACGCCTCGACGGCCAGCATGGCCGATGCCGTGTGGTGTCCGTGCGTGTCCGTGCGCTCGGGCGGGAAGCGCGTGATGATCACGTCGGGGCGGAAGCGCCGGATCACCGTGACGACGTCGGCCAGCACGGCGTCGTGGCCCCAGATCTTCAGCGTCTCGTCGGGGCTCTTCGAGAAGCCGAAGTCCCGCGCGCGCGTGAAAAATTGTTCGGCGCCGTCGATGCGGCGCGCCGCCAGCAGCTCCTGCGTGCGGATGAGGCCCAGCTCCGGGCCCTGCTCGGCGCCGACGAGGTTCTGGCCGCCGTCGCCGCGCGTGAGCGAGAGGTACGCCGTGCGCACGAGCGCGTCGTTCTCGAGGTACGCGAGCAGGTTCGTGTTCTCGTCGTCGGGGTGCGCGGCGACATACAGCACGCGGCCGATGACGCCCAGCTTGCGCAGCCCGAGCTGGATGCGCGAGGCGTCCGGCTCGGGCGCGGCGCGGGCGGACAGGGAGAGCGACGAGAGGGTTGCCAAGACCACCAACGAGGAGAGCGACTTTCCGACGGTGCGCATGGGAATTTTGCGACGCGCAGCGGAGTATAGTGGAGGCGTCCGGTGGAACGAACCTTCTCCAGCGCCTTCTTTGCGAATGATCCTTCGGCG
>DASZUD010000023.1:0-14704 GCA_035548155.1 Polyangia bacterium
GCTTCGGTCGGCGGCGCAGGCGCCGCCACGGAGCGCGGCGCGACCAGCGCGGTCGCGGCCGCTCGACGCGCGCGCGCCGCGGCCGTCCAGCGCGCCGCGGGACCCTTCACGACGTACGCGGTCAGCGTCGCGCCGAGCAGCGCGCCCACTCCCACGCTGAGCAGCGGCGCCTTCGTGAGCAGCGCGAGCGGGCCCACGGCGGACGCCGTGCTCACCGCCGTCGCGACGGCGCCCGTGCTCGTCGCCGCCGTGCCCGTCGTCGCGGCCGCGCTCGCGCTGGCCGCGTGGGCAGCGACGATCGCGCCCGCGGGAACGATGCCGAGGCTCGCGCCCAGCGCCGCGTACACGCGCCGGCGATCACCCTCCGTCGGCCCGGGGCGGCGCTGGTCCGCGTCCACGAGCGCGCGCAGGACCGGAGACATCGGAGGTGGCTCTTGTGTCACGCGTTCCCCTCCCGCTCTCCGTCCGACGTCTCGGCCTTCTGTTGCGCGTCCTTGAGCTGCACCTGATGCGCCATCAACACGAACCGCGCGCGCGCCGTCCGCAGGCGCGAGTACACGGTCTTCAGCGGGATCGCGAGCTCGCGCGCGACGTCGTGCGCCGAGTGCCCAGAGAAGTCGTGCATCACGAGCACCACCCGGTGGGGCAAATCCATCGCCTCGAGCGCGCGATCGACGATGCGCCACTCTTCTTGCTCACCCGCGCGCTGCTCGGGGCCCGGCCCGGGATCGCGCACGTCCATCGGCGTCTCGTCCAGGATCTCGCGCGCGTTGCGCCCGAGGTTCTGGTGATCCGAAGCCACGCGGAAGAGGACGCCGAAGAGCCACGGCCGGAACGGGCGCGTGGTGTCGTACGTCGGGAGGCTGCGGTGGAGCTTGATGAAGACGTCATGGGTCACATCGGGCAGATCTCGAGCGGGAATGCCGAGCCGGCGCAGGCTGTGCCATACGTAGTCGAACTCGCGGTCGTAGATGGCGCGAAAGGCCTCATGACCTGCGCTTACCGGTTCCACTGGTGCGTCCGGCCGACTGCCCACGTCCTCTTCATTATTGGGCATCCGGAGAGCTCTTTCTCACTGGAAAAATATCAGTACGTCCAGCCCCGCCGCGAAGGCGACGCCGCGTGTCGAGTAGGCGACGGCCTCGTCGACCTTCAGGTGCGTCACGGGGATGACGCTCGTCGCCTCTGCGGACGCGCGGACGCGCAAGCGACCGAGATCCTTGAACACGCCGGCGCGCACCCCGAAGGAGGCGAAAGGCTTCCACGTTTCGAAGTTCTGCGTGAACCCGGCGCCCGAGGCGCGCATCACGCCGGCGCGCGCCACGGCGCACAGCTCGAGGTGCGAGGCCATGCCACAAGGCAGCACCGCGAGCGCGAGGGGAAGCACGGACACCGTGCCCGACCCGAAGCTCGTGTCGGTGGGCGCGAAGCCGGCCAGCTCGGCGCCCAGCGCGAGGTGCTGTGAGGTCGCGGCCGCCGACAGCGCGAGGCCGAGCGTGGTCCCCGGCGCGATTCCCCAGGCGCCCCGCGGGCCAAGGCCCACGAACGCGCGCCAAAGTCGTGGCGCGGCTACGGGCGCCGGGGGAGGAGGAGGAGGAGGTGGCGGGGCCGGGCGCAGGACGGACTCTGGATCGAGCGCGATGCTCGCGACGAGCGCGGCGGCCGTCGCGAGCTCGCCGCAGCCGACGTCCGAGCGCAGCTCGCGCTTCGCGGCGCCGGGCGTGTCGGGCAGCGCGACCGTGGCCTCGTACGCGGCGTCGCGCCGGCGGATCGTCACGTCCAGCGTGCGATCGGACGGCTCGCCGAAGAGCTCGTGACCGGCGCGCGCGTTGACGGCTGCGCGCAGCTCGTCGGCCGACGGACACCCGACGGCCGTCGGGTCGACGAGGTAGACGAGGCGCGCGCGCGAAGGCGCCGGCGTCTGGGCACGCGCCGCGGTCGTCGCCGCCAGGACGACCGCGAAGCCGACGACGAAGACGAGCACGATCAGAGGAGCTCGCGCGCTGGGCGCCACCTCCCCCAGAGTCCTACGTTCGGGGGCCGCTCGCCAGCGTTACGTTGCGCGGCGCCTACGTTCGGTTCCGACGCCCGCTCCGCGAATCGTTCGTCTCGACTTTTCGATCGGCGATGAAGGTCCGCACGACCTCCTTCACGTTCTCGTTGAAGCGGACGGTGCCCGCCGCGATCTCGCGCAGCGCCGTGACCGCCGCCTTGTTCTCGCTCGAGACGCGCGACGCGGCGCCGTGCGCCAGCTGCCGCGCGCGCTCGGCGGCCAGAACGATGAGCGCGAAGCGGTTGGGCTCTTTCTCGAGGCAGTCTTCTACGGTGATGCGCGCCACGGCCGCTCCTTGGCTCGGGTCACGGCCGCCCGTTGCCGCGGCCTCGTGGATAAGGGCTAAGCCACGATGTGCCCGAGGGCAAGGGGCGACCGAACGACCGAACGAGCGCGCGCGGCGTCAGTTCGCGCGGCGGGAAAACGAGCGGCCTCGGCCGCCGCGCCCACCGCGGCCGCCGCCGCCGGGGCCTCGGTGTGGGGGCCTGTCCGACGGACCGCGCTCGCGCTGCGCCTCGACCGGCGCCGGCACGCCCACGAACGGGTGGTCCGATACGACGGGCACCTGCGCCCGGATGAGGCGCTCGATGTCGCGCAGCGAGGCGCGCTCCTCGGCGTCGCAGAAGGAGAGCGCCACGCCCGAAGCGCCCGCGCGCGCCGTGCGGCCGATGCGGTGCACGTAGCTCTCGGGCTCGTCGGGCAGCTCGAAGTTGATGACGTGCGTGACGCCGTCCACGTCGATGCCGCGCGCTGCGATGTCGGTGGCGACGAGGACGCGGATGCGCCCCGTCTTGAACGCGTCGAGGGCGCGCTGCCGCGCGTTCTGCGACTTGTTGCCGTGGATCGCGGCGGACGGCACGCCCTTCTTGTCGAGATCCTCGGCGACGCGGTTCGCGCCGTGCTTCGTGCGCGTGAACACCAGCACGCGCGTCATGGCCGGATCGCGCAGCACCTCTTTGAGCAGCGCGCGCTTGTTGCCGCGCTCGACGTGCAGCACCCACTGGCGGACCTTCTCGGCCGTGGACGACACCGGCGTGACGGAGACCTCCACCGGGTCGACCAGGATCTTGCGCGCGAGGTTGCGGATCTCCTCGGGCATCGTCGCCGAGAACATCAGGTTTTGCCGGCGGCGTGGCAGCGCGCCCACGATGCGGCGGATGGGTTCGATGAAGCCCATGTCCAGCATGCGATCGGCCTCGTCGAGCACCAGCATCTCGACGGCCTCGAGGCGCGCGTGCCCTTGCTCCATCAGATCGATGAGGCGGCCCGGCGTCGCGACGATGATGTCGGTGTCGCGGCGGAGCGCCTCGACCTGCGGGGCCTGCCCGACGCCGCCGAAGATCACGGCGCACTTGGGCGCGACGTGGCGGCCATAGGTGGAGAAGCCTTCGTTGATCTGCAGCGCGAGCTCGCGCGTGGGCGTGAGCACGAGGGCGCGCGGGCCGCGCGCGCCGGCGCGGCGGGGCGTGCGCGCGAGGCGATCCAGGATCGGGAGCGCGAAGGCCGCCGTCTTGCCGGTGCCCGTCTGTGCGCAGCCGAGCACGTCGCGTCCGGCGAGGAGATGCGGGATCGCCTGGGACTGGATGGGGGTGGGGATCTCGTAGCCCGCGCCGGCGACGGCGCGCTGAACGGGATCGATGAGGCCGAGAGTCTGAAATGAGCTCATGAGGTGAACGATTGTCCTTGGTGGGCCGCCGGCGTCGCGGCGGCGCGTTTCGGGTGGTTGGTTTTTCGGTGGCTGTCCGCGAACCAATCGAGACAGCAACGCCGCCAACCGGTCCCAAAGGCCGCTCCGCCGGCGCGCGAGCCGCGCGGGCGTGGAGGGCAAGGACAATACGTCCGAACTGGGGAGAGCCTGAGGGACGCGGCCGCCGAAGTCAAGAACGCGCACCGACGGCGCGCGTCAGGCGGCGACGGACGCCGCGGCACCGGCGGGCGGCAGCTGCACGACCAGCACGGTCGCGTCGTCGCGCGTGGTCACGCCGTCGCGCAGGAGCGCCTCGCAGATGTCGAGCGTGCGGCGGGGCGCGCGCTCGATCAGCCGCGCGAGGGCGCATTCGCCCAGCGGATCGCCGCAGGTCGAGAGCGGATCCGTGATGCCGTCGGTGACCATCACGAGCGCGTCCTCGGGCGCGAGGCGGAGGCCGATCTCGGCGTAGCGCTCGCCGGCCATGAGGCCGAGGGGCACGCCGGTCGCGCGATCGACGAGCTGCACGGCGCCCGAGGCGCGCCGCACGAACGGTCCGAGGTGGCCCGCGCACGCGATCTCGGCGAAGCCCGTGCGTACGTCGACGCGCGCGGCGACGGCGGCCACGAAGCGATCGCCCAGGGGCTCGGCGACGAGCGCGTCGTTCAGCGCGGCCAGCACCTTCCCGGGCGATTCGCCCAGCGCCAAGCGGTGGTGCAGGAAAGGCCGCACGCGCGCGGCGACGCGCGCCGCGGGCGGACCGTTGCCGCACACGTCGGCCACGACGGTCGAGACGCAGCCCGAGGCGTGCTCGAACACCTCGAAGAAGTCGCCGCCCATGCCCGTGCGCGCCGATTGCTTCGAGGCGACGCGCAGCTCGGAGCCGATGGGCACCTCGATCGCGCGCCCGCCGGCCACGGCGGGAAGCTCGCGTGTGGGCGCCGTGAAGACGGTGAAGGGCTTCGCGCTGGAGGTGACGAGTGGCGTGCTCATGGTCGTCGTTCTCAGACGGACGAAGGACTTTGCACGACGCGTTCCAACCCGAACCCGGCGAGCCCTTCGCGGCGCCGAGCCCGTCGGGTGCGGGGTGCAGGGCTCCCACCCGCACAACCTGCGCCACCGCGGCGCAACTCGCGCGGCCTGCCGGTTACGGCGGCCCGCGCCGCGCGTGTTACCGTTCGTTCTATGGCGGCCCCAGGTCCGGTGGTGGAAACACGGAAAACGACGTGTAACCGCGACTGCCCCGACGCCTGCTCGATCGTCGCCACCGTCGAGGACGGGCGTGTCGTGCGGATTGCGGGCGATCCCGACCACCCCGTGACGCGCGGCTTCCTGTGCTGGCGCACGAACCACTTCCTGCCGGTTCACCACTCGCCCGCGCGCTTGCGGACGCCGCTGCGGCGCGGGCCCGACGGGGTGCACCGACCCAACTCGTGGGACGAGGCGCTCGACGTCGCCGCGGAGAGGCTGGGGACGATCCGGCGCGAGTCGGGCCCGGCGGCGGTCTTCCACTACCGCAGCGGCGGCACCCTGGGGATGCTGACGATGTTGACGGATCGGTTCTTCGAGCTGTGGGGGCCGGTGACCGTCAAGCGCGGGGACATCTGCTCGGGCGCCGGCGAGGCGGCGCAGGAGACGGACTTCGGCGCGTGCGACAGCCATGACCTTCATGACTTGCTCAACGCGCGGCACGTCTTGCTGTGGGGCAAGAACGTATTCGTCTCGAGCCCGCACACGATCCCCGTGCTGCGCGACGCGAAGGCGCGCGGCGCGCGGCTGGCGCTGATCGATCCGGTGCACCACCGCACGACCGAGCTCTGCGAGACGTTCTGGCAGCCGCGGCCCGGCGGCGACTTCGCGCTGGCGATGGCGGTGGCGCGGTTGCTGTTCGAGCGCGGCGCCGTCGCTGAAGACGCCGCCTCGCGCTGCGACAACCTGCCGGCGTTCCGGGCCCTGGCGACGTCTCGCGCCGTCGAAGCGTGGTGCGACGACGCCGACGTACCCGTCACGGCGGCCGCGGATCTCGCGACGCGCCTCGCGGACGGTCCCACGGCGATCCTCGTCGGCTGGGGAATGGGCCGGCGCGGAAACGGCGGCGCCATCGTCCGGGCGCTCGACGCGCTCGCGGCGCTCTCGGGCAATCTCGGCGTGCCCGGCGGCGGCGTCTCTTATTACTTCCGGCGGCGGGGCGCCTTCGATACGTCGTTCATCGGCGGGACGAAGACGGCGCCGCGCACGATCCTGGAGCCGCTCTTCGGGCGCGAGATCTTGGCGGCGCAAGATCCGCCCGTGCGCGCCGTGTGGATCACGGCGGGCAACCCCGTGGCCATGCTGCCCGAATCGGAGTCCACGGTGAAGGCGCTGGGCTCGCGGGACTTCGTCGTCGTCGTCGATTCGTTCATGACGGACACGGCGCGCCTCGCGCACCTGGTGCTGCCGACGACGACGCTGCTCGAGGCGGACGATCTGCTCGGTTCGTACGGGCACCACCACCTGGGCGTCGCGCGTCCCGTGGCGCCGCCGTTGCCCGGCGTGCGCAGCGATCTGGAGATCATGCAGGGGCTCGCGGCGCGCGCGGGGCTCGCGGGCGAGCTCGCCGGCACGGCGCGCGAGTGGAAGCAACGGTTCATCAGCGCGAAGGCGGCGGCGCGCGGTGTCACGCTCGAGGCGCTCGAGGCCGGACCAGTGCGCAACCCGTTGGCCGAGCGCGTGCTCTTCGCCGACGGGCGCGTGCCCACGCCGACGGGGCGCGTGAACCTACTCACCGGTGCGCCCGCCGAGGCGACACGCGACGCGGCGTTCCCGCTCGCGTTGCTGTCGCTGTCGACGGATCGCGCGCAGTCGTCGCAGTGGTCGGCGACGCTGGACGGGCCCGCGCAGTGCACGGTTCACCCGGAGGTTGCGGCGGCGGCGGGGCTGCGCGACGGCGCCGTCGGGCGGTTGCAGTCGGCGATCGGCGAGATCGCGGTCCGCGTCCGCTGCGATCCGAAGCAGCGCCGCGACGTGGCGCTCGTGCCCAAGGGCGGACACCTGCGTGACGGGCGGTGCGCCAACGCGCTCGTGCGCGCGCGGGTGACGGACCTCGGCGAGGGCGGGGCGCTCTACGACGAGGGCGTGCGCCTCGTGGCGTGAAATGACGGCGTTCACCAGAGGGCACCGTCGAGGGCGCGGGGCGTGCTAGCTTCCGCCGCCATGCCTCCCGAAGACGGCGGCCGCGTCTCCTTCACCGTCGGTGACGGCGAGGTGGGCCTGCGCCTGGATCAGGCGCTGGCCGCGCGCGTGCCGGGGCTGTCGCGGCGCAAGGCGCGCCTCTTGCTGGACATCGGCGGCGTGTTCGTCGACGGCCGGCGCGTCAAGGTCGCGGGCCGCATCGTGCGCGCGGGCGAGAAGATCGTCGCGAATTTGGGCGGCGCCCTCGACCGCGCGACGCCGCGCACGGGCCGCGCCGCGCGTGCCGAGGACGACGCGCGCCTGCCGCCGTTCGCGATCGTGTTCGAGGACGAGGACCTCGTCGTCATCGACAAGCCGTCCGGCCTTCTCACCGCGCCCACGCCCGAGAGCGATCGCGGGAACCTCGCCGGTCTGCTCGCGCGCCGCCCGGGCGCTGGCCCCGTCCACGTCGTTCACCGCATCGACCTCGAGACGAGCGGCCTGCTCGTCTTCGCGAAGACGGAAGACGCGAACCGCGTGCTCTCCGAAAAGTTTCGCGTGCACGACCTCGGCCGCGAGTACCTGGCCGTCGCCGCGGGCGCCTTCCCCGAGGGCGTGCGCGTCGTCGAGCGCCCCGTGGGCGGCAAGCGCGCGCTGACCCACGTCGCGATCGAAGAGCGGCTGGGGACGCGCGCCACGGCGCTGCGCTGCCGCCTCGAGACCGGGCGCACGCATCAGATTCGCCTGCACCTGCTGGCCGAAGGGCACCCCGTGCTGGGCGATCCGCGCTACGGCGGCGCGCCCATCTCGCCGCGGCCGCCGCGCATGGCGCTGCACGCGACGCTGCTGGCGTTCGCGCACCCGCGCACGGGGGCGCCGCTGTCGTTCACCAGCCCCTGGCCGCCAGAGATGGCCGCCTGGCTGGAGACGTTCAGAAATTCAGCGTGACGGTGATCGAGTCGGTGTAATGCCCCATCGGGACATCCTGGTGCGGCGGGATGCTCGCGAAGATCGGCACCATGACGATGGCGCCGTCGGCCGGCGAGTTGGGCGTGCTCGTCGACGTCACGCCCGTGCCGTCGCCCCAGATCGTCGAGTGGTTCGCGTCCAGGTAGAGGTTGTACGGCAGCAGGAAGCCGCCCGCCGCCTGCAGGTGCCGCGGGTTGAACGTGGGGCCGTTCCCCATCGAGAGCGCTATCACGACGGTGGCGCCGCCCGTGCACGAGTAGGCGATGTTGCCCGCCGAGTCCGTCGAGGACGAGGCGAAGACGTCGTACGAGCCGAACGCGGGGCCTGTGACGCTGGAGAACGAGCAGCTCGCGGCGCGCGCGGGCGCCGCCAACGAGACTCCGGCGAGGGCGAGCGCGCCGGCCAAGCCGAGCTTCGTGCGGTTCACGGCTTGGCCTTTCCTTTCTGCCTGGAGGGCTTCTTCGCGGCGGGCGGCGTCGCCTCGGCGGGCGGCGTCATCGCCGGCGCCTCCGTGGGCGCGACCGGCAGCGGCTCGACCGTGCCCGGCGGATTCACATTGATGACGCCTACGCCGATGCAGCGGGTGCGCCCCGCGTCGATGAAGGCGGCGTCGTTCGCCGGGACGACGAGGTCGAACCGGCACGTGCCCTTCGCAGAATCGAGCTCGGCCGCGTAACGACCCGGCTGGACGTTCTCGAGGTAGAACTCGCCCTGCTTGCCCAGCGGCGAGCTCGCCTCGAGCAAGCCCTGATGCACGACGAGCTGACCGTAGCTGGGGAATACGTCCGCGCCGCCGATGCTCATGACGATGCTGCCCGTGACGACGCGCAGCTTCTCGACCTCGAAACGAGCGACGGCGCCGCCCATGAACGGCGGGGCCAGCAGGTGCTCCGTGCGGCCGATCTTGTAGTCCATCGGGAGATCCTCGTCCGCGATGCTGATCCTGTTCGCATAGTACGGGATCATCTCGGGGACGAGAAGGTTGCCGTCCGAATCCGTGCGGCCAATCTCCTGGTTGTTGAGGCGGCCGCGCACGCCTTCGACGCCCGGCACCTCGATGAGGCCGAAGCCCTGCTGCACGGGGCGCGTCGCGAAGACGTGCCCGCCCACGGTGACCAGCGCGCCGCTCGCCGAAACCAGCGACGTCGTCTGATCGCCGATGCGCTCGACGCCCGCCTCGTAGCGCCCGTAGGCGCTCTGCGCCTGGCCGAGCGCGAGGAAGTCGTTGGTGGGGCCCATCACGGCGCGCACGCGGTAGCCGTAGTCCGGGCCCACCGACAGCGAACGCTGCGCCTCGACCCCGCCCTGCGCGACGCCGCCCGATTGGTTGTAGAACGCCGACGCCGTCGCGCGGTCGGGCAGCGCGACCGAAAGGTTCACGAACACGTCATAGATCGGCTTCGTCGCCGACGCCGCCGTCGTGCGGTCCGCGGTGACGAAGAGGTTCGCCAGCTCGTGCAGCTTGACGGTGGACAGGATGCCGAGCGTGCTGGTGTCGCCGGCGTCGCGCCAGCGCGAAGCGCCCGCCCGCAGCGTGAGGCTGACGCGCGACCCGAAGCTCGAGCCCACGAAGACGTTCCCGTCGCCGAGCGGCCGATCGCGCGTCACCGGAAGCGCGAGGTTCGAGTAGTAGTGCGAGAACCCGCGCACGAGCGCGCCCGCAGTCAGCGTCGAGCGCAGGTACGTATACGCCAGCGATCCGGCCGTGCCCGTGGTCCAGTTGAAGCCGGGCGCGGGAGCGCGATCGTAGCTGCCGGCCACGGCCGCCTCGACGTCGCCCAGCGGCGTGCGCATCGTGGCCTGCAGGCCGCCGCTGACCTCGCCGTTCTGCCCTTCGATGCGCGCGCCCGGCGTGAGGTACGGCGTGAGGCCGAAGCGATAGCGGCCCACGAACACGGGAGGCGAATAGTTCCAGCTGTCCGTCGCGAGGTTGTTGCGACGGAAGCCGGCGTGGAACCCGAAGTCGGAGACGCCAGGCTTGAGCACGCCCGTCGAGAAATAGAAAGGTGTCGCCACGACCTGCTCGCGCCCGTAGGCGTCGCGGACGACGACGCGCGTGTTGCCCGCGCCGACGGGCAGCGGCAGGTTGCTGACGTCGAAGGTGCCGGGCGCGAGCTCCTGCCGGTGCACGAGCGTGCCGTTCACGTAGACGTCCACCGTCGACGGCGTCGCGACGGCGCCCGCGAGGCCCGCCGACGGGTAGCGGAAGAAGTACGGATCCAGCCCGAAGTCGCGCAGGTAGCTGGCGCCGCCCAGCAGCACGCCGCCGCCGAGCGGGCCCGACGCGGCGAACGCGTCACCGAGCACGAGGCGCTGCATCTCCTGCGGGAGCGCGTAGCTGACGTTCGACAGCCCGCGCACGGCGTGGCCGTCGGGCGTGGCGCTCACCTGGGTGTACGCGAGGCCGTTCTTGTACGTGGCGCCCGCCTCGCCGAACGCGCTGGCGTGGCGGAAGTCCTGCAGGCGCAGGGCGTAGTTCACGAAGCCGCTGCCCTCGTCGTTCGAGATCACCTCGGGCGGCCGCGAGGCGCCGAGGTCGATCGACGTGTGGCCCAGATCGACCGACTGCGCGGTGATCTTCAGCGTGAGGGCGCGCTCGTCCAGGTCGTAGCTGATGCCCGCGGAGGACAGCGACTGCAGCGAGACGTGCAGCTTGCCGCCGATCGCCTCGCGCAGCCCGGTGAAGTTCTTCACGCCCGCGCCCTCGAGATCACTCACGAGCAACAGGACGTCACGGCCCCGCAGAACGACGAACGCCTCGCCCTTGTCGATGAGGTTCACCGTCATGGCGAGGATGGCGCGCTGATCGCCCGGTTTGCCGATGGGGCCGGCCGGCGCGTTCTTGGCACCCGCGCGAGAAGCCACCGCGGCCGACGGTGGGTCGCTGGTCGCGGCGTCACCGGCCGGCGCGGCGCGCGCGCTCTTCCGCGCGTCGGGGCCGGGCGGATCGTCGAGCGCAGCGGCGGCGCTCCGGCCCGCGGCGGCATCGGCGCCGCCCCGCGCGGGCGTCGGGTCGCCCAGGTCCGCGTCATTCGGCGGCGCCGGCGACCTCGCGTCCTTGGACTTGGAAATCTTGCCTTTGATCGACTTCTTCTTCAGAAAGCGGCCGAGCTCGTCCGCTGACGCACTGCCGCCGCCGAAGCTCAGAATGAGCGCGCCCACGACCGCGAAGACGCGGAGGCAGGTGAGGGGACGCGCTCCCATCGGACGTTAGGGTCCGCAGATTCCGCTTCGGGTATCGAGCTGGGTGGAGAGCTTCGCGCTCTCGGTCTCGACCTCGAACGAAAGCTCCTTGGTCTTCGCGCAGATGCCCTTGGGCGGTTCGACCTCGAACACGCGCGAGCCACCAGCCAGCACGTACCAGCCGGGCACCGTGCGCTCGAACAGACTCTCCTTCGCCGCGCCCCGGCCCAGCACTCGCGCTTGCTTGATCGTGAAGTGCACGTTGCCCGTGTTCTTGACCTCGAAGGTGACCTTCTCGCCGCGCACGCCCCTGGGCTCGATGCGCGCGATGGGGGTGGGAGCGCCGCCCGCGGGGGCCGCGGCCGGCTCGATGAAGATGGGCACGCCCATGCGCGTGAGCACGCGGACCTGGGTGGCGCCGTTCTGCGCGTCCTTCGCTTTCACCGCGGGAGGCAGCTCTTCGACGAAGATGCGATAGGTGCGCTCGGTCGGTCCTGCGGGGACCGTGGAACCTATGCGGATTTGCCGCTCTTCGCCGGGCGCGAGCGACAACAAGGAAGGAAAGAAGACGATGTCCTGCGTCGGCGAGAGCTGCATCTCACCCTTGGCCGACTGCGACCACGCGAAGACCGACAGCTGAAAGCGCGTCGTTTCACCGCTCTCGTTGCGGACGCCCAGCATGCCGCTCTTGACCTTCGTCGAGAGGCGGATCTGTGTGGGCTTCACGTTGAATGCCGCCGCGTGCGCGCGCGGGCTGACGGCGGCGCCGAGGATCGGCGCCACCGCCACGAGAACGGCGACTCGGAACTTCATGAGCACGCGTCCTCCGCCCGGCTCCTCAGAACTGGATCGTCGCGGTGACGGTGTCCGTGTACGAGCCGGTGACGGCGTCCTGGCCCGAAGGCATGCGCCCGTAGATGGTCAGCGTCGTTCCCGCCATGCCCGTCGACGTGTACGACTTCGCGGCCGCCGTTCCGACGTCACCCCAGACGGTGGTGTGCAGCGTGTCCTGGTAGAGGTCGTAGCGGATCTTGTTCGTGCCCGCCGCCATGTTCCGCAGCGGCACGGCCGCCGTCGACGTCATCGACTGGTTCGCGCCCTGGTTCATGCCGATCGAGGTCACCGCGCCGTTCGTGCAGGCAACGGTCACCGAGCCGTTCGCGTCGAGCGGCGTCGAGTGGTTCGTCACGACCGGGTCGTAGCTGCCGAACGAGATGCCGGCCGTGGAGATGGTGCAGCTCGCGACCACGTCGGCCGTGACCGTGAAGCTGGACGTGGCCGTGGCCGCGTTCGCCTTCTTTTGCACGCCGAGCCCGAGTGCACCGAGCGTGACCGCGAGCGCAAGCGTGACCAACCGAAACCGTTTCATCGATGGACCTCCGATTTGTGAGCAGCTGTGGGGTAGCAAGATGTCGCCAAGACATCGTCCATCGGTGCGCTCAACTTTATGGTGACTTCCTTAGGGCCGCCAAAAAACGCTCGATCTCCGCGCGAAACGCGGATCTGCGAGAGCGGGAGCGGGTTGACGGAATGCTTTCGGCGCGATCGTCGCCACCGTCGGAAATCACAGATGATCGAATTGTTAACGGGGCCGTAACGTCAGAACGGTCAGGATCGAAGCTAGAAAGCTCAAGGAACGGGAGGACGGGGCCGATGGGGTGCGCGCACGCGGGGCGTCGAAAAACTGAGGTGGCCATTTCGGGGACGGTGGTTCAAATTGGGGCCCTTCGATTCAAGTGCGCTTAGGGGTGGTCGTCGTCCCGGGGGGAAAAGAGTAGGAAGATGAGAGAGCTCGAGACTGAGATTTTGGCGGCGGGAGAGATTCGGCGGACGCTCGCGAACGCGCGCGACATCCGCGGCGACATCGAGTTTCAGAACGACGTGAACGCGTTGCTGGCGCGGGTCGAGCACCTGCAGATGCCCTGGCGGTCGCTGTCGGACGTGAGCCCGTCGCCGATCGAGAGCGCGGTCGTGCCCGACTCGACGCCGCTCCCCGTGGTGCGCCCGGCCGCGAAGGTCGCGACCCCGAAGGGGACGGTTCCGCCGATCGGGCCCCTCGCGCCGCTCGTCGTCGAGCGGCGGCCGATGGTTTCGGCGCGCCGGTGACGGCGCGGCCTATGGGTATCGGCGCGCCGGTGACGGCGCACCTTTGTCAGGCGGCCGCGGCGGACGCGAGCGCTGTGCCCAGCTTCTCGCGCAGCAGGAAGTAGTCCTCGCTGATCGCGAAGCGGAGCAGCTCGGCCAGCGCTTCATTCGTAGCCACGAGCGCGCGGAGCTCGGCGCCCGGGTACTCCTTCGTCGTCGCGCCGCCGTTCAGGACCAGGCGCACGGCCGTCTTGAGGTCGCCGCAGAGGAGCAGGCCCGCTCGGTTGCCGCTCTGCTGCACGACGGTTCGCCAACGCACCGAGCTCCACGACGTCGTCCCCTGCTCCTGGAAGAGCTCGACGAGGCGCTTGGCGACCTTGTATGGGACGTTCTTCTTGAGCTCGCCGGCTGGATCGACGCCGCCGTCGGCAGCGCGCCGGCGGGCGTGGCGCGGGTGGAACGCCTTGAGGACGTTGCCGAACAGCTGCGTGAACTGTCTCGGCTTGATGCCCGCCGCCAGGATGTACTCGGGACGCGACAGCTCGAGGCCGCGCGCGAGCTCGAAGCGAACCTCGGCCGCGGGAGCGCCCTCCGCCAAGCGCCCCGCCACGACGAGGGCGGGCGGCGCGTGCACGACGAGCGCGACGTTCTCCCCGTCGTCTCCCTCGCCGCCTCGCCGCAGGTAGAGGGCCGTCTTCTTGTTGCCGAGCGCCTTCGCGACCTGGCCGTAGATCTTGCCGAGGTCGAGGTCGGACATCGGCGAGATCTTGTCCTGCGCCGAGACGCCGAAGCTTTCGAGGGGGGGGCCCGCGCCGACCAGGCCGGGCGCGCCGTCCCACAGCGACGAGAAGACCTCCGCCATGAAAGTCGCCTCGGGCGGCGCGAGGTGGGTCTTGCGATCGTGGTCGTCGAGCGTCCCCCCGTAGGGATCGTCGGGCTTGAGCTCGGGCGCCGGGTGCGTCTGGAGGTAGGCGTTCTCTTCGCCGGTCGCGGCGCCGAGCAGCGCCAGCACCTCGTAGCAGCAGCGCGCGCGATCGACGAGGCCCCGCCGCGAGAAGCTGGCGGCCAGCGCGCGCAGCGAATCGGTGCGCGTGACGTCGGCGGCCAGCAACCTGCGATGCGTCTCGGCCGCGGCCTCGGCGTGCTCGGGGGCCGAGCCGTAGAGGCCGACCAACGCCTCGCGCGCCGGCAGCCGGTCCGGATCCAGCGCGACGGCCTTCTCGAAGGAGGCGCGCGCCGCCGCGGCGTCGCGCTTGCGCTGGAGCGCGCCCAGCCGCTCCCACAGCTTCGCGCGAACGCGTGAGGCCGGCGCGGAGTCGTTGTTGTCGAGCTCGGGCAGCGTGCGGGCCAGGCGCGCCTTGAGCGCCTTCTTGTCGACCACCTTGTCGGGCAGCTCGCAGAGGACCAGCAGCGCCTCTTCGTCGTGCGGGTTCTCCGCGAGCGCCTGGTCGATGAGGGCCGCGGCCTGCTTGCCCTGTCCGCGCTCCGCCAGCAGGACGGCCGCGTCTCGGCGACGCGCGGCGCGCTCCTTGGGGTCGTCCACCAGATCGATGAGCAGCGCCGACGTGCGCGCGGCT
>DASZUD010000024.1:0-10996 GCA_035548155.1 Polyangia bacterium
GAGGACGGCCGGTGAGCCCGACAGCTCGGGCAAGAGCGCCGCGAACCGCACGGCGGCCGCCGAGCCGCGCGCGTCGCGCAGGATCTCCTCGAGGCCGCTCGCGTCGCGCTTGGCGATGCGGCGGCGCGCCTCGGCGACCACCGCCTCGGGCAGCTCCAGCGCGGCGAGCACCTCACGCGCGAGCCCGAGGTGACCGAGATCGATCGTGGGCTGCGGCAGCCCGGCCGCGCGCAGCGCCGCGACCCCGAGCGCGATCACCTCGACGTCGCCCGCCGGCGAGCCCACGCCCGCGAGCTCGACGCCCGCCTGGATCAGCTCGCGCTGACCCTTGCCCGCGCGCTCGAGGCGAACGACGGTGCCCTCGTAGGAAAGCCGCACGGGCCCGGGCTCGTCGCGGAAGCGCGTCGCGATGAGGCGCGCGATCTGCGGCGTGATGTCGGGCCGCAGCGCGACGACCTGGCCGGACGACGGCTCGACGAAGCGAATCGCGGCGGCGCGCCCCGCCCCACCGAGGCCGAGCGCCAGCACCTCTTCGTACTCGAAGGCGGGCGTGATGACGCGCGCGAAGCCCCACTGCTCGAAGACCTCGAGCAGCGTCTCTGCGATGCGACGTCGCGATGCAGCCGCGCGGGGCGCGAAATCGCGCATACCCGTCGGCAATCTCAATGTTGGGCTCTTACTCATGGCGCACGCGGGCCGACGCGCGCGAGGGCCTTCGCCCCCGCTCGCGCCGCGACGACGGCTCCTACTACTTCACCGCGTTCTTGACGACGCCGTCCTTGAGGAAGCCGATGAAGACCTCGGCCAGCTCGATGGCGACCTTCTCCTGCGCCTCCTTCGACGACGCGCCGAGGTGAGGCGTGAGGATGACGTTGTCGTGCTTGAAAAGCGGCGACGCCTCGGGAGGCTCCTTGCCGAAGACGTCGAGCGCCGCGCCCGCGAGCTGACCGGACTCGAGCGCCGGCAGCACGGCGCTCTCGTCGACGATGCCGCCGCGCGCGCAGTTGATGAGGTAGCTGCCCTTCTTCATCTTCGCGAACGTCTGCGCGTTGAAGAGGTTCTTCGTGCTCTCGACGAGCGGCACGTGCAGCGTGATGAAGTCCGACTTCGTGATGACGTCGTCGAGCGACGCGAGCGTCACGCCGGCCGGCAGCTCCTTCGGCGGGTGCGGGTCGAAGCCGAGGACCTTCATGCCGAGGCCCACGCCGCGCGAAGCCGCGTTGCGCCCGATGTTGCCGAGGCCGACGACGCCGAGGGTCTTGCCGGCGATCTCGACGCCCATGAACTTCTTCTTCTCCCACTCGCCG
Source organism: Polyangia bacterium (assembly GCA_035548155.1). Classification (GTDB taxonomy): domain Bacteria; phylum Myxococcota_A; class Polyangia; order Fen-1088; family Fen-1088; genus DASZFV01. The sequence goes on from DASZUD010000024.1 coordinate 1,308, forward strand.
CGCTTCATGCTGGCGTCGGCCCCGGGAATCTTGCGCGCGAGCGCGAACATGAGGCCGATGGCGAGCTCGGCCGCGGCGGCCGCGTTGCCCTGCGGCGTGTTGATGACGAGGATGCCCTTCTCGTTGGCCGCCTTGACGTCGATGTTGTCCACGCCCACGCCGGCGCGGCCGATGATCTTCAGCTTGCCCGGGTTCGCGAGCACGGCGGCCGTCACCTTCGAGGCCGAGCGCACGCCGAGGCCGTGGTACTGACCCACGACGGCGGCCAGCTCCTCGGGCTTCATGCCCGTCTTGACGTCGACCTGGAACCCGGCCTGCGAGAGCAGGTCGACGGCCTTCTTGGACATGTCATCGGCGATGAGGACTTTGATGGGCTCGGACATGGTGCGCGGCTCCTTCTATCGGACGGACTAGGTTGGTTTGAGAATCTTCGGTGGGCGCTAGGCGCGCGTCCCCGCGAACGTCGCCTGCGCCGAGGCGACGCCTGCGCCGGGCCGAACGCCGTAGCCCAGATCGGACAGCGTCATCTCGAGCCCCGAGATCGCGGTGATGATGTCGAACTCGCTGACGTACCCGATGTGGGCGACGCGGATGATCTTGCCTTTGAGGTGATCCTGCCCCCCCGCGATCGTGATGCCGTAGCGCTGGCGCATCTGCTTGATGACGGCCGTGCCGTCGATGCCCGCCGGCATGAGGAAGCCGGTGACGCCGTTCGCGGGCGACGACGACAGGAGGCCGAGGCCCAGCCCTCCGCCGGCCGCGCGCGTGGCCTTGGCGAGGCGCTCGTGCCGGTTGAACACGCCCTCGAGCGTCTCTTCCTTCATCATGCGCAGCGACTCGCGCAGGCCCACGACCAACGACACCGCGGGCGTGAACGCGGTCTCGCCCTTGTCCTGGCTCTTCCGCTCGCGGCCGAGATCCGCGTAGAAGCGCGGCAGGTTCGCGCGCTCGCTGGCCTTCCAGCCCTTGTCGGACACGGTGACGATGGCGAGGCCCGGCGGCAGCATGAGCGCCTTCTGCGAGCCGCACACCGTGACGTCGAAGCCCCACTCGTCGACGGGCACGTCGTACACACCGAGCGCCGTGATGGCGTCCACGCAGAAGATCGTATCGGGCTTGCCCTTCACGAGCTGCGCGACCGCCTTGACGTCGTGGATCGTCGCCGTCGACGTCTCGCAGGCCGTCGCGTAGACGGCGCGAATGTCCGGCTGCTTCTCGAGCGCCGCGGCCACCACCTGCGGATCGACGCCCTTGCCCCACTCGACGTCGACGAACACGCACTCGATGCCGAAGGCCTGGCAGATCCGGCCCCAGCGCTCGCCGAACTTGCCGCCCCGGATGACCAGCGCCTTGTCCCCCGTGCGCAGGAAGTTCGCGACGGCGGCCTCCATGCCGACGGTGCCCGAGCCCGTGAGCACGAGCGGCAGCTGCTTGGTTTGGAAGAGCCACCGCAAGCTGTCCTGCACCTCGCGCAGCACCTCGGTGAAGACCGGCGAGCGGTGATAGAGGACGGGCCGCGCCATCGCCAAGAGGACCCTCTCGGGGACGGGAGTCGGACCGGCGGTGAGCAGATATTCCTTCATCGAGAACGCCGTGTTTTATTACATATTTCGGGGCAGGCCAACACCGCATTCGACACTCGAACGCTCCCCTCTCTTTCAAAGTAGAAATCGCATCAGATGTCCCTCGCGCAGTTCTCCGACGTCAGCTTCGGGTACCCCGGCAACGAGATCCTCGCGGGCGCTTCGCTCCTCATCAAACCGGGCGATCGCCTCGCGCTGGTGGGACCGAACGGCACCGGCAAGTCCACGGCGCTGCGCCTCCTGGCGGGCGATCTGCAGGCCGACGCGGGCGACGTGCGCGTGCTCGGACGCGCGTCCGTCGCCTATCTGCGTCAGTCGCAAGAGCTGGCCGAGCACGGCACGCTGCTGGACGCGCTGCTCGAGCCGTTCGCGCACGTGCAGAAGATGCACGACGAGCTGACGGCTCTAGAGGCGCGGATGGCCGCGACCCACCACGACTCCGACATTACGCGCTACGGCGAGCTCCAGGAGCGCTACCAGCGCGAGGGCGGCTACGATCTCGAGTCCCGCGTTCGGCGCCTCACCGCCGACGTAGGCTTCTCCGAGAGCGATCTCGGGCGTGCCGTCGAGACACTGTCCGGCGGAGAGCGCGGGCGCCTCGAGCTGGCCAAGGTGCTCGTGCGGCAGCCCGATCTCCTGCTGCTCGACGAACCGACGAACCACCTCGACCTCAAGGCGATCGAGCGACTCGAAACCTTCCTGTCCGAGTACCCCGGCGCGTTCGTCATGGTCTCGCACGACCGCGCGTTCATCCGCGCGGTGTGCCGCGAGATCGTCGAGCTCGAGAACGGCAAGTTCGTCCGCTACCCGATGGGCTGGGACAAGTACGTCGTCGAGCGCGACGCGCGCCTCGAGCTTCAGCGCGCGGCGTTCGAGCGCCAGAAGGAGCACGTCGAGAAGACGGAAGACTTCATCCGCCGGAACCTCGCCGGGCAGAAGACGAAGCAGGCGCAGTCGCGCCGCAAGATGCTCGAGAAGCTGGATCGCCTCGAGAAGCCCGACGACCACTGGGAGCACGCCGGCAAGATCGCCCTCTCCTTCCAGACGGGCGGCGACCTCGGCGCGAAGGAGACGATCCGCGCGCCCAAGCTCGACGTCGGCTACACGGCGCCCGACGGCACCGTCACGACGATCCTGCGCGACGTCACCGCGAACGTCTATCGCGGCGACAAGGTGGGCATCGTCGGCCCGAACGGCGGCGGAAAATCGACGCTGCTGAAGACGCTGATCGGGGAGCTCCCGCCGCTCAAGGGCAAGGTCGAGATCGGCACGGGCGTGCGCATCGGGTACTTCGATCAGAAGCTCGGCTCGCTCGACGAATCCATCACGCTCGAAGGCGAGATCAGATCGGTCCGCGCGGATCTTTCGCCCGAGGCGGTGCGCAACTACCTCGCGAAGTTCCGCTTCTTCGGTGACGACCCGTTCCGGGTCGTGAAGGGCCTCTCGGGCGGCGAGCGCAGCCGGCTGGCCATGGCGAAGATCATGCTCTTCCCGCGCAACGTCCTGGTGCTCGACGAGCCGACGAACCACCTCGACATACCGGCGCGCGAGACGCTCGAGGACGCGCTCGACGGCTACGAGGGCACGCTGCTGGTCATCAGCCACGATCGTTACTTCCTGGATCGCGTGTGCACCCGCCTCCTCGTCATCGAGGGCGACCACGTCGAGGCCCACTCCGGCAACTACAGCGACTGGCGCCGGCGCGAACGCGCAGCCGGGGCTCCTGCGGCCGCCCCGCCGCCTCCCCCCAAAAAAGAAGAGAAGCCCAAGGCGCCGCCGCCCTCCGACGCGGCCAAGGATAGGGCCGTCAGCAAGGACCGCGAGCGCGAGCTGCGTCGCCTCGAGAAGCGCGTGGAGACGCTGGAGGGCGATGTAGGGAAGTTGGAGGCGGACCTGGCCGCCGTGCGCGCCGAGCTGACCGCCGACCACGCCGGCAACTGGCAGAAGCTGCACGAGCTGGCCGACCGCGAGCGCGAGCTCGACGCGTTGCTCGCAAAGCGGATGGGCGAGTGGGAAGCCGCAGGTACAGCGCTCGCAAAGGCGCGCGACGCCGTTTGACGCCGCCCGTGGAGGCGCGCGCATCACCGCGTCGTTCCGTCGGCCCAATACACACATCAAGCGGGTCCGGGCGCCTCCGATTTGATCCTGAGGAGGCTTTGCCTCTCAGGAATCGAGTTCATACTTGGGAACATAGCTTCCGTTTTCTGGTCGGGAGGGTTTTCGGATGCGTTTCGCCGGTCTAGCAACATGCGCGCTGATGTTCGCCGCTTCGGCGACCGGCTGCGCGGGCCGTCACCCGAACCCCGCGACGGCAGGCGCGCCGCCGATGCAGGTCTCGGGCGTGTGGGACGGGGTCAACCGCTCGACGATCGAAGCGGGCATGGGCGCCGGTGACATCCGCATCGAGAAGCAGGAGTGGCACCTCACGCAGAAGGGCGACTCCGTCGGCGGCTACTACATCGCGGCGCTCACCTTCGTGTCGGGCGACGGTCGGCCGTACGTGTGCAGCCGTCAGCCGCAGTTCTCGACGATCCAGCGCTTCGACGTCTCGGGCCGCGTGCACGCGGACGCCGTCGAGATCGAGGAGGTCACGCAGCGGTCGGCGCAGGGCAAGTGTGATCCCGGCGCGCGCCCGCTTTTCCGCTGGAGCGGCCACGTCAAGGGTGACGTGCTGACGCTCGCGAGCGAGGGGCTGCGCCAGACCCTGTACCGCAACAAGTCGCCCGGCGAACCGGGCGGAACGCCCGTCGAGGCGACGCTCGCGAATGCGCCGCCCCAGTCGGCGTTCCCGTCGCTCGGCGAAGGCGCGACGCAGCTGCAGTCGGTGCAGCCGGCCGACGTCAACGGCCTCTGGGTGTGGGAGCACCGCGGGACCGCGCCCGGCGGCGACGACAAGCAGGAGCGCGAGGAGTGGCACTTCACGCAGGACGGCGCGCGGCTGTCCGGCTACTACGACCGCGTGGTGCGCCAGGTGTCGTCGGACGGACACGCCTACCGGTGCAGCATGTCGCTCGACTTCCAGATCTCGACTCGCTACCAGATCTCGGGCGAGGTGCGCGGGAACCAGATCGTCATCTACGAGAACTCGTTCGAGGTCCTGGACCCTTCGTCGTGCGACAACGGCAAGCGCCGCCTCGACGCGTACGAAGGTCAGGCCGCGGGCGACGAGCTGCGGCTCGTGTGGGGCGTCGGCGGTCAGGTCCTGCACCGCGCGAGGCCAGACGTTCCGACGCAGCGGTTCTAGCGTGGGTGGTGCAGCGCTGGCCCGCAGCGCGGAACGCCGCGGGCCCTCTGCGCGGGCCCGGTGGACGATGACGAAGGTCTTTACTTCAACTCGGCATCGATCGCGGTCTTGAAGGCGTCGACGGGCTGGGCACCCACGAGCTTCTTGCCGTTGATGAAGAAGGTCGGCGTGCCAGTCGCGCCGTAGCCGTTGCCTTCCTTCGCCTCTCGATCGACGCGGTCCTTGAACTTGCCGCTGTCGAGCGCCGCCTTGAACTTCGCCATGTTGAGGCCCAGGTCCTCGGCGTACTTCTCGAGGTTCGGGCGGTCGAGCGCCTGCTGGTTGGCGAAGAGCTTGTCGTGCATCTCCCAGAACTTGCCCTGCTCGTTCGCCGCGAGCGCCGCCTCGGCCGCGAGGTGCGCCTTGTCGTGGAACGGCAGCGGCATGTTCTTGAACGCCACCCGGATCTTGCCCTTGTAGTCGTTCTCGATCTGATGAAGCGTCGGAACGGCGCGCGAGCAGAACGGACACTGGAAGTCGCTGAACGCGACGACCGTCACCTTCGCCGACGCCGGGCCCATGACGGGAGCGTCACCGACCTTCACGTCCTGCTTCACGTCCGGCGCGGGCGCAGCGGCCGCAGGCGCGTTCGCGACGTTGTCCGCCATGAGCTTGTCGTAGACGTCCTTGAGCGGCGTGCCCTTCTTGATGAGCTCGTCCGCCTTCTTGATCTGCGCGTCGATCACCGCCTCGAACGCCGAGGCCTCCTGCGCGCCGACGATCTGATTGCCGTTGATGAAGAACGTCGGCGTGCCGTTCGCGCCCAGGGCCGTGCCGGTCTTCGAGTCCTCTTCGACCTCGGCCTTGATCTTGGGATCGTCCCAGTCCTTCTTGAAGCGCGCGAGGTTGAGGCCCACACCCGCGGCGTACTTCTCGATGTCGGCGCGCGCGAGCGCGGTGTTGTTCTCGTACATCTTGTCGTGCAGGGCCCACGCCTTGTCGGGGCTCTGGCGCGCGGCGGCCTGAAACGCCGTGGCCGCGTCCATCGCGTGGTCGTGGAACGGCAACGGCTGGTTCATCCACACGAGCGCGACGTCCTTGCCGTACTTGTCCAGCAGGCCCTTCACCGTGGGCTCTGCGCGCTTGCAGAACGGGCACTGGAAGTCGCTGAACTCAACGATCGTGACCTTCGTCGCCTTCGCGCCTCGACGAAGGTCGTGCGCGAAGGGCGTCACCTTCTTCGGCCCTTCGGCAGGCGGAGGCGACGGCGCCTTCGCGCCCTCCGCCGGCTTCTGCTTCTCGTCGATGGCCGCGAGGATCTCGCCGAGCCCCTTGCCCTGCTTCGCCATGTCGATGGCCAGCTTCGCCATGTTGGGGCTGCGCGGGCAGTTCGGGTCCTTCTTCAGGCACCCGGCCAGCTTGCCCATGCCGCAGCCGCACTCGCAGTCGCGCTCGTTCAGCGCCTGCAGCGCCGTGACCTTCTGCGACTCCGAGAGGCCGGCGAAGCTCACGCTCGTCACCGAAGCGAGGTCGGACTCCTTCGTCCAGCCCGCTGGGAACTCCGACTGGCTCTTGTAGATCTTCTCCGGCAGCTTCGTGCCGGCGGGGACGTTACCAGCCTTCTCGGCGGTCTTGTCACCGCCCGAATCCGCGGAGCCCCCCGGCCCCGCGGTCTTCTGCCCGACGATGTATCCAATCGCGAGCCCCGTGATGAGGGGCCAAAGCGTTGCGCCCCAGCTCGAGCGCGATGGTTGCGAAGAGTTCGCCATGGCGCGCCTTATACCACGCTGGATCCGACGCGCCGCTCACCACGGGCCGCAGATTCAGCGGTGAAGGGCGCGGGCGAACCCGCGCACGCTCATTCTTCGTCGTCGGCGTCGTCGTCGCGGGTGCGGCGGCCGCTCGGGGCGTCGAAGTCGAGCTCGCCGGCGAACATCTCGTCGATGATCTCGTAGCCCGAGTCGAAATAGGCGTCGCGCCGCAGCTCCTCGCGCTCGAACTCTTCGAAGCTCTGGTAGGTCTTCTCGTCGACGAAGCGGCTCATGGTCTTTCTCCTTTGAAGGTGTCTCGAGGGGAAACAACCGACATGTAGGTATAGAGAATACTCACCACCACACGTCGTCAAATTTTTCTCCCGATTTCTCGCCGCTGACTTCTCCGAAATTCGCGATTCGCGTCCGCGGGTTGAACGCCGGACCCCAGGCGTGTTAGCTACGTTCGACGCTGCCATGGGAAGGGTCATCGCAGTCGCGAACCAGAAAGGCGGCGTGGGCAAGACCACGACGGCCGTCAATCTTGCCGCCTCCCTCGCCGCCGCGGAGCGCCGCGTCCTGCTGGTCGACGTCGACCCTCAGGGCAACGCCAGCTCGGGCCTAGGCCACGCTCGCGGGCAACACGGCGCGCCCAGCGTCTACGATCTCTTGATCGGCGAGCGGCCGCTGTCCGAGGTCACGCTCAAGACCGAGATGCCGCACCTGGATCTCGTGCCGGCGAACGCGGATCTCGCGGGCGCCGAGATCGAGCTCGTGGGGCTCGCGAACCGTGAGCTGCGCCTGCGCGGCCCGCTGCGCGCAGCCGCGGACACCTACGACCACGTGCTCATCGACACGCCACCGTCGCTGGGCCTCCTCACGCTGAACGCGCTCGCGGCCGCCCATTCCGTGCTCGTGCCGCTGCAGTGCGAGTACTACGCCCTCGAGGGTCTGTCTGATCTGCAGAACACGATTCAGCTCGTGGGTCAGTCGCTCAACCAGGGCCTCGACATCGAGGGCATCGTGCTGACGATGGTGGATCCGCGGCAGAACCTGACCGAGCAGGTCGCGAACGAGGTGCGCACGCACTTCGGCGACAAGGTCTACGCGACGGCGGTCCCGCGCAACGTGCGGCTGTCCGAGGCGCCGTCGTTCGGCAAGCCGATCCTCCTTTACGACATCGCGTCGAAGGGCGCGAAGAGCTACCTCGAGCTGGCCCGCGAGTTCCTCGCGCGGGCCGGCGTCGGCGAGGCGGCCCCGCCGCGCGCGGTGGCGGCGCGATGAGCGCGCCCAAGCGACAGGCGTTGGGCCGCGGGCTGGCGGCGCTGATTCCGGGCGCGAAGCCGCCCGAGGCGCAGCCAGCTCCCGCGGCGCCGCCCGGCCGCGGCGGTGAAGGGCTGCGCACGCTGGCGATCGAGGACGTGCACCCCGCGCCCGGTCAGCCGCGCAAGCAATTCGACGACGCGCGGCTCGACGAGCTCGCCGAGTCGATCAAAGCGCAGGGCATCATCCAGCCGCTCGTCGTGCGCCTGCGCGACGGAGGCGGCTACGAGCTCATCGCGGGCGAACGGCGCTGGCGCGCGGCGCAGCGGGCCGGCCTGCACGAGGTGCCCGCCGTCGTGCGCGACGTCGCCGAGAAGAGCGCGTTCGAGATGGCGCTCGTCGAGAACCTCCAGCGCGAGGACCTGAACCCTATCGAGGAGGCGCAAGGGTTCGAGCGCCTCATCGATGAGTTCGGCTACACGCAGGAGGCGCTGGCCACGCGCGTGGGAAAGGATCGCAGCACAGTTGCGAACTCCCTCCGCCTTTTGCGGCTGCCCGCGGGCGTGCGCGGCATGGTGGTCGAGGGCCGGCTGTCGATGGGGCACGCACGCGCGCTCCTCGGCCTCGAGTCCGCGGACGAGATCGAACGGCTCGCGCGACGGGTCGTCGCGCGCGAGCTCTCGGTGCGCCAAGTCGAGCTGCTGGTCAAGCGCGAGCGCGAGGGGCAGCGCGGCGACAAGACCGCGCCGGCGCCGAACCGGCCGTCGGCCAGCGCCCGCGATCTCGGCGAGCGCCTCTCGCGCGCCCTCGGCACGCGCGTGCGCGTCGTCGAGTCGGGCCCCGGCAAGGGCCAGCTCGAGATCTCCTATCACTCGCTCGATCAGCTCGACGCCGTGCTCGCGCGGCTCATGCCATGAGCAGGACTGTCGGGGCGCGCGATGAGTGAGAGCACGCGCGCCGTCCCCGTCGTCGAGATCGGCTACCGCTCGGCCGGGGCCTTCCTCGTCGCGTACGTGTCGCAGATCTCGCGCGGCGAGCTCTTCATCGAGAGCCCCACCCTTCCGCCGCGCGGCACGCCGCTCGCGCTCCGGATCTCCGCGCCGCCGGCCTCGATGACGCTGGAGGGGATGGTCGTGGGCACGCGCGAGGCGCGGCCCGGTCAACCGGCCGGCATGGCCGTCGCGATCGGTCCCCCCTCCGAGGCGTTCGGCGCCACCGTCGACCGGCTCGCGGCGGCCTTCGCCGGCTTCCGCATCCTGCTCAGCACCGGAGAGGCCGCGCCGCGCGCGATCCTCGGGCGTTACCTGCGCTCGATCCTGGCGTGCACCGTGCTCGACGTCGACGGCGAGACCGACCGATCGCTCGACCTCGGCACGATCGATCTCGCCGTCATCGATCTCGACTCCTCGGGGCCGCGCGGCTTCGAGCTCGGTCAGCGCGTGCGACAGCGCGCGCGCGCCGCGCCCGTCCTCGCGCTCGCGCAGCTCGAGCGAGATCGCGCGATCGCCTCGGGCCTGGGCTTCGAAGAGGTGCTGCCGAACCCGCCTGCCTTCGCGGAGCTCGACGCGGCGGCCCGCCGGTGCCTCTCACGCCCGCTGACGATCCACCACGCGACCCGCTACGGGACGCTCAAGGGCTACGGCGGCGATCTTTGAATCGGGGGGACCGCCCGGCGGTCCACCGCGACCTTCCTTCGCGGACGTCACCGTCCGCCTCTGCGTCCCCCCGCGCCCCCGCCGGTCGCCGGCACCGAGCCCCGTCGCCCTGCCTTGAATCGGGGGGACCGCCCGGCGGTCCACCGCGACCTTCCTTCGCGGACGTCACCGTCCGCCTCTGCGTCCCCCCGCGCCCCCGCCGGTCGCCGGCACC
>DASZUD010000025.1:0-53494 GCA_035548155.1 Polyangia bacterium
GGCGCCCCCGGTGCCCGCGGCGCCCGTTCCCGCGGCGCCCCCGGTCCCGGTCGCGCCCGCGGCGCCCGTTCCGGCGGCGCCAGCGGTGCCCGCGGCACCCGTCCCGCCGCCCGCAGGCGTGCTCGAACAGGCCGCGCACACGGCCAAGGTCAAAATTCCAACTAGTCGAAGACGGTTTGTATGACTGGTCACGGGATGCGTTGACGCTACTGTTGCCCAGTTCGGCTCACAAGGAGACTGTGCGTCGCGGCGCCCGCGGCCGCGTGCCCGAAGATGTTGTTCAATAACGAGGCCGCCGCGCGCGCCTCGTTCTCGAAGCCGGCCGACATCGCCCGCGTCGCCGTCGTCACCGTCTCGCACGGCCGCTCGCTGACGAGTGGCGGGAACGAGGCGCTCGAGGGCGCGGCGAAGTCGATCCAATCAATCGACCCGCAGCTCGATGGGCCCGGTGCGTCCCGTTGCGCCGCCCTTTTGGCCGGGCTTGCCATAGATGCACAGGCCGTGGGATTTGGGGCTCGCGGGCACGGTGAAGCGCAGCTTGTGCTTCCCCACGGCGACGGCGGCGTGGAGCGCGTCGGGGTTGCCCGTGCGCAGCTCGAGCCACGCGCCGCGGCCGTCGTCGCGCGGCGCCGTGGCGGCGCCCACGGGGTAGCCGTCCAGCGTCACCTCGAACGGCGACGTGCCGTCGGGCGGAGAGCTCGAGCCCGGGAACTCGGACGAGACGCGCGCGCGCAGCGTGAGCGAGTACGGATCCCGCCCGCGCCGCACGCGCGGCGGCGCCGCCGGCGCGACCACCTCGTACGTGTACTCGAACCACCCGGTCTCCGTGCCCCAGGCGTGCGCGATCGCGCCGCCGTCGTAGAGCCCCGTCGACTCCCACGCGGCGCGCTCGTACGTCTCGGGCTCCCAGGTCACGCGCAGCGGCGTGGCCGTGCCGCCCGGGCCCGTCTTGATCTTGGGGACCACGGCCGCCTGCCCGATGAACTCGCCGTGCAGCGCCATCAGCGGCACCTCGCCCACCTGCGGGCCGAGATCCGGGTTCACGGCGTCGGTGGGCATCGCGCGCTTCGCGGCCGCCTCTCGGATCGCCGAGCGCGGTCCCTCGGCGCCGGTCTCGCCCACGCTGATGCCGTGCCGCCGGTCGGCGCCGCCCGCCGGTTGGTAGAGCCACACGATGCCCCCCGCCGCGCCGTCGAAGCGCAGCCGCTCGAGGATGCGCCCCATCCAGTAGCCGCGCGTCTGGTGATCCCAGTTGCCGTCGCCGTCGCCGTGAATGCCGAACTCGCCCACGACGAGCGGCTTGCCCGCCACGTGGTGCGCCAGCTGGACCACGTCGTCCAGCGCCGCCTCGAGCAGCGCCGTGTCGCGGTTCTTCAGCAGATCCTCGGGGTAGATGTGCGCGTCGCAGAAGTCCACCTCGGGCAGCTTGCAGACGGCCAGCCAGTCGCGCCGCTCGCTCTCCGTCCGATAGACGCTCACGCCGGGCGTCACCAGGTGGTGGTGATCCAGCTCGTGAATGGCGCCCGCCATCTCGGCGATCCACGCGCGTCGCGCGTCGGCGCCCGCGCTCGACGACACGGTGGACTCGTTCATCAGCTCCCACGCGAGAATCGTGGGATCGTCGCGGTAGGGCACGCCCGTCACGGCGTTGCGCCGCTTGAGCAGCCGCTCGAGGTGCGCGCGGTACCACGCCTTCATCTTGGGGTCGCTGTAGAAGCGATCCTCGGCGCCGTAGACCCCGTCGGTGCGCACGCCCGCCCAGCGCAAATAGCGCGGCACGCCGCCGTAGTCGCTCCAGTTGTTGGCCAGCGTCACGATCAGCTTCACGCCGGCACGCCCCGCCGCGGCGATGACGCGGTCGAGGTGCTTCGGGCCGGCGTCGACCCAACCGTCGGGGCCCGCGCGGAACAGAAAGCTGTCGCGCAGCCAGGCGGGCGCGTCGGCGTCGCTCTCGCCGAAGGCCCAGACGCGCCCCACGTGCACGCCGTCCTTCGCCGCGCCCTGCAGCACGGCCTCGGCAGCCTCGCGGTTCTTCGGGCCGTGCATGATCGCCATGTTCGCGCCCACGAAGTGAAAGGGCTGCCGCTCCAGGGTGAGCTCGTGGCCCGTGACGCGCACGAACGGGTCGCTGCTGGTCTTGAGCGGGGCGCCGAGCACGACGCACGTGATCGCCAGCGCCAAGATCGCGACGCGCAGGTTCCGCGTGCTCATTCCGGCCTCATGTTACCCGACCCGGCGGCCCCGTGGCTGCGCTATGCTGGCGGGCCACAAATCATGGGCGACTTTCAGTTCCAAGAGCTCCTTCCTCTAGGCCCCGACGAAACCCCGTACCGCAAGCTCACGTCGGACCACGTCTCGACGTTCGAGGCGGCCGGCAAGACCTTCCTGAAGATTGAGCCCGAGGCGCTGACGCTGCTGGCGAAGCAGGCCATGCGCGACATCTCGCACCTGCTGCGGCCCGGGCACCTCGCGCAGCTGCGCGCGATCCTCGACGACGGCGAGGCGTCGCCCAACGACAAGTTCGTCGCGCTCGAGCTCCTCAAGAACGCCAACATCGCCGCGGGCGGAATCCTGCCTTCGTGCCAGGACACGGGCACGGCGATCGTCATGGGCAAGAAGGGCCAGCTGGTGTTCACGGGCGGCGGCGACGAAGAGGCGATCGCGCGCGGCATCTACCAGACGTACAACGAGGCGAACCTGCGCTACTCGCAGCTGGCCCCGATCGACATGTACACGGAGAAGAACACGGGCAGCAACCTGCCGGCGCAGATCGAGCTCTACGCGACTGACGGCGACGCCTACAAGTTCCTCTTCTTCGCGAAGGGCGGCGGCAGCGCCAACAAGAGCCTGCTGTTTCAAGAGACGAAGGCGCTGCTCAACCCGGCGAGCCTCATGAAGTTCCTCGAGGCGAAGCTGCGCGGCCTCGGAACGGCGGCGTGCCCGCCCTATCACCTCGCGATCGTGATCGGCGGCCCGTCGGCGGAGTACACGCTCAAGGTCGCGAAGTACGCGTCGGCGCGCTACCTCGACACGCTGCCGCCCGAGGGCAACGCGCTCGGGCGCGGCTTCCGCGATCGCGCGCTCGAGGCCGAGGTGCTGGCGCTCGCGCAGCGTTCGGGCGTGGGCGCGCAGTTCGGAGGCAAGTACTTCTGCCACGACGTGCGCGTCATCCGCCTGCCCAGGCACGGCGCCTCGTGCCCCGTGGCGATCGCGGTATCGTGCTCGGCCGACCGCCAGGCGCTCGGGAAGATCACGAAGGACGGCGTCTACCTCGAGCAGCTCGAGACGGATCCGGCGCACTACCTTCCGGAGATCGTCGACGACCACCTCGCCGGCGAGGTCGTGAAGATCGATCTCAACCGGCCCATGAGCGAGATCCGCCAGACGCTGTCGCGCCATCCGATCCGGACGCGCCTGTCGCTCTCGGGGCCGATGGTCGTGGCGCGCGACATCGCGCATGCGAGGATCAAAGAGGCGCTCGACAAGGGCGAGCCCATGCCCCAGTACCTGAAGGACTTCATGGTTTATTACGCCGGCCCCGCGAAGACGCCGGCCGGGTACGCCTCGGGCTCGTTCGGGCCCACGACGGCGGGCCGCATGGACGCCTACGTCGATCAGTTCCAGGCGGCGGGCGGCAGCATGGTCATGCTGGCGAAGGGCAACCGTTCACCGGCGGTCACGGCGGCGTGCAAGAAGCACGGCGGCTTCTATCTCGGCTCGATCGGCGGCCCCGCGGCCCGCCTCGCGAAGGACTGCATCAAGAAAGTCGAGGTGCTGACCTTCGCCGAGCTCGGCATGGAGGCCGTGTGGAAGATCGACGTCGTCGACTTCCCGGCGTTCATCGTCGTCGACGACAAGGGCAACGACTTCTTCGCCGATCTCACCGGCACGGAGCCGAAGGCCCCGGGGCCGGGCGTGCGCAAGCTCGATCTGGTCTAGCGACGGGGCACGCTTTCACCCAATCTTCTGCCGCAAGCGGGAGAGCGATCGGAGAGGGGAGAGGATCGAAGAAGCCGTCTCCCCTCTCGACGATCCGAGCGAGGGGTTCCTTACTTCGGGCCGCCGCCGTGGTGGCCCATCCCGCCACCGGGGCCGCCCATACCGCCCATCGGCATCTCGGTCTTCTTGTAGCCGGCCGGCACGACGAACTTGTCCGCGGGGATCGACCCGCGCTTGATGCTCTTGAGCTGCTCGTCCTCGCCCAGGCCCAGCTGCCCCGCCTCGAGCGGGTGGCGCGACACCGGGAACCCCGGGTACTTGTCGAACTGCGCGAACGTCTGACTGGCGCCGCCGGCTGACATCGCGCCGCTGTCCTTCGCCATCTCTTCGGCGAACTTGCGCAGCCCCGCGAAGTCGCTGCGTTGGAGCACGCTCGCGCTCCACGCCGCGAGGCAGTCCTCCTCCTTGGCCTTGCCGTTCTCGAGCACGCGGTACATCTCGCACGAGAAGCCGTTCACCGACTTCTTCTGGCCCATCTTCTCGAACTTGAGCTCGGGCGCCTTCGCGTCCTTCGCCGCGCACAGGGCACCCATCATGCCCTCGACGCGCTTGCGCTGCTCCTCGGGCATCGACTTCGTCTTTTCGCGCATCTCCGCGCAGCGCGCGGTCGCCATGGCCCCGAAGCGCTTCATGTCCGCCTCGGTGAACTCCATGTACGTCTTGGCCTCGTCGTTGATCATCGTGATGCGCTTGCTCGCGGCGTCGATCACCACGGTGCGCTGGGGGCCGTTCGGCGTCTCCATGCGCAGCTTGTCCCCGTCGATGTAGAGCGTAGACGCCGCGTCGGCGCCACGCTGCATGGTCAACGTGACGCCGGCCTCGGCGCGCGCGGCGGCGAACGTGGGAACGGCCACGGCGATGGCGAAGGTTGCGAGGCGCAGTCGGGAGGTCGCGAGGAAGGGCGTTGGCATGCGGCGGAGCATCGCATAAAAGCGCGCGCCCAGCTTGCGCGGGGGCGAACGATCGGTCACAAACTGCGGCCCATGTCCGGCCCCGAAGGCGCAGCCCTGTCCACCGTCGAGGAATCCGCGGCGCCCAGCGCGGAGCGCGCCGGCTTCTGGCCGCTCGTCCGCGAGGCGCTCGCCGGCTCGCGGCGCGATCTGACGTCCGAGACGCTGGGCCGCGCGATCCTCCTCCTCGCCGTCCCGATGGTCCTCGAGATGGTCATGGAGTCGATCTTCGCGATCTCCGACATCTTCTGGGTCTCGAAGCTCGGCGCCGACGCCGTCGCCGTGGGCGTCTCCACCGAGTCGCTGATGACGATCGTCTATACGCTCGCGATGGGTCTGGCCACGGGGACCGTGGCGATGGTCGCGCGTCGATCGGGTGCGAAGGACGCCGACGGCGCCGCGCGCGCCGCCGTGCAAGGGATCATCCTCGGCGTCGTCGTCTCCGCTGTGATTGGCGTCCTCGGCGTCGTCGCGGGGACCCGCCTCCTGGCGCTCGCGGGCGCGCCGCCCACCTCGGTCGCCATCGGCGGCCCTTACGCGCGCGTCATGCTCGGGGGCAGCGTCACGGTGCTGCTGCTGTTCGTGATCAACTCGGCCTTGCGCGGCGTCGGCGACGCCTCGCTCGCGATGCGCACGCTCTGGCTCGCGAACGGAATCAACATCGTGCTCGGACCCTGCCTGATCTTCGGGTGGGGGCCGTTCCCGCGTCTCGGCGTCACGGGCGCCGCCGTCGCGACCACGATCGGGCGTGGCGTGGGCGTCCTGTACCAGCTGCGGGTGCTCGCGCGTGGGCGCGGACGGTTGCTCGTTCGTCGCGCGCATCTCGTGAGCGACGCTGCAACGCAACGAACGATCGTGCGCCTCTCGGCGAGCGGCACCTTTCAAACCTTCATCGGCATGGCCAGCTGGGTTCCCCTCAACTGGGTCGTCGCCCGCTTCGGCGCGAACGTGCTCGCCGGGTACGGCATCGCGTTCCGCGTCGTCATGTTCGCGCTCCTGCCGGCGTGGGGCCTGGGCAACGCCGCCGCGACGCTGGTCGGCCAGAACCTGGGTGCGCGCCACCCCGAGCGCGCGGAACGCGCCGTGTGGCGCGCAGCTCTCTACAACTTCGTGTTTCTCGGCAGCATCGGCGTGGTGCTCGTCGTGTTCGCGAGCGAGATCGTGCGGCTGTTCTCTCGCGATGCCGAGATCGTCGCCTCGGGTGGGAGCTGCCTGCGAATCGTGGCGGCAGGCTTTCTCTTTTATGCCTACGGAATGGTCGTGACCCAGGCCTTCAACGGTGCGGGTGACACGCGCACGCCGATGGTGATCAACGTGATCTCCTTCTGGGCTTGGGAGATTCCAGCGGCGTACCTGCTGTCCGGTCCGGTTGGGCTGGGCCCGACGGGCGTGTTCGTCTCGATCGCGACGGCGTTTTCGTTGAGCGCGGTTCTGGGAGTGGCGCTGTTTCGTCGAGGTAGGTGGAAGTCGGTCCAGGTGTGAGGCTGCTTTTGGCTGGCGTGCCTCGCCGACCGCCGCTAATCTTGAAGCTGATCCTTCTCCGTCTCGTCCTCGTTCGTCGCGGCGGCGCTTCTCAGATGCACCCACCTAAGCGTTAGGGGGTGACGTCGGCGCCCGGCACGCATCGGTGACCGGAATGCTTGAGGGTACTGCAGACGGCAGCTCCGTCGATCACTGACACTGCACGAAAGAGGAATGAAGATGGGTAACAGGCTTTACGTGGGCAATCTGCCCTACAGCGTGACCGAGCTCGACCTGCGTGAGTTGTTTTCGCAGATGGGCACGGTGACCGAGGCCAAGATCGTCACCGACCGCGAGACGGGTCGCCCGCGCGGCTTCGGCTTCGTCGAGATGTCGAACGACGCGGAGGCCAAGAAGGCCATCGCCGAGATCGACGGTCGCGACGTGGGCGGTCGCCCTGTGGCCGTGAAGGAGGCCGAGGAGCGTCGTGGCGGCGGTGGCGGCGGCGGTGGTCGCGGCTTCGGCGGCGGCGGCGGCCGCGGCGGCGGTGGTGGTGGTTACGGCGGCGGCGGTGGTGGCTACGGCGGCGGCGGCGGTGGCGGTGGTGGGTACGGCGGCGGTGGCGGCGGTCGCCGCGATCGCTGGTAACACGAGGTCATTTCAGCGCGTGGCGGGCCGCACAGGCGCGCCACGCGCTTTTTTCAGATTGCGGTGAAGGTGTTTGCTGGAAAAGAACGACTACGCGACTGAGCGCACGCGCTTCACGTCTATCCCCTTCGTGGCCGTGCAGGTCGCCGCCATTGTCGGCGTCGCATGGCTGGGGTTCTCGTGGCGCGGTCTGGCGCTCGCCCTCGGGTTGTACGCCGCGCGGATGTTCGTCGTGACCGCGGGGTACCACCGGTATTTCTCTCACCGCTCGTACAAGACGAGCCGCGCGTTCCAGTTCGTGCTCGCGCTGCTCGCCGCGACCGCGGCGCAGAAGGGCCCGCTGTGGTGGGCGGCGCATCACCGCGCGCACCACAAGTACTCGGATACGCCGCGTGACATCCACTCCGTGCGGCAGAACGGGTTCTGGTGGGCGCACGTGAAGTGGATCCTCGTCGGTCGCTTCGAGCCCACCGATTGGGATCGCATCAAGGACTTCGCGGGCTATCCCGAGCTGCGCCTGCTCAACACCTGGCACCTCGTGCCGCCCGCGGTTCTCGCCTTGGTCCTGGGACTGACGCTGGGGGCGTGGGGCGTCGTCTGGGGCTTCCTGGTTTCAACGACGCTGCTGTGGCACGGCACGTTCCTGGTGAACTCGCTGTCGCACGTCTGGGGAACGCGGCCTTACGCGACCAGCGACGACAGCCGGAACAACTTCCTCATCGCGATCTTCACGCTCGGGGAGGGGTGGCACAACAACCACCACCACTACCAGCGTTCGGAGCGCCAGGGCTTCCTGTGGTGGCAGATCGACATCTCGCACATGCTGCTCAAGGCCCTGTCGTGGGTGGGGCTCGTGTGGGATTTGCATGAGCCGCCGCAGCACGTTCTCGACGACGTGGACGCTCCCGAGCAGCAGGCGGCGTAGGTCCGCCTCGCTGGCCCTACTCGTGGAACAGCGACTGGTAGCGGTGACAGCGATCGGCGTTGATGTACCCGTACACCGCCGACGCTAGATAGGGGATCGCGCCCAAGCCGAAGATGAGCGCGATCTGCGGCGAGCCCGAGTTGCGCTCGAAGTAGCCGATCGTGCCCAACGTGACTCCGGCGACGGAGTCGACGATGGGGGGCCCGAACGAGGCCGTGCAGCGCGTCTCCGACGAGCTGGGCGTCACGGGGTCGGGCCAGGTCGCCGGCGGCGGCGCCGGTTGCATCTTGGCGAACGAGCAGCCGGCGCTCGACGCGAGCGCGGCCGCGAGGATCGCGCGAAGGCAGCGCGGAGAGCGCTCTCGACCAGGCGACATTGACGTCCCTTGGTTATCACGGGCGCGCGGTCGTCACCAATTGTTCAGGTGAGGCGCACGCGGACGCGCAAGGGGGCGCCTTCGCCCGCGTCGTCGAAGCGGACGGTGAACGTCACGCCGTCTCGGACGCCCGCCGGAATGGCGATGAGCGCGGTGATCTCGTCCACGATGTGGCCGTCGAACTGGCAACGAACGCACCATAAGCGCTCGCGCGTCGCGCAGCCTCCGCACGTCGGGCAAGGCACGCGCAGGGGCACCCCGAGCGCGGCATGGCCACCGGCCCGCGCCTCCTCGGGAAGGAGCAGGAGGTCGAACACGCCGTCGGCGCGCTCGCGGGCGACCCCGCGCTCCACCAACGTGCGCAGCGGCGCCGCGAACCGCGTGAGCAGGACGACGCCGGGCCGCGGGGCCGGCGGTGCGACGGCTGCAGAGGCGCGGCCCCGAGGCCGCGTCGCGGCGTCGTGCGCGGCGCGCGCCGTGGGGTTCGCCAGCAGCGCGTACGCGCGGGCCACGCGCTGAAAGGCCTCGGTCGACGCCTCGCCCGCGCGATCGGGGTGGAGGCGCAGCGCGAGGCAGCGGAAAGCTCGCCTGATCTCGGCCGTGCTCGCGCCGCGCTCGACGCCGAGCGCGGCGTAGGGATCGTCGCTCGCCGCCACGCTCATCTCGTCGACCAGTTTACGGCGTCGTGTCTCGGCGTGCTCGTGTCTACGGCGTCGCGCCTACTTCATCGGCGCGTACGCGCGTCGCGCCGGCACCGATACCAGCCGTCCCTCGGGCAGGACCAGCGCCGTGAGGGCGCCCCCGTAGACGCAGCCCGTGTCGAGCCCCGTCGCCCACTCGTAGCGCTGCAGCCCGCGCACGGCGTCGTGTCCGAAGACGACATGCGGCGGCCCCTTCCACAGCGCGGCCCACGGTGTGCCCTCGAGGGCCTTCGTGGGCGCGCCGTCCGCGGTGATGCTGCGCAGGTTGAGGAGGTGCTTGCGCTCCTGCGCCTCGAGCGGGACACCGGGGACGACGCCGCCATGGACGACGAGGTGGGACGCCGGGCCGGTCCCGTCGACCGCGAGCCAGAGCGGCAACGCCTTCAACCAGCGGGCCTCTTCGGGCCGCAGCGATCGCGCCACCTGCGCGTGCACCGACTTGGGCGCCGGGTCGGCCTCGGGGGCGAGGGCGCGCAGCACGGCGGCGTCGTGGTTGCCGAGCACGGCGTCGACTCCGTGCTCGCGCGCCCACGCGACGACGCCGCGCGAGTCGGGACCCTTCGCACAGAGATCGCCGACGAGCACGTAGCGCGCATCACCGGGCGCGCCGCACTGGGCCGCGATCGCGCGCAGCTCGTCGAGGCACCCGTGAACGTCTCCGACAATCACCGTGCGCATCGCACACTCACGTCTAGTTCTGCCGGCATCGCTTGCAAAGGATCTTGAGCCCCCTTGGCGTTCGGTGATGATACTCCCCGTGCGGGCCCTCACGCGCGGTGTCCTCGTCGTGGTCGTCCTCGTCGTCGCGGCCGCGGCTCCCGCCGTGGCGCGGGCGCGCGGCCGCTCGGTGCGCGCCGCCGAGGCGCACGTCGCGCCCGGGCTGCGCGTCGCCGTGCAGCCCATCGCGGGCGAGCACGGGCCGGCTCTGCGCGGTCAGATCGCGCGGCTCTTGCGCGCGCGCGGGTGCCGCGTCGTCACGTCGCTGTCGGGTGTGACGGGCACCAGCCAGTACGTCACGCTGGCGAAGGACAACCGGCTCGCGGCCTTCGTCTCGGCCGATCTCCAGGAGGGCCGCACGCGACAGAGCGTGACGTTCCTCGTTTGGGACGGCGCGAGCGGGAACGTGCTCGGTCGCTGGTCGGCGAGCGCGGCGTCCAAGAACCTCGCCAAGGTCGTGGCGAAGGGCTTCTGGAAGAGCCTCGGGCCGCGCTTCGAGGGCGCGCAGGCGCCAGCCTCCGAAGAGCTGGGTGAGGCGCCTCCCATTTACGTCAACGCCGGCGAGCCCCTGCCGTAGGCGGAGCTGCGCCGGCGCCATCGAGGAGGCCTACGCCTCGTTGACGGTGACCTTGACCATCTGCACGGGCGTCTTCGGGCGGTCGCGCTGATCGCGGGGCGTCTTCGAGATCTTGTCGGCGACGTCCATCCCGGAGATGACCTTCGCAAACACCGGGTGCTTCGACGGGCCAGGCGAGAACCAGTCGAGGTACGGGTTGTCGACGACGTTCAGGAAGAACTGGCAGCTGCCGCTGTTCGGCTGGCCCGTGTTGGCCATCGACAGCGTGCCGCGAGAGTTCGAGAGCTTCGCGTCGGCCGGGTGCTCGTCCTTGAGGCGGCCGTAGGGGCTGTCGCCCGTGCCGGCGCGCGCGCTCTGCGGATCGCGGCTGTGCGGGCAGCCGAACTGGATCATGAAGTTGTCGATGACGCGGTGAAAGTGGAGGCCGTCGTAGAAGCCCTCTTTCGCCAGCTTGATGAAGTTGCCGGCCGTGATGGGCATCTTGTCGGTGAAGAGCTCGATCGTGATGTCGCCGAGCGACGTGCTGAGCACTGCGGTGGGGTTCGCCATGCGGCCGAGTCTAGACCATGACTCGCGAGCCGGCCTCGCAAATGCGAGCTCGCACGCCGGGTCCTTCGCGGCCTGCACCCCACCTCGCGACCGCCGGTCGCGGCTCCTAGCCGGCGAGCCTGCGCGCGATCTCCGCCCAGTCTTCGAACGGCGTGTGCTCGATACCGGCTTCGGCGCACATCTTCGCGAGCGTGCTGTCCGCGACGGCGAAGATCCGATCGCACGTTCGCGCCGCCGGAAAGTCGAGACGGCCGTCTCCGACGTACACGGTGGTGTGGCCGGGGTGGCGCGCGCGCAACTCGGCCACGACGTGCGCCTTGAAGTCGCGCCCGGCGGGCGGCGACATGCCGGCGGGCAGGTCCACGCGCCAGCGCCCGTCCTCGTAGCGGCCCTCGAACGCCGTCAGCGAGCACCCGGCGGGCAACAGCGGGCGGATGTAGAAGGTCAGGCCGTGGCTCAGCACCTCGAACGGCCAGCGGGCGGCGTCGCACGCCGCGACGAACGCCTCGAACCCCGTGCGCAGGCGGCCCGCCGGCAGCACCTCGGCCAGCAGCGCCTCGGGGCCCGCGGGAACATCGCCGTACCCGCGCGCTATCATCTCGAGCGGCGTCAGGACGCCTTCGCGCGACAGCGGCGTCAGCACGGCGCGCCAGTCGTACGGCACGTGGCGATCCCAGATCAGGTTGGTGAGATCGTCGACGGTGATGGTCCCGTCGAAGTCGCTCACGACGAGGTACGGCGCCCCAGTGCTCACGCGATTGCGCTCCCCGCGTCCGTGAACGTGGCGATGACGGGCGCGTGGTCGCTCGAGCCGACCTCGCGCAGCGCCGGGCAGGACGCGTTGCGCGCCGCGAGCGCGTCGGTGGCCAGCACGTAGTCGAGGCGCCAGCCGACGTTCCGCTGGCGCATGTTCCGCCACGGCGCCCACCACGAGTACATGGCCTCGTTCTCCGGATCGCGCTCGCGCCCGAGGTCGTGGAGGCCGGCCGCGTCGAGCAGGCCGGCGAAGAGAGCGCGCTCTTCGGGCAGCTGGCCGGTCAGGCGCGGGTTGCGCTCGCGCGGGTGCACGTCGATCTCGGCACGCGCGACGTTCATGTCACCGCACAGCACCAGCTCGCGCCCGGCGGTGCGCGTCGCGGCCGCCCAGGCGGTCAGCGCCTCGAGGAAGCGGAGCTTCGCGGGGAAGTCCTTGCCGCCGTTCGGCACGTAGATCGAAGCGACGGAGAACGCGCCCGCGACCGAGTCGATGTCGGCGACGGCGATGCGCGTCTCGTGGTCGAACGCAGGATGCGTCACCGTGGGACACGTCCTCGCGAAGCCCTCGCGAACGTGGAGCGCGACGCCCGAGTAGCCCTTCATGCCGTGCCACGTGCAGAAGTACCCGGGCACGACGCCAATCTCCTTCGGCAGGTGGTCCGGCGCGACCTTGATCTCTTGCAGACACAGGACGTCCGGCTGCTCCCGCTCGATCAGCGCGGCCACCTCGGCGCCGCGCGCGCGCACGCCGTTCACGTTCCAGGTGACGATTTTCACTGACCGTTCGATGTAGCATCACTCATGCCCTCCGCGCCACCTCGTGACGCCCAGAAACGAGGGCCCGTCGCCGTGGTCGCCTGGGGCGTCCTCGCGACGTATCTCGGCTGGCCGCAGCTTCTGGCGCGCCTGCCGCTGGGGCTGGCGCTCAAGAACCAGCTCGGGCTCGCGCCGCAGGAGGTCGCGGCGTTCTGGGCGGTGGCCACCGTGCCCTGGTACGCCAAGCCGCTCCTCGGCCTGCTGGTCGACGCGCGGCCGCTCGCGGGCACGCGCCGGCGCGGCTACCTGCTGGCGGCCAGCGCCGCGGCTTGCCTCGCGTGGGCGGCGTTCGCGGTCGTGCCGCTCGCCGCGGCGCCGCTCATGGCCGTCGCGCTGGCCGTCAACGCGGCGCTCGCCGTCGTGAGCACCACCGTGGGGGGCTTGCTGGTCGAGCTTGGCCAGCGCCGCGGCACGACGGGGCGGCTGAGCGCGCTTCGCCAAGGCGTCGTGGGCGTCATCAACCTGGGCGCGGGGCCGCTCGGCGGATGGCTCGCCGGGCGCGCCTTCGGCTGGACGATCGGGACGGGCGCGCTCGTCGTCGGCTCGCTCGTGCCTGTCGCCGCGGTGCTCTTGCGGGAGGCGCCGGCGCCGCGCGCCACGCCGGCCGCCGGGGCGGCGCTGCGCCGGCACCTCACGGCGACGTTCCGCTCGCGCGCGACGCTCGCGGCGGCTGCGCTCGTGTTCCTCGTATACGTCTCGCCGGGCCTGCAGACGCCGCTGCTCTACTACCAGCAGGACGTGCTGCGGTTCGATCCGCTCTTCATGGGTGTGCTGCAGACCTGGGCGGGCGCGGGCGTCATCCTGGGCGCGCTCGCGTACGGCGTCGCGTGCCGCTTCGTGCCCCTGGGCGCGTCGCTGGTCGCCGGCCTCGTCCTCTCGGCGGCCAGCACGCTCGCGTACCTCTTTTACGACTCGCGCCCGGCGGCCGTCGCGATCCACTTCGGGACGGCGATGGTCGGCACGTTCGCGACGATGCCCCTCTACGACGTCGCGGCGCGCGCGGCGCCGCAGGGCAGCGAGAGCTTCGCCTACGCGCTGATCCTCGGCATGCAGACGCTCGCGACGTACGCCGTCTCGGACGTCGTGGGGTCGTGGCTCTACGGCCACGTGCACCTCTCGTTCAAGCAGCTCGTCTGGGTAGACGCCCTCTCGACCCTGGCCGTGCTCGCGTTCCTTCCCGTGCTGCCGCGCGCGCTGCGCGCCGGGCGCGAGGGTCGGCCGCCGCTCGTCGCGGCGTCTCAACGGGGGCCGACGAGGTCGCCGACGAGCGGGCCGTTCGTGTAGCGCTCGCCGCTGTCGCACACCATGAACACGATCGTCTTGCCGCCGAGCTCGGGCCGCGCGGCGACGCGGAGGGCCGCGGCCAGCGTGGCGCCCGACGACATGCCGGCCAGGATGCCCTCCTCTCGCGCCAGCCGGCGGGCGTGGGCGAACGCCTCCTCGTCGCTGACGGCGACCACTTCATCGATCACCGCGCGGTTCAGCAGCGGCGGCACGAAGCCCGCCCCGATGCCCTGGATGAGGTGATTCGTCGGGCGGCGGCCCGACAGCACGGCTGCGCTCGCGGGCTCGACGGCCACGACGCGCACGGCGGGCTTCCTGACCTTGAGCGCCTCGCCGGCGCCCGTGATCGTCCCGCCCGTTCCCACGCCGGCGACGAAGACGTCCACCTCTCCGGAGGAGTCCTCCCAGATCTCCGGCCCGGTCGTCCGGCGGTGCGCCTCGGGGTTGGCCGGGTTCTCGAACTGGTCGAGCGAGATCGCGCCCGGGATCGAGCGCCGCAGCGACGCGGCCGCCTCGACGGCTTCGCGCATGAGCGCGCCCGAGGTGAGCGTGACGTGCGCGCCGAGGTACCGCAGCAACGCGAGACGCTCGCGCGACATGCGCTCGGGCATGGTGACGTGGAGCGCATAGCCCTTCGTGGCGGCGACGAACGCCAGCGCGATGCCTGTGTTGCCGCTCGTCGCCTCGACGATCGCACCGCCGGGGCGGAGGCGGCCGCGGCGCTCCGCGTCCTCGATCATCGCGACGGCGATGCGGTCCTTGATGCTGCCGCCCGGGTTGCGCGACTCCAGCTTGGCGACGAGCCGCGCGGGCAGGTCCGCGCCGATGCGCGCCAGCGCCACCATGGGCGTGCGGCCGATCGTCCCTTGAACGCCGGCGTGCACGCGGGGGGCGGGCTGCGCCGCCGCGCGGGACTTGCCTGCCTTGGATGTCTTCATCGGTGTTGGGTGCGAATGCGGAGCTCGATGAGTTTCTTCGCGACGAGCGTCACGAGCGCGAGGATCGTGAGGATCGACGCGACGGCGAACGCCCCGGAGAAATTGTACTCGTTGTAGAGGATCTCCACCTCGAGCGGCACCGTGTTGGTCTGGCCGCGGATGTGGCCCGAGACGACCGACACGGCGCCGAACTCGCCCATCGCCCGCGCGTTGCAGAGGATCACGCCATAGAGGATGCCCCAACGGACCTTCGGCAAGGTGACCTTGAGGAGGATCTGCCAGCCGCGCGCGCCCAGCGTCAGCGCCTGCTCTTCCTCGTCACTGCCGAGCTCTTGCATGATGGGCAGCACCTCGCGCGCGACGAAGGGGAAGGTGATGAAGGTCGTCGCGAGGATGATGCCAGGCGGCGCAAAGATGATGTGCCAGTCGTGCGCGTCCAGCCACGGCCCGAACACGCCCCGCGCGCCCAGGAGCAGCACGAAGATCAGTCCGGAGATCACCGGCGACACGGAGAAGGGCAGGTCGATCAGCGTCAGCAGGACGCTCTTGCCGGGGAAGCGGTACTTGGAGATCAGCCACGACGCCGTGATGCCGAAGGCGACGTTGAGCGGCACGGAGATCCCGGCCGTGAGCAGCGTGAGCTTGATGGCCGACAGCGTATCGGGCGCCGTGACCGCCTCGAGGTAGGCGTGCGCGCCGTTGCGGAAAGCCTCGACGAACACCGTGACGACGGGCAGCCCCACGAACAGCGCCAGGAACACGAGCGCGATCGCGATGAGCAGCCAGCGGAGCGGGGCGGGGTCCTTCACCGCGTGATCCGGCTCTGGAGCGCGTTGATGACGAACAGCATCGCGAACGAGGCCAGCAGCATGACGAGCGCGATGGCCGTTGCGCCCGAGTAGTCGAACTGCTCGAGCTTCGTCACGATGAGCAACGGCACGATCTCGGTCTTCATCGGCATGTTGCCCGAGATGAACACCACGGACCCGTACTCGCCGACGGCGCGCGCGAAGGCGAGCGCGAAGCCCGTCGTCACGGCCGGCGTGACGGCGGGCAGCACGACGGTGCGCAGCGTGTAGAGCCGCGAGGCGCCCAGCGTGGCGGCCGCCTCCTCCATGTGCCGGTCGAGATCCAACAGCACGGGTTGCACGGTCCGGACGACGAAGGGCAGCCCGACGAAGACCATCGCGACGACGACGCCCGCGGGCGCGAAGGCGATCTTGATGCCGTGCGGCTCGAGGAACTTTCCGACCCACCCGTTCTCCGAGTAGATCGTCGTGAGGGCGATGCCGGCGACCGCGGTCGGGAGCGCGAAGGGCAGGTCGACCATGGCGTCGACGATCTGACGCCCCGGGAACTCGTAGCGCGCCAGCACCCAGGCCAGCACCAGCCCGAACGCGACGTTGACGGCCGCCGCGACGGCGGCCGCGCCGAAGCTGAGGCGGTACGCGGCGAGCGCCCGCGGCGACAGCACCGCCTTGGCGAGCTCGGCGCCGGACAGCGCCGCCGACTTCCAGACGAGGCCGGCCAGCGGGATGAGGACGATGATCGATAGGTACGCGATCGTGACGCCCAGCGAGAGGCCGAAGCCGGGCAGCGGCCCGCGCGAGCGCTTGCTGGGCGCGGCCGGCCCCGTGGTGCTGGCAATGGCGACGGACGGGGCCGGCTGGGTCATGCGTCGAGGCTAATTTCCGGGCTGGTAGATCTGGTCGAAGATTGCGCCGTCGGCGAAGTGCGTCGCCTGCGCCTTCTGCCAGCCGCCGAAGACCTGGTCGATGGTGAACAGCTTGATCTTCGGGAACGCCCCGGCGCCCGGCACGGACGCGTTGCGCGGCCGATAGTGGTGCTTGGCGGCGATGGCCTGGCCTTCGGGCGTGTAGAGGAACTTGAGGTACGCCTCCGCGACGGCGCGCGTGCCGTGCTTGTCGACGTTCTTGTCGACGACCGCGACGGGCGGCTCGGCGAGGATGCTCGCGCTCGGGTTCACGACCTCGAACCTATCCCTGCCCAGCTCGTCGACGAGCAGGTATGCCTCGTTCTCCCACGACACCAGCACGTGCCCCACGCCGCGCTGGGCGAACGTCGTCGTCGCGCCGCGCGCGCCCGAGTCCAGCACGGGCACGTTCTTGTACAGCTTCGTCACGTACTCCTTCGCCTTCGCCTGATCGCCGTTGTTCTTCTGGAGCGCGTAGCCCCACGCAGCCAGGTAGGCCCAGCGCGCGCCGCCCGACGTCTTCGGGTTCGGCACGACCACGCCGACGCCCGGCTTGATCAGATCGTCCCAGTCCTTGATGCCCTTGGGGTTCCCCTTGCGCACGACGAACACGATCGTCGACGTGTACGGCGACGCGTTGTCGGGCAGGCGCTTCTGCCAGTCCTTGGCGATGCGCCCCGACTTCTCGGCGATGGCGTCGATGTCGTAGGCGAGCGCCAGAGTGACGACGTCCGCCTCGAGGCCGTCGATGACCGAGCGGGCCTGCTTGCCCGACCCGCCGTGTGACTGGTTGACGGTGAGCGCCTGGCCGCTCTTCTGCTGCCATTGCTGGCCGAACGTCTTGTTGACCTCGGCGTAGAGCTCGCGCGTGGGGTCGTACGAGACGTTGAGCAGCTTGGTCTGGGCGCGGGCCGTGCCGGCGAGCGCCGCCAATCCGACGACGATGAATGAAGCGAGTCTTCCGATGTGCATGATCGATTCTCCTCTTGGACGCTAAAAAGCGACCTGAACCCGAGCGAAGCCGACCTTTTCCGTGGCGCGATCAGCGACGGCCTTGGTAGTGCCCGCGCCGCCCGTGAAGGTCGTCTGCTCCCACGTCGCGGCGATCTTGGTCCCGCGGAGCAACCACCAGTTGACGGCGAGGCCCCAGTTCTTCGCCCCCGAGATCGACTTCGAGGGATCGGCGAAGGCCGAGCTCACGAAGCCGAGGTCGTCCAGGTCGAGCCAGCCGAAGCGCGCGGCGATCTCCAGCGCGCCGAGATCCTTCGTGGCCCAGTTGACCGGCTTGACCTGCTTCGGGCCGTCGTACGTCTCGACGCCGCCGAGGACCCATGACGCCGTGACGTGGCCAGCCTTGTTGTTGACCGCGCCGGCGTCGAACGACGAGCCCTTGCCCAGCTGCTGGTACTCGTGGACGTACTCGGCGAGCAAGCCGAACGGGCCGACGTAGTAGTAGAGCTGCGGGTTCCAGCGCGTGTGATGGTGCGAGGCGAAGGCCGTGACGTTCAGATCCGTGGCGCTCGAGACGTAGGTGTAGATGGTCTGCTGCCCGGGAGACTTGAACGTCGGCAGCCACGTGTTCGACGCCGCGTTCGAGCCCTTCTCGTTGCCGGTCTCGACGGCCACGCCGAAGCCCAGGTCGCCGAACTCACGCGACGACTCGCCAAACTGGAACGGACGCAGGAACAGCCGCCCCGCGTAGGTCTTCGCGTGCTCGTTGTCGACGTCGACGATCGAGCCGTCGGGGGTGCCGTTCAGGATGGCCAGCTCGTAGTGCACGGCCGCGTTCGCGACGTCGCCCCAGATCTCGAGGCCGATGTCGCGCTGCGAGGAGAGGTTCGAGTCCATCGAGCGCTCGATGAAGGGCACCCACGTGTCGGTCTGCAGCCGCTCGAGGCCGATCGGCGGCTTGAACTTGCCGGCGCGGAAGCGCAACCAAGGCGTCGGGTGAATGTCGGCGTACGCGTCGTAGATGGCGGTCGTGCCGCCGCCGAAGTCGGGCGTGATGCGCAAGTCGACGAGCCCGATCAGGGTCGCGTCCAGGATGGGGCGCACGCGCCGGAGCAGGAACGTGTCGACCTTGTCGCGGAGGAGCGCGTCGTCGCTGAAGAAGGTGCGGCGCGCGTCGATTTGCAGCAGCGCGTGCAGGCGCACGTCGAAGAACTTGTCCGGGCTGGTGATGCCGAAGCCCGACTCGGCCGCCGCGAGCGACGGCTGGGGCGGCTTCTGGGCCGCGGCCTGCTGGGCGAGCTCGAGCTTGCGCTCCGTGATGCGCGTGCGCTGGTCGATCTCCTCGAGGCGGCGCTCGATGTCGGAGGTGATCCCCGTCGGCGCGGCGGTCGAGCCGGGCGCGTCCGCGGGCGGGGCCCCCTCGGGCGCGGGCGCCGTCGTCGATCCCTGGGCGAAGGCGAGGGCGGAGCCGCAGCACACCAGTCCAATGATAAGGCTAGCTACTCTACCGATTTTATAGACTGATGAGCGTGCGAACAGGGACATGCAGGGTCTCCTTGTTTACGGGTCAGATCGCGTAGGCGACTTGGTCCAGGGACTTGCGGCGGGCGCGCGCCGATTGCTCCATGGCGCTCGCGAGGGTGGTGTGGTCGAGGATCTGCGCGATGGCGTCGCGCACCTGTTTCATGACGAGGCGCGTGCCGCACGTCGCCTCGTCGACGCACTCGTCGCAGCGCGCGTAGGCGCGCTCGCTGACGCAGGGAATGGGGGCCAGCGGCCCGTCAATCGTGCGGATCACCTCTCCGAGCACGATCTGCGACGGATCCTTGGCCAGCACGTACCCGCCGCCCTTGCCCTTCTTGCTGTGCAGAACGCCGGAGTTCTTCAGCTCGAGCAGGATCGCCTCGAGGAACTTCCGCGGGATGCGCTCGCGCTCTGCGAGATCGGCGATCAGCATGGGGCCGCCGCCGCTGGCCGCCTGCGCCGCGAGGGCGTACAGGGCGCGGAGGGCGTACCGTCCTTTGCGGGACAAACTCGTCATAGCCGATGTAATAGCTAGACTAGCGGCGCCTTGCTTGTCCAGTCAAGTGAAAATGTGTCCGTTCAATCGTCGGCCAGGTTGCCCGCGTCGCGAGCCGTTCCTTCGCTGTTCGGGCAAGGACCCGGCGGCCCCCAGCGGACGCGGACACCGCGCGAGAGCTCATCCGGCTCGAGCGTCGATGCTGGCAGGCGCTGAACGACCCGAAGCGAAGAGCCGCGAACGCTCGCGCTGACGACCTACGGAAAGATTCCGCGCTCGGCGTAGGCCTTGTTGATGCGATCGAGGGCGATGCCCATGGCGGCCATGCGCCAGTCGCACTTCTTCTGCGCGGCGTACTCGGTCACGGCCAGGAAGGTGCGCTTCATGCGCTTGGCGAGGCGCTCTTCGACCTCTTCCAGATCCCAGCGCTCCGAGCGCTTGTTCTGCAGCCACTCGTAGTAGCTGACGACGACGCCGCCCGAGTTCGCGAGGATGTCGGGGACGAGATCGATGCCCTTCTCGCGGATGATGGGCTCGGCCGCCGTCTCCGTCGGGCCGTTCGCGCCCTCGACGAGCAGCTTGCAGCTGAGCGCCTTGGCCTCGGGGATGCCGATCTCGAGCTCGAGCGCCGCCGGGATGCAGATGTCCGTCGGCGTCGCGAAGAAGTCGGCGCGCGAGATCGACTTGCCGCCCGGGTAGCCGAACACCGAGCCGGTCTTGGCGACGTACTCGGAAAGCTTGAACGGGTTGATGCCGTCGCCGTTGAAGATGTAGCCCTTGTAGTCGCCCGTCGCGATCATCGTCGCGCCCGTGCGCGCGAGGATCTTGGCGGCGTGCGAGCCGACGTTGCCGAAGCCCTGCACGGTGAACGTCGACCCGTTGAGCTCGAAGCGCTTGTCGCGCGCCCACTCGGTGATGCAGTGAACGATGCCCTGGCCCGTGGCCGTCTCGCGGCCGTACGAGCCGCCGGCCGTGATCGTCTTGCCCGTCACGACGCGCCGGTTGGCGTTCTTGTCGGTGGCGCCCGCGAGGTTCATGTACGTGTCCATCATCCAGACCATGATCTGGCCGTTCGTGCCCACGTCGGGCGCGGGGATGTCGTACTCGGGGCCGATGTTCGAACCGAGCGCGTGCGTGAAACGCCGCGTGATGCGCTCGAGCTCCGCGGCCGAGTGGTTGCGGGGCATGAACTTGATGCCGCCCTTGCCGCCGCCGAACGGGATGTCGTGCAGCGCGCACTTGTAGGTCATCCAGGACGCGAGGGCCTTCACCTCGTCGAGGGAGACCAGCTCGTGGTACCGGATACCGCCCTTGTACGGGCCCAGAATGTTGCTGTGCTGGACTCGATAACCCTTGAACATCCTGTACTCTCCGTTGTCCATGCGGACCGGAAAGTTGATGATGAGCTCGTTCTTGGGCTGCGAGAGGATCGCTCGCACCTCGGGCGCGATGCCCGCGATCTTCGAGGCGCGGTCGAGCTGCTCCTGCGCGACGAGGTACGGGTTCGGCTTGGCCGTGGAGGTGTCAGGAGGGTCGTTTGCGGGGATTGGCGAGGCTGACATCGCAGTCATTTTATCATCCCGTTCGGGTTCGTGATGGCGGTGGCGAGCAAGACGGGCCGTTTGCAAGGGCACGCGCGCGCGATCGCGTTGGAGATCGCCGCGGAGGCCCGCGCCGAGTGGGGCTTTGCCAGCGAAATCATCGCGCGCAGCTTTCGCGCGCATAGGGAGCTGGCGAGCGGCGACAGGCGGCGAATCTCCGAGACGGTCTACGGTCTCATTCGGATGGATCGGCGGCTCGACGCCATTCTTGAGGAGGTCGTGGGCCCGGAGCTGCGCGAGCTCTCGCCGGCGGCGCGCGACGAGCTGAAGCTGCTGGCGTACGAGGTGCGCGAGGGCCTGCCGCCCGAGGCGGCGGCGGCCGATGTGCGTCGAGCCCTGGGACGAGAGATCGATGTCTCGCGATTTGTCGACGAGGACGCCGGGTTGGGCAAGCGCACCGGGATCGAGCGCGAGGCTCTTCGGCTGTCGTTCCCGAGCTGGATGATCGAGACGTTCACGAACGATCTGGGGTGGGAGGGCGGGCTCGCGCTCGCCGCTCACATGAACACGCGCGCGCCCATGGCGCTGCGGGTGAACACGGCGCGCATCTCGCGCGAGGCGCTGATCGCGCGTCTCGCCGAGGAGCACGTCGTCGCCAGGCCGACGGCGCTCGCGCCCGCGGGCCTGGTCCTCGAGACGCGCGTGAACGCGTTCGGCCTCTCCGCGTTCCAGGAGGGGTTGTTCGAGGTGATGGACGAGGGCAGTCAGCTCGTGGCCGAGGTCGTCGCGCCACCGCCGGGCGGCCGCGTCGTCGACGCGTGCGCGGGGGCAGGCGGCAAGACGCTGGCCGTGGGCGCCGCGATGGAAGGCAAGGGGCGGCTGCTCGCCCTCGACACGGACGGCAAGAAGCTGGAGGAGCTGCGTCGGCGCTCTCGCCGCGCGGGCCTCACCAACGTCACGGCGCGGCCCGTGGAGGCCGAGGGGACGAAGCTGCCGGCCGAGGCGCGGCCGGGCGCGTGGGATCGCGTGCTGGTCGACGCGCCCTGCTCGGGCACGGGGACGCTGCGGCGCAACCCCGAGGCGCGCTGGCGCCTGACCGCCGACGCCGTGCGCGGCTTTCCGGCGCGGCAGCTCGCGCTGCTCGTGACGTACGCGCCGCTCGTGGCCGTGGGCGGCCGGCTCATCTACGCGACCTGCAGCGTCGTCGACGCCGAGAACGAGGGCGTCGTCGCCAGGTTCTGCGCCGAGCGCGACGACTTCGTGCGCGTGCCCCTCAAGGAGATCTGGGGCAAGGAGCGCGCCGCCGCCGCGGGTGACGGGCTCACTTTGCGACTCCACCCGCACACGCACGACACCGACGGATTTTTCGCGGCAGTGTTGCGCCGGGTCCGCTGAACGACTGCGCGAGCGTGTTACGCTTGCTGACGATGCAGCGGCAGCGGTGCCTTTCCGCCGTTTTGCTCGCGGTCACGATCGCCGCGTCGGGTGGCGCGCGCGCCGGTGAGCCCGTGGCCGCGCCGCCGCCGGTCCCCACTGCCGCGCCGATCCCCGCGCCGCCACCCGTCGACGACGCGCTCTCGATCTTCGTGATGACGTTCGGGCCCGGCGACCACCCGTTCTTCAAGTTCGGTCACGATGCTCTGCTCGTGCGCGATCGCGCGGCCGGCACGGACAAGGTCTACAACTTCGGGACCTTCGCGATGACGCCCGGGCTCATCGGCGAGTTCCTCAAGGGTCGGCTCATGTACTGGCTGTCGGTCACGACGTTGCCCGTGACGCTGGCCAGCTACCAGGCGGAGAACCGCACGATCGCGCTCCAGGAGCTGGCGCTGACCCCCGAGGTGAAGCGCGAGCTGCGCGCGCGGCTGGACGAGAACGCGCGCCCGGAGAACCGCGCATACAAGTACGACTACTTCCTGGACAACTGCGCGACGCGCGTGCGCGACGCCGTCGATCGCGCGACCGGCGGCGCCCTGCGCGCGTCGGCGCGGGCGCCCGGGCGGCTCACGCTGCGCGGGCAGGCGCTGCGCATGACGGCCGACGTGCCGTGGCTGTGGCTCGCGCTGGATCTGGTGCTGGCGGGCTCGACCGATCGGCCCATCGATCGGTGGGGCGAGATGTACATCCCCGGCGAGCTGGCGCGCGGCCTGCGCGCCGTGTCGCTGCCTGGCCCCAACGGACCGCGACCGCTGGTCGCGGCTGAACAGACGCTCTTCGCCGCCAATCGACCGCCACCCCTCGATCGGCCGCCGGCGCGTTTGGTCACGATGCTGCTCATCGGTCTGGCGATCGCGCTCGTGTTCGTCGCGCTCGGGTGGGCGGCGCATCGGTCGCCGGCGCGCGTGCTGCTGGGCCTGCTGACCTCCGCTTGGGGCACGCTCGCGGGCTTCGTCGGGTGCTTCCTCGTGTACGCGTGGGCGTTCACCGATCACGTCGTCGCGCACCGCAACGAGAACATCTTCCTGTGCGCGCCGTGGGCCATCGTGCTGCTGGCGCTGGGGCTGGGCGTGGCGTTCGGATCGCGGCGCGCGGCCGTCCTGGCGCTCCGCGTGGCCGTGGCGTCGTTGCTCTTCGCGCTCGCCGGCTGGGCCTTCAAGGCCGTGCCGGTCGTCCCCTTGCACCAGCAGAACGCGTCGCTGATCGCGCTCCTGCTGCCGCCTTGGTTCGGCATGTCGATCGCGCTCCTCCACGCCAAGCACACGAGCTGACGCCCGAATGAACGATCTCGGCACCGGCACGTGGATCGCGCCCGCCGTCGATGGCGGGCTGGGCAACCTGCGCATCCGCCGCTGCCGCCTCACGGTGGTCGCGGGGCCGGACACCGGCCTCGCGGGCGAGTTCGAGGCGAACGTCATCCGCGTGGGCGCGCGGCGCGGCGCCGATCTCGTGCTGACCGACGGCAAGGTCTCGCGCACGCACTTCGAGATTCGCCTCGACGCGCGCGGGTATCGGCTGCGCGACCTCGAGTCGACGAACGGCACGTACGTGGGCGGCCTGCGCGTCAACGACGTGTACGTCCAGCCCGGCGCCTCGATCTACGTCGGCGACTCGCGCCTGCGCTTCGATCCGCTCGACGACTCGGTCGAGGTGGCGCTGTCACGCGCCGATCGCTTCGGCGGCCTGGTGGGCCGTAGCCTCGTCATGCGCGAGCTCTTCGCGCGCCTCGCGGCCGTGGCCCCCACCGACGCCACCGTGCTGGTCACGGGCGAGACGGGGACGGGCAAGGAGCTCGTGGCCGAGGCGATCCACGAGCACTCGGCGCGCAAGGGCGGACCGTTCGTCGTGCTCGACTGCGGCGCGATCCCGCCGAACCTGATGGAGAGCGAGACGTTCGGGCACGAGCGCGGCGCGTTCACGGGCGCTACGGCGGTGCACGCGGGCGCCTTCGAGCGGGCGAACGGCGGCACGCTGTTCCTCGACGAGATCGGCGAGCTGCCGCTCGAGATGCAGCCGAAGCTGCTGCGTGCGCTCGAGCGCCGCGAGATCCGCCGCGTGGGCGGCGCGCGGGTGATGCAGGTCAACATCCGCGTGGTCGCGGCCACGAACCGCGACCTGGCCGTCGAGGTCAACAAGGGCCGGTTCCGCGAGGACCTCTACTATCGGCTGGCCGTCGCGCACCTGGCCGTGCCGCCGCTGCGCGAGCGGCGCGAGGACATCCCGCTGCTCGTCGAGCACATCCTCGCGAGCCTGCCCGAGGGGCGCGAGCGCGGCCCGCGCCCTGAGACGATCGAGCTCATGAAGCGGCACGAGTGGCCAGGCAACGTGCGCGAGCTGCGCAACGTCCTCGAGCGCGCGGTGCTCTTCAAGCAGGCGGCCCGCGAGCCTTCGATGATTCTTCCCGTCGCGTCGGCGCCGCCTGCCGCGCCGAGCGCTGGAAAGCACTCGTCGGCGGGCCTACACGTCGCCGTCGATCCCGCCGTGCCGTTCAAGGTCGCGAAGCAGGAGCTGATCGACGAGTTCGAGCGCCGCTACGTGCGCGCGCTGCTGGACGCCCACGGCGGCAACATCTCGGCGGCCGCGCGCGCCGCCGGCATCGATCGCATGTCGATCCACAAGATCCTCAACCGCCTGGGCATGGACCGAGAGGAGAAGACCGGCGACAGCTGAGCCGAACCGGCGGCGCGTCTCAGAGCAGGAGGCCGACCGTGAAGCCCAAGATCGCCGCGCTCGCACCGCTGGAGCTGCACGACCCCGCGATGCCCGTGCCCGACCCGCACGCACGCAGGACGTCGCGCACCTCGAGGCTCAGCATGCCGCCGAAGAGCGTCGAGGGTGACGCTGCGGTGAAGACGCCTACGTTCGCGCCGAGGGTCCATCCCTCCAAGGTGTAATCGACTGAAGAGCAGCCCGCGGCCAGGTGCTTCCGCTGGAGCCAACCGCCCAGCTTGGGGCCGGCGACGAGCTCGGCCTTGCCGTTGCCGAGATGAACGAGCGGGCTGAACGCCACCCCCAGCATCTGCGCCGACGCGCCCACGCCTGCGCTCGACGCCTCCTCGTTGGGATTCAGGATGTCGAGCTCGGCCTGGCCGTTCAGGGACCAGATCCGTCTGAAGTACCGACCCACGAACGCGCCGGCGCGCAGACCAGGGTTGAGGCCGTCGCCGTTCGAGCCTTGAAAAGACTGCAGGCCGACGTAGGGAAGGATCATCGTCCCGCGTCGCTCGCGAACGGACGGCGCCGGCGCGTCGGCGTGCTGGGAAAACGACGGTGCTGGCCGCGCGCTGGTCGCGGCGGGGGAGCGCGGAGGCTTCTCCGGCGCTGGCGCCACCGGCGACGCGGGCTCGCGGTCAGGCTGGTCGGGCTGTTGGGGCGGCGCAGGTGCCGGCGGCGCGGCCGCCCGCCCGCCCTCGATAGGAGGGCGCTGCGCGCCCGGCGGCTTCGCCGGCACCATGCACGCGCCGCTCACGCAAGTCTCGCCGGGACCACACGTGGGCGCGCAATCGGCGCTCGTTTGCGCGGCCGTGGTTCGCGCCGCGAGCGCGGTCAAGAGCGCCAGACCCCACGCCGCCGCGGTCGGTCCACGGCGACTTCTGCTCCTCGTCCGCACGATGCGCACTACGGTACACGAGTCGAGATTCGGGCGGTTCGTCGTTCCCGCGATCCGCGACGAAGGTCGCGCTCGGTTCAGGGCAGCTTGACGCGGTAGGCGTGACGCGCCGGCACGTCGACCGCCAGCAGCTTCTGTTTGTGGCGCGCGGGGTTCACCAGCTTGAGCACGTGGTGGCCCACGGGCAGCGCGAGTCCTTTGACGGGCGCCTCGCCGATCTTGCGGCCGTCGAGATACACGTACGCCCA
The DNA here is from genome assembly GCA_035548155.1 of Polyangia bacterium. Lineage (GTDB taxonomy): Bacteria > Myxococcota_A > Polyangia > Fen-1088 > Fen-1088 > DASZFV01. The sequence continues at coordinate 26,219 of DASZUD010000025.1, forward strand.
AGGGTCGACGTGGAGATCGATGGTGCCCATCCGTTGAACGGCGCTCAGCTTGCGGTCGACGACGACGTCGCGGCCGTCGAGGAGCTCGATCTCATCGGTGACGTCTACGTAGCCGTGGCGGCGCAGGCGCAGCGCGTGCGGCCGACCGTCGGCGGCCAGCGTGACGTTGCCGAGCGGCGTGCGCCCGATCGTGCGCCCGTCGACCGCCACCTCGGCGCCCGGCGGATCCGTGGTGACCACGAGGCGGGTCGCGGGCGCCTCGAGCTGGGCGCGGAAGAAGACGCGCGCGCCACGGTCGAGCGCGACGTCCTTCTTCTCCCAGACGCGGTAGCCGGGCAGCCGCAGCGCGAAGTCGTGCCGCTGGTCGGCGCGCGGCTCGCGAACCTCCACCGTCGTGGGCGTGGGCGCGTCGAGCTCGCGGCCGTCCCAGACGACGCGCGCGCCCGGCGGCGTCGACTCGAGCGAGACCACGGCGGGCGCGGCTGCTTCTCCGTGCGTGCGATCGCCGCGCGCCAAGTAGACACCTCCCGCGAGGCCGAGGGCCCCGAGCGCGGCCGCGACGAGCCGTAGACGCGGCCAGCGCCTTCGGCGCGCGGCTGGTACCGGGGCGACGGCCGGATCTCCGGCGATCGTGAGCTCCCAGACGGGGATGCCGTCGGGGCCCCGCTCCCCGCGCACGAAGGTCACCTTCTGCCGGGGCGCCGCGGGCGTCTCGGTGTCGCGCGCGCCGCCGCCCGTGGTGTCGAAGACGGGCGCCGACGCGACGGCCGTCGCGCGCGCGGGCGTCGACCCGTGCTCGGTGCGCCGCGGCCCGCTCGCCTCCGTGGCGCCGAGGCCGAGGCCCTCGCGGATGAGCGCGTCCGCGTCGACGGCGTCTGTCGCCTCGGCCGCCGGCGGGAACCAGCGCGCGATCGCGTCGGCGACGTCCATCCCCGTCGCGACGACGGTGTGCGTGTAGCTCACGTCGACGAGCGCGCGCAGCAGCTCCGAGGCGTGCTGGTGGCGCCGCGCCGGATCGCGCGCCAGCGCCTTGCCGAGCACTTCGTCCAGCGCGGGCGGCAGCGAGGCCCGCCGCGACGAGGGCGGCGGGATCTCCATTGCGCGGACGCTCTCGACGATCTCGGCGGCGTCGCGCCCGCGAAAGAGCTTCTCGCCCGTGAAGAGCTCGTACATGACGACGGCGGCCGAGAAGACGTCCGAGCGCGCGTCCAGCGGCTCGCCGCGCGTCTGCTCGGGCGACATGTACGGCCACTTGCCCATGACGCGCTTTTCGCCCGCCTCCGCGCCGGCGCCCTCCTCGGCGGCGGCGCGCGCGATGCCGAAGTCGGCGATCTTCACCTCGCCGAGGCGCGAGAGCAGCACGTTCGAGGGCGAGATGTCGCTGTGCACGACGCGCCGGGCGTGCGCGACGTCGAGGCCTTTGCACATCTCCATGGCCACGTGCATCGCGGCGCCGAGCGGCACGCCGCCGTGCTCGGCGGCGCCCTTGAGGAAGCGGCCGAGGTCCAGCCCGTCGACGTACTCCATCGCGATGTACAGCGAGCCGGCGAAGCGGCCGAAGTCGAAGATCTGCACGACGTTGGCGTGCGTCAGCGTGACGGCCAGCTTGGCCTCGGCGATGAAGCGGTGCTCGAACTCGGCGTCGCGCGCGAGATCGGGGAGGATCCGCTTGATGGCCAGCGTCTTCTCGAACCCGTGGGCGCCGTGGGCCTTGGCGCGGAAGATCTCGGCCATGCCGCCCACGGCGATGCGCTCGAGGAGATCGTAACGCCGAGGCGTCTCTTCTCCGCGGGCGCTCATGCGCGGATATTATAGGCCGCGTGAGGCGACCTCTCTCGGTCCTCGTCTCGTGCGCCGTGGCGGCCCTCGCGCCCGCGGCGCGCGCCGACACGCCGGCAACGCCGGTGCGCGTCGGCCTGGTCGACGTCACCGACTCGGCGGCGGGACACGCGGCCGTGGCCGCGCTGCGGACGCGCCTCGGCTCGCGGCCCGGGATCGCCTTGCCGAAGGACGGCGCGCGGGCCGCGCTCGAGGAGCCGCTCGAAGCAACCCCCGACGGCGCGAGCGCCGGCTCGCCGGCCGCGTTGCGGGCGGCGCAGCTGGTCCGCGCCGCGCGCGAGGCGTACAGCCGCTTCGACTATGACGGCGCGCTCGAGCGATTGCGTCAGGCCGAGCTCGCGCTCGCGACGGCGCCGCCCGACGCCGCGCGCCTGCTCGTCGACGCCAATCTGCTGGCGGGCGTCGTGTGGGCGGACCGCGGCGACGCGCCGCGCGCCCTGGATTCGTTCCGGCTGGTGCACCGCCTCGCGCCTGCGATGGGGGCGCTGGATCCCGGCAGCTACCGGCCGCGCGTGGTCGCGCTGTACGCGCAGGCCGTCGCCACGCCCGAGACGCGCCTCGCGAGGCTGGACGTCGTGACCGATCCGGCGGGCGCCGACGTGTGGATCGACGGGCAGCGCGCGGGGGTGGCGCCGCTTTCGCGCGCGCTGCCCGCGGGCTTTCACTACGTCGCCGTCACCGCCGAGGGCAGCGTGCCGCGGCTCGAGAAGCCGCTGCTGCGCGCCGGGGAGGACACGCGCCTCGCGCTCTTGCTCTCGCGCTCGCCGCCCGAGGAGCGCGCGCGCGTCGCCCGCGCCGAGCTGGCGGCGGGGCGGCTCGGCTGGGATCGTGGGCCCGCGGCCATCGCCGCCAGCGCGTCGCTCGACATGCTCGTGGTCGTGCGCGACGCGGCGGCCCCGGCCGACGCGCACGTCGAGGCCGCGATCTACGACGCGTCGATCGACACCCTCGGCGTGTGGATACCTGCGTCGCCGCCCGAGCCGGTGCTGGTCGCCCTCGGCGCCTCGCTCGCGGGCCGCGCGTCGGCGACGAAGGCGCCGATGGCCGAGGGCGCGCGCGAGCGCTCGTCGTCTGCGCCTCCGCCGTGGTACAGGACGTGGTGGATCGCGCCGCCCCTGCTGGCCGTGGGCGCGGCCGTCGGGCTCGGGACGCTCTGGATCATCGACCGTGAACGGACGACGACCTACGCCTTCAACCGCTGGTGCTTCAATAACACCTGCGCGCCCTAGCGCCCTCGCGCTGGCGGCGCTGCTGACGCTCGCCTGCAACCTCGAGCAGCGCCGCGGCGTCACGCTGCAGCTCGGCACGGCAGGCACGTGCGTGCGCACGTCCGTCGCCTGCGGCGGCGAGCTGGGCGTGTTCTTCGCCGACGCCAAGACGAACGAGCTCATCGACATGCGCTGCACGACGTTCGGCGCCGACGCCGGGACCACGCTGGAGAAGCTGCCCGCGCTGCTCGCCGATTCGATGCCGCCGCTGCCGCCGCTGCCCGCGGGCCGCTCGATCGTCGTCGAGGTGGCCGCGTGGAGCCCGGGCAGCGGCAAGGGCTGCCCGCGCTTTTCGCCGGACGTCGCGGGCAACGCCGCCGTGCCGAGCTACTTCGGCCGCTCGGCGGCCGTGACCGCGGGGGGCGCGGCGTCCGTGAGCGTCTCTTTGCAGTGCTTTCCGTCGGCCTGCCTGCCGTGCACGAAGTTCGCGTCGCCCACGGGCACCGACCCGCCCGACGGCGGCGTCGCCGACGCCGGCGTGACGACGCCCTTCAAGACGGCGTCTCGCCTGGTCGCCTCGCTGGCGCAGGGGCAGGTCGGCTGCCTCGAAGACGGGACGTACACGGAGAACGTCACGTTCACCAAAGGGGGCTCGGGCGCGAACCCCATCACGCTGGCGGCGGCGCCGGGCGCGCACCCCGTGCTGCGCGGCGTGCTCACGATCCCCGACACCACTGACAACATCGCGATCGCCGGCCTCACGATGCAAGGTCCCGTGCCCGTCGTCCCGCCGGCCGGCATGACCGCGCCGGCAAAGTCACCCGCCGTGCTCGTGCGCGGCGATCACGTCGCGCTGCGCGGCAACGACATCAGCAACCCCGACGCCGCGTGCGTGGTGCTCGGCCAGTCGAACTTCGGCATCGCGAAGGTCACCGTGATCGACGGGAACCGCATCCATGGCTGCACGACCGGCATCGTCGGCCGCCTGGCGGAGTCGGCCCTCATCGCCAACAACTTCATCTTCGACAACGCGGCCGACGGCATCGCCCTCATGCCCAGCGGCAACTCGTTCACGATCGAGCACGATCTCATCGACGGCAACGGCAGCGGCGTGCAGTTCGGCTCCGACGGCACGCTCGTCTCGATCAACGACGTCGTGCGGACGAGCATCATCTCGAACTCCACGGTGGGCTACGACGTGTACTCGTCCTATCCCGGGGCGCTCGGCACGGGGAACTCCGCCACGCAGAACTGCCTGTGGGCCGGCAAGAAGGGCGAGGTGGCCGCGCCCGCGAAGGGGTTCTCGGCGAAGGACAACACGACGGCCGACCCGCTGTTCGTCGACCGTGCCGCCAAGAACTTCGGCCTGGTCGCTGGCAGCCCCTGCGCGGGCCGCGGACCGCTGCGCTGAGGGCGCGTGGCGGCGCGCCCGAAGACCGTCTGATAACTCGAGTTATCACCGTCTGCGGACTCGGGACCTCAGTCCGGCGGGCTCGCGGCAAACTGGGCGCGTAATTTCGAGCACTTGCGACGCCCTCACCGCGGCACGGCCCTTGCGAAACGAGGGGCGCCATGCGAACCCCCGTCCTCACGCTCGCGACAGCGGCACTCCTCGCGGGTGGCATCTCCTGCAAGGGCACCATCGACGGCTCCGGCTCGTCCCGCCCGCCCGGTGAGACCGACCCCGGCGCTGCCGGCACCGGCGGAAATCCATCGGGGCCGATGGCCGAAGCCGGGTCTTCGGGATCACCCGACGGCGGTTCGGACGACGCGGGCGGGCCAGCGGTCGTGCCCTTCGAGGCGATCGCGCCCGCCAGCTACACGGCGAAGGTGAAGACGCTGCTCACGGGGCTGCCGCCGACGTCCGACGAGCTGGCGTCGGTGTCGCAGAACCCGAAGGCGCTGCGCGGCCTCATCGACGCGTGGATGTCGACGCCGCAGTTCCAGACGAAGATGCTCGTGTTCTTCAAGAACGCGTTCCAGCAGGCGCAGGTGGACGGCTCGGCGTTGCTGGATCAGCTGGGCGGGCGCGGCATCCCGTCGAACGGCGCCACGCAGCAGCGCTTGCTGGTGAACATCCAGGAGAGCTTCCCGCGCACGGTGTGGAACCTCGTCGCCTCGGGCAAGCCGTTCAACCAGGCGATCGACACGCGTCAGTACATGGTGACCACGGCGCTGGCGAGCTACCTGGCGTTCACCGACGATCGGTTCATCGACGACAAGCAGGCCACGAAGAGCCGCTGGGTCGCCGCGAACCCGAAGCTTGCCGTCACGGCGTCGAGCGATCTGACGATCGCCTTCGCCGACTCGATCAACCCGACGAGCGCCAACTACCTCAAGTTCTCGACGGGAATGGCCATGCCCAACTGCGTGAACCCCGAGCGCTCGTTCACCGGGCAGGACGCGCCGTATCAGCTCTATTCGATGCTGATGGGCCGCGTCGATACCGACAAGCTCGCGCCGGACGCCATGACCTGCCGCGCGTTCAACTCGCCGCCCGTCTTCACGGACGCCGACTTCAACGACTGGCACCTCGTGACGATCCGGGCGCCGAAGATCACGGCGGCGGCTTCCACCGGCACCGCGGGCACGGGTGGCGCCACGACGCCCTCGCCGACGACCGAGCCCACGACGAGGTTCTACGACGTGGCAGCGCTGCGAACGGCCAAGGAGCTCGTGCTCAACGTGCCGCGCATCGGCTTCTGGACGCCGGCGTTCTTCGCGAACTGGTCGACGAACACCAGCAACCTCTACCGGGTCACGATGAACCAGACGCTGATCGTGGGCCTCGGCCACAGCTTCGACGGATCGAACTCGACGGTCCCCGTCAGCGAGGTGGGCCTGGACGCAGAGCACGCCGCGCCCGGCACGGCCTGCTACGGCTGCCACCAGACGCTGGATCCGATGAAGCAGCTCATCACGCAGACGTTCTCGCTCTACTACCACGAGCAGACGGACGCGACGAAAGCGGCCACGACGGGCGTGTTCACGTACGCGGGCGTCAGCAAGGTCATCAGCGGCGCGAGCGAGCTGGCCTCGGCGCTGGCGAGCCACCCGACGTTCGCGACCGCCTGGGCGCAGAAGCTCTGCTACTACGCCGACTCGGCCGCGTGCTCGGAGGACGACCCCGAGTTCCAGCGCGTCGTGGGCGCGTTTCAAGCCGCCAAGCTCGATTGGAGGGCGCTGGTTCGCGAGCTCTTTTCGTCGCCGCTGGTCACGGGCACGGCGCGCACGAAGACCTGGGACGATCGCGGCATGCCCCTCAGCGTCGCGCGCCGCGACCACTACTGCGGCGCGCTCGAGGTGCGGCTCGGCATCAGCGACCCGTGCGGCATGAGCGGGCTGCCCGGCCTCACGGGCGCGCAGAACGCCGTCGCGACGCTGGCGCGCGGGCTGCCCAGCGACGGCTATTCGCGCGGCGCGGAGACGCCCGTGCTGCCCACCGACTCGAGCCTGTTCTTCCGCTCGGGCACGGAGAACATCTGCCGGCGGCTGGCCACGCAGGTGGTCGACGTCGCCGCGACCGCCACCAACCCGACGCCCAGCCGGTACCAGAGCGCGAACCCCGATGCGGCGATCGCCGACTTCGTGGCGACGCTCATGGGATTGCCCGACGGCGACCCGCGCGCCGCCGAGGCGAAGCAGATCCTCACGGAGCACTACCAGAGTGCGCTCAAGACGACGGGCATCAAGGCGAAGGACGCGCTGCAGTCGACGTTCGTCCTCGCGTGCACCGCTCCCTCAACCATCAGCGTGGGGCTCTAGAACATGTGCGACGACAAGAACCTGCATCCGGATCGGGCGGCGCGCGAGGAGCGTCCCTTGAACCCCGAGCGCCGCAGCGCGCTCCTGCGCGGCTTGTTCGGCGCGGGCTGGCTGGGCCTGCGCGCGCTGGCCACGGGCGTCCCGGCCGCCGTGCTGGCGAACCCGCGGCGTGCGCTGGCCGACGCGTATCCCGCGTCCTGCTTCGACCCCGCGAAGGCGCAGTACCTCATCCTCTCGACGTCGCAGTCGGGCGATCCGCTGAACGCCAACGTGCCCGGCACGTACGCCTTCCCCGAGATCGCGCACTCGCTCGATCCGCTGATGGCGAAGACGTCCTTCAAGCTGGGCGGCGCGACCGTGGAGGCCGCCGCGCCGTGGTCGACGCTGCCGCAGGCGCTGCTCGATCGGACGTCGTTCTTCCACCACACGACCCTCACGAACAACCACGCGAACCAGCCGAAGGTGATGCGCCTCATGGGCGCGACGCGCCGCCAGGAGATGCTGGTCTCGTTCTTCGCGTCGCAGCTCGCGCCGTGTCTGGGCACCGTTCAGCACGAGCCGGTCGTCGTGGGCGCCAGCGGCTCGGGTGAGTTCCTCTCGTACCAGGGGCGCGTGCTGCCTGCGCTGTCGCCCAGCGCGCTGCGCGATACGCTGGCGAACCCGACGGGGCCGCTCGGCACGCTACAGAAGCTGCGCGACGCCGACCTCGATCGCCTGAACGCCGTGTTCAAGGCGCACGGCACCTCGCAGCAGCGGCAGTACCTGGATCGACTCGCGCAGACGCAGACGGAGGCGCGCGGCATCTCGCAGCAGCTGCTCGACAACCTCAGCGCCATCAACGGCAACGATCCTGCGAACCAGGTGCTGGCCGCGGTGACGCTCATCAAGATGAACGTCGCGCCCGTCGTCTCGATGCACATCCCGTTCGGCGGCGACAACCACACCGACGCCGACCTCGCGGGCGAGACGAAGCAGACCGTCGCGGCGACCGGCACGATCTCCCTGCTGTACCAGAAGCTGACGGAGCTCGGGCTGCAGGACCGCGTGACCTTCGCGGCGATGAACGTCTTCGGCCGCACGCTGTCGAAGAAGGGCACGACGGGGCGCGACCACCTGGCGAACCACCACACGACGGTGATGTTCGGCAAGGGCATCAAGGGTGGCGTCGTCGGCGGTCTGACGCCGCAGGCAGGTGACTTCGCGGCGCTGCCGATCGTCTCGTCGTCGGGCGCAGGTGACGCGTCGGGCGACATCGCGTTCGGCGACACGCTGGGCGCGATGGCCAAGACGCTGGGCTCCGCGCTGGGCGTCTCGCCCGCGGCGCTCGACGAGAACATCATGACGGGCAAGGTCGTTCGCAGCGCGCTCACCTGACCGAGGCGGGTAGGGCGCCGATGTCGCGGTGATGTCCGCGGAGGCCGCTGCGCTGGCCGCGGGACGGTGCGGCACTGCAATTGCTTTATGCTCGCGCCGTGCGAATCACCTCGTTCGGGCTTCTGTCGGCTGCCCTCTCTCTTTCGGCCTGCGCGCCCGGAAACGAGCGGCACGGCGGTCGCGCGGCGGCTGGCGAGGGCGGCCTCGGCGCGTCGGCGGGGGCTGACGGCACCGCGGGCGATGTCAACGCGCCGGGCGAGGCCGGCACGAGGGACGCCCTCGGGGATGCAGACTCCGGCGTCGCCATGACCCAGGGCCGGCGCTCGTTCGAGCTCGTCGCGACCCTGACGCCGCAGGATCCGAGGGCCCCTGCGGCGTCGCAGGTGCCGGCCTCGAGCGCCTTCACGCTGGTGCTCGAGCCCGAATCGCATCAGACCGCCGTTGGCGAGGCGCATCAGGGCATCGTCGGGGGCGGGGGCCGCGCCAGCTTCGTCGAGGTGACGACCACCGACGCCAAGACCTTCAGCATCTCGCGTTTCCAGACGGGCGTCGTGACCGGCGACCCCTGCATGCCCGTGCGGGAAATCGATTTCAGCCGGCTCGAGATCACGATCTCGGGCTCGACGGTGCACGGAACGGCGGAGGGCACGGTGACCGGCACAGTCCTGGACACATACGCCTATCCTGGTTTCACCGCGGAGGTCACGGGCGCGGTCGACATCACGCCACCCGTCTTGTTCGAATCGAGCCGGTTCGCTCCGAGCTCGTTCAGTCAGGTGGCGCTCGTCGCGAACGAGCCCTTGCCCCTGACAGCGACGGCCTGGCTCACGACCGCGGCCGGCGCTCGCATCGACCTTCAGCCCGTCACGAACGAAGAGCAGACCCTCGTCGTCGGCTTTTCGGGACCTGGCAGCGTTCTTCCCCCGGCCGACCGCTTCTTCCTCTCCCAAGAGGGGCTCGTCGATTTCGCGGGGCAGCGCGGGACCGAATCCGTGGAGCTGTTGGGGTTCTTCAATCCTCCGCTCGTCACCGAGGATGGTTTCGAGAGCGCGACAGGGCCACAGTTGGGAGGCGCGGCGATTGTCACGGGCGTCGGGGCTCTCAAGCCCATCACGGGCTCGCACAGCCTCTATTTCGGCGCCTCGGGCGCGCCGGTCCCGCCCGAGTCCAGCTTCACGCCGGCGCTCAACCTGCGGCTCGCCGCCAAGCCGGGCGCGACGAAGCTGCGTTTCTCGTACCGCACGGTCTCGACCACGTCGGGGCATGGAGCGTCGGTCAGGGTCGGCTCGGTCGGGCACTCTTCGACGTCGACTCAGAATTCGATCTACGCGAACGGGGAGGGGACGAAGGTCACGTGGGAGAACGGCGGAACGGTCACGCTCGGGCCGGTGACCATGTTGGACGTCGCGCTACCCGCCGACGTGACCGACGAGGTCGTGGTGGGGTTCGACACCCGGGCGATCGTCTGCGGCGGCTTCGGCCCGCCCCAGCAGAGCGGCGTGCTCATCGACGATCTGCGCTTGGAGTAGCCCGATGTCTCCCACTCGCCTGATGAAGGTTCCTTCGATTGTCTTCGCGCTGGCAGGCTTGGCATGGGCTGGCTGCGGCTCGCGCGGCGCCGCCAACGACACGGCGGTGACCGGGCGCCACTCCTTCGACGTCGTCGCGACGCTGGCCGTCGCCGACGGCGGCGTGGGAGGGTTCGGGAGCGGACTGCCCGCCACGAACGCCTTCACGCTGACGCTCGACGCCGACGCGCAACAGGCGATCGTGGGCGGCAAGGGTCACGGCGCCGTCGTCGCGGCGATGACCACCGACGGGCGGACGTTCCACCTCGACCCGTTCTCCACCGGCGTCAAGAGCAGCAGCGCGTGCGAGGGCGCCTCGTCCATTGACTACAAGTCGCTCGACGTCACGATCTCGGGCACCACGCTGCGCGGTCAGGCCAGCGGGTCCGCGGAGATCTCGTGTGGGGACTGCTTCTTCAACGTGCTCTTCACGGCCGACCTCACGGGCGGCGCCGACGTGACGGCGCCGTTCCTGTCGCTGTCGGGCGGCTTCACGAACGTGCCCTTCGGGCACCCGTTCTTCATCGCCAGCGAGCCGCTGCTCCTGACGGCGAAGGCGAAGCTCTCGACGGGCGCCGGCGAGTCCGTCGACCTGGTGCCGTTCACCAACCAGGGCGACCCCTCGGTCGTGCTGGGTTTCAGCGGGCCGAACGTGTTGCCGGGCGCCGCCGGGTTCACCATCGCGTTCGATGGTCTGACCGACTTCGCGGGGCACACGGGCGCGGCAGGTCCTCCGCTGCGCCTCGACGGGTTCGCCGCGCCGCCTCTCATCGCCGAGGACGGGTTCGAGAGCGTGACCGCGGCACAGGTGGACGGCGCGGCGGTCATCGGTGCTTCGGCGCCGGTCGCGCCCATCTCCGGCACGCAGAGCCTCTACCTCGGTGGCACGAACGCGCCGGCGATACCGGGCGCGAAGTTCGGCCCACGCCTGAACGTGCGTCTCGCCGTTCAACCCGGCGATACGAAGGTGCGCTTCTCGTACCGGACCATCTCGTCGTTCACCGGCGCCGTCGTCGCGAACGTCGACGTCGGCTCCGTCGGCCACGCGCCCGCCGCCACGCAGACCATCGTGTCGCAACCGGGCACCCCGCCCGCGCCTTGGGTCGACGGGCAGGTCGTGACCGTGAGCGCAGCCGCGACACAGGAGATCATGCTGCCGCCCGACGTCACCCGCGAGGTCGTGGTTTCGATCGGGCCCGCGAGCATCAACTGCGGCGGTCCCAGCCCGCCCGCCCCGGTGACGGGCCTCGAGCTGGACGACTTCGTCGTCGAGTGACGATCGCTAGAGCACCCGCAGGATCCACGTCTTGAGGTGCCCCGTCTCGGGCACGCCCACGAGCTCCGGGTGATCGGCGGACGCGCCGTTGCGCGCCAGCACCTGCGCCGCGCGGCCAGCGTCGGCCAGCCCTTCGGTCACCAATTCGTCCCAGTGCGCGCGCGTCACGCGGCCCGAGCACGAGCACACGACGAGCAGGCCGCCCGGGCGCGTCAGGCGCGCGCCGCGCAGGATGAGCTCCTTGTACGCGCGATCGGCGGCCGCGAGCGCCGACGCGGCGTTCGTACCGCCACGCTTGGCGAGCGCGGGCGGATCCAGCACGACCACGTCGAAGAGCTCGCCCCGCCCCTCGAGCTCGCGCAGCAGATCGAAGGCGTTCGCGCGGCGCACCTCCAGGTTCTGCAGTCCGTTGCGCCGCGCGTTCTCGGTGGCGCGCGCCACCGCGGCTGCGTCCTCGTCGGTGGCCAGCACGGGGCCGCCGCGGCGCGCGAGCGCGAGCGCGAACCCGCCGTGGTACGTGAAGGCGTCGAGCGCGCGCGCGTTTTCGGGCGCGAGTGCGGCCACGGCCGCGTGGTTGTCGGCCTGATCGAGGAAGCCGCCCGTCTTCGAGTCCGTGAGCAGGTCCGCTTCCAGCCGATTGGGGCCGAGGCGGTACTCGACGCGCGTGGGCCCGTCGCCGAGGAGAACCCCCGCGAAGCGAGGCAGCCCTTCGAAGTCGCGCGCCGATCCGTCGTCACGCGCGACGACGATGCGCACGCCCAGCGCCTCGCGCACGAGCGCCGCGATCGCGGCCCGGTGCGCGTCCATCGCGACCGAGGTCGTTTGAATCACCGCCGCGTCGGCGTAGCGATCGACGACCAGCCCGGGCAGGCAGTCGCTCTCGGCGTGCACGACGCGCACGCCGTCGCGCGCGAGTCCGAGGGCCCGCCGTCGCGCGAGCGCCGCCTCGAGCCGCGTGCTCACGATGCTCATCAGATCGCGCGGCAGCGCCTCGGCGGCCGCGCCCGTCGCCAGGACGCGCAAGGCGAGCCGCGCCTCGGCAGCCCACGTCGCGACGCCCAGCGCCTTGCCGCGCGGATCACGCACCTCGACCAGCGCGGGTCCGCCGTCGCGCGCGTCCTTCGCCGGGCCGCGCGCGATGTCCTGCCGGTACACCCACGGGTGGCCGGCGCGCACGCGCGCGACACCGCGCGCCGTGACGGTGACGGTGCCCCATTCGCCCTTCGCGTCGCTTCGCATGTTCGACATGTTCGAGAGACAGGGCCCGACGGCGTCGCGCCGCCGGGCGCGCGCATCATAAGTTATCATCAAGGGGATGACCTCCTCGGCGAACGCCGCCGCCTCGGTATATGCCGCCCGCCGCGCGCAGCTCATGAAGCTCCTCGGACCTCGCGCCGCGCTGGTGTTGTGCTCGACGCCCGAGCGGCTGCGCAACGGCGACACCGACTTCAAGTACCGCCAGGACAGCGACATTCTTTACCTGACGGGCTTCGTCGAGCCGGGCACGACGATCGTGCTGCGCCCCGGACACCCGGAGACGCCGTTCGTGATGTTCGTGCGCCCGCGCGATCCGGCCGCCGAGACGTGGACGGGCCGGCGCGCCGGCGTCGAGGGCGCCGTGCGCGACTTCGGCGCCGATGCGGCCTTTTCGGCGGCCGAGCTCGACACCAAGCTGCCCGAGGTGCTGGCTGGCGCCGAGGAGGTGCACTTCCCGTTCGGCCGCGAGCCGGTCGAGGCGACGGTGAGCCGCGCCTTGACGCGGCTGCGCGCCGCCGAGCGGCGAGGCCGCCGCGCGCCCGTGCGCCTGGTCGACGCCCGCCTCACGATTCACGAGCTGCGCCTCGTGAAGTCGCCCGACGAGGTGGCCGTGCTTCGACGGGCCGCCGCCATCACCGCCGAGGCGCACGCGGCCGCCATGCGCGCGGCCAAGCCGGGGGTCAACGAACGCGAGATCGAGGCGCTGGTCGACTACACGTTCCGCCGGCGCGGCGGCACGTCGCCCGGTTACCCGACGATCGTCGGCGGCGGCGTCAACGCGACGATCCTCCACTACGTCGAGAACGACGCGCCGCTCGTGGCCGGTCAGCTCCTGCTCATCGACGCGGGCTGCGAGGTCGACGGCTACACGGCCGACGTCACGCGCACCTTCCCCGTGGGCGGGCCCTTCACCGAGCCGCAGCGGCGCCTGTACGAGGCGGTGCTCGAGTGCCAGATCGCGGCGATCGAGGCCTGCAAGCCGGGCGCGACGATCGACGGCATCCACGAACAGGTGCTCGTCGCGCTGACGCGCAGCCTGGTGACGCTGGGGCTGCTCAAGGGCGAGGCGGGCGACGTCACGAAGCTGGTCGAGGCGGGCGCCTACAAGCCGTTCTACATGCACCGCACCAGCCACTGGCTGGGCCTCGACGTCCACGACGTGGGCTTCTACTCGGAGGAGGGCGTGGCGCGCCCGCTTCAGCCCGGCATGGTGCTCACGATCGAGCCCGGGCTCTACGTCGCGCCCGACGCCGACGTGCCGGCCGAGTACCGCGGCATCGGCATCCGCATCGAGGACGACATCCTCGTGACGCCGAACGGCCACGAGAACCTCACGATCGAGACGCCGAAGTCAGTCGAAGAGATCGAAAGGCTGACGGTCTGACGACACGGGCGAGCGCGGCGCGGCTGCCGCGCGGAGCGAGGCGGACCCGCGAGGCCGCGCGAAGCGAGCGGGGAAGTGGGAGGGATTGAACGAGCCGAACCGCGGGCTGAGCCGGCCCCCGTCAGATCAAAACTGAAATTCCAGCCCGGCGCCGAAGTCGACCTCGGCGTACTGCGAGCTCGCCGTCGAGAGGTGACCCACCGAGTAGCCAAGCTCGGCGCCCAAGCCCAGCCAGTCGAAGAAGAAGTAGTTCGCGCCCGCGCCGCCGCGCGCGGCGAAGCCCATGCCGTTGCTGGCGCCGTTCGGGAACGCGTAGGCGAGCCCGACGTTGCCCTTGACGTACGGCACGAGCGGGATCGGCGTCGGCCACTTGAGCTTCACGCCGGCGAGCGTCTCGAAGACGCTGCCCGACGGCTCGTCGCACACCGTGCCGCCCGAGGGCGTGTGGCACGCGGCCCGCTGGTAGTTGAGCTGCAGGTTCAGCCACGCGAGGGCGCGCAGGCGATAGCCGTAGTCGAGCGCGATCTTCGTGCCGCCCGGCGTGTTCGCGATGCCCCCGACCAGCTGCACGTGCGCCGACAGCTCGTTGTCCTTGAGGAACGGGTGCGGTCCGCGCAGGAGGTTCTCGTCGGCCAGCGCCCACGCCCGTGTCGGCGCGAGGGCCGCCAGCAGGCCGAGCACACCCGCGCCGATCGCCTGTGGAAATCGTCTCGTGGTCGACATAGCCTGGAACGACCGAGGATATGGAAGAACCGCCCGCCCATCCAGTTTCCACGCCGCGCGCTGCTTTCGCCCGCCGGCGCGCGGCTGTCGCCCTCGGCGTGCTGCTCGCGTTCGGCGCCGGGTGCGCCGGCCGCTACAAGGCGCCGCGCACGCTCGCGGGACTCGGCACGTTCGCCGTCGCCGCGGGTGGCACGGCGTGGGCCACGGGCCAGTCCCTCGAGAACAACGGTCACGGCGGCACCGGCAGCGGGCTCGTGAGCATGGGCTTCGTCGGCGTCGCGGCCGGCCTGGTCGCCATCGTCGTCGCGGGCGGATGGATGGCGGCCAAGGTCGCCTGCAACGTCGACCCCGACTGCGACGAGAACGAGCTCTGCCGCGAGATCCCCGCGCCCCCAGGCGGCATTCCCTACAAGCAGTGCATGGCGCGATAGCGCGCGCGAACGTCGCTAGCTGGCGTCGATGTCGATGTCGGACCACTCGGCGGTGTCTTCGTGCTCGAGGTCCTCGTCGTCATCCATTCCGTCGATCCAGGCTGGCCCGTCCAGCGGGACGGGCGCGGCGGCCGCGGGCGGTTGGGCTGCCGGCGCCGGGGCGGCGGGCTTGGGCGAGTCGGCCTTCACGCCCAGCTCCATCGGCAGCGTTCGCCTTCGCTCCTTCTTCTTCGTGAGGAGGATGGGCGCGGGCGAGGAGGGCGGGGCGGGCGCCATGACCTCGGCGCCGAGCGGCTCCGACGGCATCGTCGCCGTGGCGGGCGGCGTCTTCACCTTCTGCAGCCGAATGGGCTCGGGCGCGCGCAGCTCGAGCTGACGGCGGTAGCGCACGGACCCGTAGCACTGCTGGAGGTCGTTGAAGAGCTCCTCCATCGTTTGATGGCGCTGCTTCGCGTCCTTGGCGAGCGCCTTCATGATGAGCCGCTCGGCCTCGGGCGTGATCTCGTTCCCCGGCGCCTTCTCGCGCGGTGGAATCACGGGCTGCGAGACGACCTTCAGCATGACGTCGACGGGCGTCTCGCCCGTGAACGGCACCGTGCCCGTCAGCATCTCGTAGAACATGATGCCGAGGGCATAGATGTCCGTCCGCGGATCGGAGATGCCGACGCGCGCCGTCTCGGGCGCCATGTACTCGGGCGTGCCGAACACGATGCCCTGCTGCGTCTGGCGGCGGTTCTCTGCGCTGTCGGGATCGCGGACCTTCGCGACGCCGAAGTCGAGGATCTTCACGAAGTCGAACGCCTTCTCGCGCTCGCTCACCGTGTGCATGCCGTTGTCGTCGATGAGCTGGCGCAGAAGCTCGCGGCGGCCCTCGCGGCGGATCAGCATGACGTTCTCGGGCTTGAGGTCGCGGTGGACGATGCCCTTGCTGTGCGCCGCGCCCAGCGCGCCCGCCATCTGGTTGACGATCGTGATCGCGCGCAGCAGGTCCAGGCGCCGATCGCGTTGCAGCACGACGTCGAGCGCTTCGCCCTCGAGCAGCTCCATCACGAAGAACACCGTGCCGTCGTTCGACTTTCCGAAGTCGGTGACGTCGACGATGTTCGGGTGGTTGATGAGGCTCGCGGCGCGCGCCTCGCGCAAAAAGCGCTTGATGGATTCCTCGCGGCCGCCGTACCCCTCGTGGAGGATCTTCACGGCCACTTCCTTGCCGATGTAGACGTGCTCTCCGCGATAAACGACGCCCATGCCTCCACGGCCGACGATCTCGTGGAGCTTGTACTTCCCGACGGTGGTTCCCGTGCGGGCGTCTGCTGGGATCATGCGAGCCAGAACGCATCAAGAATGCCGTCCGCAGCGGCACTTGCCTAGCGGATTCCGCGCTTTGCAGCCCGTCCTGACGACCATGTGGGCTTCCGTGCGACGCCTCCCACAATGTAGAGTCGCGCCCATATGAGACCTGACGGACGAAAGCCCGACGAGCTGCGCGCCTTGACGATCACGCCGGACTTCAGCAAGTACGCGGAAGGATCGGTCCTGATCGCGGCCGGTGAAACGCAGGTCATCTGCACCGCGTCCGTCGAAGAGAAGGTGCCGCCCTTCCTCGAGGGCAAGGGCAAGGGCTGGGTGACCGCCGAGTACGCGATGTTGCCGCGCGCGACGCACACGCGCAGCGGGCGCAACCCGGGCGGGCGCGGCCAGGAGATCCAGCGCCTCATCGGCCGCGCGCTGCGCGCCGCGATCGACATGAAGGCGCTCGGGCCGCGCCAAATCACGATCGACTGCGACGTCATCCAGGCGGACGGCGGCACGCGGACGGCGGCCATCACGGGCGGCTTCGTCGCGCTGGCGCTCGCCGTGCGCCGGCTACGCGCCGCCGGGAAGCTGCCGGGGCAGAAGGATCCGATCCGCCAGGCCGTCGCCGCGATCTCGGCGGGCGTCATCGACGGCGAGGCGCGCATCGACCTGCCCTATGCCGAGGACTCGAACGCCGAGGTCGACTGCAACTTCGTCATGACCGAGGGCGGGAACTTCGTGGAGATTCAAGCCACGGCCGAGAAGGACTCGTTCTCGCCCGAGCAGTACGCGCAGATGGTGGCGCTCGCGTCGGGCGCCATGAAGACCCTCGTCGCGCGGCAGCGAGAGGCGCTCGAGCGCGCGCGTCCATAGTCGGGGGGACGTCGATGCGGGTGGTTTTGGCGACGCGCAACCAAGGAAAGGTGCGCGAGCTCGCGCCGCTGTTCGACGAGCTGGGGCTCGGCTTCGAGATCGTCGCGATCGACGACGTCGCGCCGCGCGCCGAGCTGCGGGAGGACGGTCACACGTTCGAAGAAAATGCGCTCGCGAAGGCGCGCCAGGCCGCCGCCGCGACGGGCCTGCCCGCGCTGGCGGACGATTCGGGGTTGGAGGTCGACGCGCTCGGCGGCGCGCCGGGCGTGTACTCGGCGCGCTACGCGGGCGTGGGCGCGACCGACGCAGCCAACAACGCGAAGCTCGAAGCAGCGCTGCGGGGCATTCCGGCTGATCGGCGCACCGCGCGCTACCGCTGTGTCGCCGCCTTCGTCGATCCGACGCGCGGCCTCGAGATCACGCGTGCGGGCGCTTGCGAGGGCACCTTGCTCGAGGCGCCGCGTGGCGCGGGCGGCTTCGGGTACGACCCGTACTTCTTGGTGCCCGCGCGCGCCCTCACGATGGCGGAGATCCCGCTCGACGAGAAGAATCAGCTCTCGCACCGATCGGCGGCGTTCCGCGCGCTGGCGGTTGCCCTCGCCGAGCTTCGCGGTCGCTGATTTTCCGGAGCGCTGCGCGTCACGTTCTTGGCGCGCGACGCGTTGCAGAAACGCATTTTTCTCGCGAATTTCCCCTGGTCACCCTTAAGGCGACGGCTTAGTGTTCGGTCATCTTGCGGCGCGCAATGCCCCGTTCGCGGACGACCAGCGGGAACACGGTGAGGCTTCTGGTGGAAGACGTCGCCGACGGGATCCGTGTGCTCCAGACGCGTGACGGCGTCAGCATCACGGACGATCAGGTCATCGAGCGCGCGCGCAACATCGTGGCCGGCCTCATCGGCAACTACGCGATCCAGTCGCTGGACGCGCGCGAGCCGGTGACCTCTGGCGGCGCGACGAAGCGCGCGGCGCGCACGGTGGATCAGCTCGATCTGCTCGAGCAGATGGAGAAGCGCGCCGAGCGGCACCACGGCCGCCCCGTCCGCGCCTGACTCGTTCGCCCGCCGCGGCGATGGATCGACTCGCCGCTACTCGACCGGATAGCCGCGCCAGACGTACAGCAGCGCGCTCGGCAGCGTCTGCGCCACGGTCGGACCGTCGAGGTGGCCGCCGCCTTGCGCGTAGTCGAAGTGGTAGTGGTAGCCCTTCGCTTTGTAGGAGGCGGCCATGCGGCGGTTCGCGAGCAAGAAGTCGCGGTAGGTCGTGGGCCCGCCGCCCGCGCCGAGATCGTTCTGCGCGGCCTCGAGCCAGTGCCGGATCGGCTTTTTCGTCGGCTCTTTGACGATGAGGCCGTTCGGCACGTTGGCGTCGTACGGATCGAAGTCGTGGTAGCTCCAGCACCCGTGCGGGTACAGCGGGTCCTCCGGGTTGATCTGCCGCACGAACGTGCCCGAGTACGTGATGACGCGCGTGAAGAGGTCCGGGTGCCACCACGCCATCGAGAACGACGCCGCGCCGCCCGAGCTGCCGCCCAGCGTGCCGCGCCCCTGCGGATCCTTGGTGAACGCCAGCGTGATCCCGAGCTGTGACTTCGCTTCGGCGATGGCGCGCGGGAGCACCTCCGTGTCGACGAACTCGGCGAACTTGCCCGAGACGGTGTCGTACTCGAGGCCGCGCTCGCTGTTCCCGCCGTCGCCGCCGCCGCTCGTGACGAACAGCGCGACGAGCCTGGGCAGCTTCTTCGCGGCGATGTAGTTGTCGAGAATGCGCGGCAGGTTCGCCGTGCCCGGCAGGTTGCTGCCCGTGTTGACGTTGTGCGGGACGTCGTTGCCGAACCACACGGCGTAGTAGCCGTCCTGCACGACGATGAACGGCGCCGGCGTGCCGGGCACGTACTGCTGCGGGACATAGAGCCAAACGTCGCGCGTGTAGGCGGTGCCGTTGCGCCCCGGGTAGATCGTGCTGTCCGCCGACGACATCGTGAACTTGATCTGCTTCCCGATGGGCGTGCCCGCCTGGTACTTGCTCGCGGGATCGGGCGTGTACGTCGGCCCGATCGTGAAGTCGCCGTCGCCGTCGGTGCCCGGATCGGGGAGCGCCGACGTCCCCGCGGCGCCCGTCGCGCCGGCCGCGCCCGTCGTGGCCGCCGTGCCGGTGGTGCCTGCGGCGCCCGTCGTGCCGGCGGCGCCGCTCGAGCCCGCTGTCCCGGTGGTGCCTGCGGCGCCCGTCGTGCCGGCGGCAGCGCCGTCGCCGCCGGACCCCGTGGTTCCCGCCGCGCCGGTCGAACCGGAGGTTCCGGCGCTGCCAGCACCTCCGCCCGCGGTTCCCGCGATCCCCGTCTGCCCGCCCTGCGGCGTGCTCCCGCCGCCACAACCCGCGAAAGAGAAGAACAGCGTCGACGCGATGAGGCCAGCGACGGCCTGGGGACTCCGCAGCATGCCTATAGTGACGCACGGATCACCGTCGGCGGCTCGCCCTTTCACCCTCTCGGCGGTGCGAAATCGCGTCTCTCGACGCGTGCTCTCTGCCGGCGCGACGTGTAAGATGCCGTCCGCCACGGGGCGTGGCGCAGCCTGGTAGCGCGTCTGCTTTGGGAGCAGAATGTCGGAGGTTCGAATCCTCTCGCCCCGACCGAGTTCAAGCCCCCGGAACGATTCAGTTTCGAGATCGCCCGGGGAAGGGCCTTTTCCCAGGTTCTCGGGCTCCGGGAGCAAAATAGGAGCAAACGGAGCCGGAATCGTGGCGACGGGCTGCGAGTCGTTGCGAGCTGCGGTGGCATCGCTCCACGGCACGAGGTCGAAGGACAGCCGATCGATCTGCGATCGCAGATAGCCGGGCACGAGATGGCCGTACGTCTCCGTGGTGAGGCGCGGATCCGAGTGGCGGAGGATCCGCTGCACCGCCGGCACATCGGCGCCGCGCATGAGGAGCAGCGACGCAGTCGTGTGACGAAGGTGATGGAATCGGATCGGTCGAACCTGGCCCGACGGCCAGAGCTTCATCTGGCAGCGTGGGCAGCGTCGCAGCTGGTCGTCCTGGGCCTGCTCGACGAACGCGCATCCCCGGCGCCGGCACTTGTGCAGCCAGGCGTCGACGATCCCCGCACGGTGGAGCGCGCGGCGCAGCACGAGCTCGAGCTGCACGCCCTCTGAATTATAGAACCGTCGGGAGCCGGAAAGACCAGGTCGGAGGGCGAGCTGGCGATCGCGTTCTCGAGGAAGGGCACGAGCTCGGTCGCAATGGGGATGACGTCGGCGTGGCCGCCCTTGGTGGTGTCCCGGCGGTAGGAACGGGTGACGGTGAGAAGTCGGTTCGTGAGATCGACGTCGGTCTTCGCAGGCCGATGAGCTCGCCCTTCCTGAGCCCGGTGTAGAGCGCCGTCGCGAAGAGGGAGCGCCAACGGTCCGAGAGCGCGGCGAGGACGAGTGGGCTGGAGCGCTCGCGGCCGCGCGAGCAGGTCAGCCGGCAGCCGTTTGCTGGGGCGCGTGACTTCGAGGAGCGGGCCGGCGCACGGAGCGCCCAGCGGATCGCGCTCGAAGAGGCCGCGCCGATCATCCGCAAGGCCCAGAGCTGGCGCGAGGTGCACGACGCGCTCGCCCAGCGTGGGATGAGGTTCGAGAGGAAGGGCTCAGGCGCCATCCTCTGGGTTGGCGACGAGGCGGTAAAGGCGAGCAGCGCCGGCCGCGAGTGCTCGATGTCCGCGCTCGAGAAGCGCCTCGGCGAGTTCGAGCCCCGCGCCGATGAGCGGTCGCCGGACCCGCCACGACGCGCGCCGCAGCCGATCGATCCTGTTTCCAAGCCCTGGAAGGAATACATCGCGCAGCGGGATCACCACGATGCCGAGCGGGCCGCGGCTCGCGACTGCCTGGCCGAGCGACAGCGTGACGAGAAGCAGCGGACCGCCGAGCGTCATCGCAGTGAGCGCGAGGACATCTTCAGCAGGTCGTGGAGGGGCGAGCGCGACCTCCTCAACGCCGCGCGCAGCGTGCTGGCCGCTCAGCAGGCCCAGGAGAAGGCCGAGCTACGAGATCGGCAGAAGCTCGAACGCGACGGGCTCCGGAGAGAGCAGCGATTCCCTTCCTTCAAGGAATGGCTCGCCGAGCGGAGCCCGGAGCTCGCGCAGGAATGGCGGTACCGGGAGCGGCAGCCCGCCGTCATCGAGGGCCCCAAGTTCGACCCGCCCGCAACGCGCGACATCCGCGCGTTCGAGGCGGTGGTCGACGGGGGAAGGGTCCACTACCACCTGACGGGCGAGCGCGGCTCGCCCGCCTTCACCGACCGCGGGAAGGTGATCGACATTCGCGACACCACCCGCCGCGAAAACGTTCTCGCAGCGCTGCAGCTCAGCGCACAGAAGTGGGGCACCTTCACGGTCCACGGCAGCGAGCCGTTCAAGCGCCTGTGCGCTGAGCTGGCCGCGGAGCACGGATTCAAGATTGCGAACCCGGAGCTGCAGCAGGCGATCGTCGCCGACCGGGAACGGGTTCGGCTCAAAACCGAGCCATGGCCGGCGCAAAACGCCCGGCCGAGCTCGCTCGCGGAAGCCTATCGCCTGCAGTTGGCCGACGCGCGACAAGGCGTCCCCGACAACGCCGATCCGTCCCGCCTCGACGCCGAGGTCGCGGTGCGCCTCCGAGTGGCGGGGCATTCGCCGGACGCGATCGCCCGCGCCATCCGCGAGGGCGCTCCGGCGATGCGCCCCAACGAACAGCGCGACTGGGATGCCTACGCCCGCCGCGCGGCGAACTTCGCGTTCAGTGTGCCGGGCTCGCAACTGGCCGCGCACCTCGAGCCCCAACGCGCGCGGCTCATCGGAGTCGAACGGCTCTACCACCGAGAGCTCGACGCTCGGCCCGATGAATCTCGCCGCCTCGGTCGATCGCGGTAGGAAGGAGGTGGCGGTCAGCTCGCGAACCTGAACGCGCCGCGCAGGGCTGCCCCGGGCCCGCGCCCCGCCGAAACCTTCGCCGGCGCGCACCCGATGATCGCGGGTGCGCCCGCGACACGAGCACACGACCTCCACGAGCAGGGAGGCGGCAGACGACTACACGAGGCACAGGCCCGAGGAGACGGTCCTCTACGCCGCACTGCAGGCGCACTGGAAGACGTTCGTCGCCGAGCTGGAAGCGGTCGCCGAGCCGCCGGTGTTGCCCGCGTTCGTCGTGGCCGAGGTGGAGGCCTTCCTGCGCTGCGGGATCCTTTCGCACGGCCTGGTCCTGGCCAAGTGTCGGGACTGCGGGTGGTGCCGCCCCGTTGCATTTTCCTGTCGCCGCCGTGGTTTCTGTGCGAGCTGCATCGGGCGCCGCATGAGCGACTTCGCGGCGCAGCTCGTGGATCGCGTGATCCCTCGGGTTCCGATCCGACAGTGGGTCCTCACCGTGCCGCACAGGTTGCGCGCGAGGATGATGTTCGATCCCGCGTTGACGAGCGCCGTCTTGCGCGAGCTCATTCGCGCGATCTCATCGTGGCTTCGGCGACGGGCGCGCCGCCAAGGTGTCGTGGGCGCGATCAAGACCGGCGCGGTGACTGTGATCCAGCGCTTCAACTCGGCGCTTGGGGCGAATCCCCATTTCCATACGCTGTTCCTCGACGGCGTCTACACGTTCCCCGTCGGTAGACCGCCCGTCTTCCACCCGACACCGGCCCCCACCGACGAGGACGTCGCGCACGTCGTGGCAGCGGTGTTCCGTCGGGTAGAACGCCGCCTCGCGGATCGCGAGCCCGGGACAGAGGAGCGCCGCTTTGTGGAAGACGCGCCGGTCCTGGTGGCGATGGCCGAGGCCTCGATCGGCGGGGTGGTCGCCACCGGTCCGCGGCGCGGCCGGCGCATCGTGCGCGTGCGCGGCGCACCCGCGGATCTCGACGCCTTCGTCATGGGACGCTTGTGCGCCGAGGTCGAGGGCTTCAACCTGCAGGCCGCGACGCGCATCCACGCCGATGATCGCGAGGGGCTGGAACGAATGGCCCGCTATCTCGCTCGCCCACCAATCGCCTCCGATCGGCTCTCATGGTTGGAGGATGGACGTCTCGAGTTGCGGCTCAAGCGCCCCTGGCGGGACGGCACGACGGCGTTCGTGTACACGCCGCACGAGCTGCTGGAGCGTTTGGTCGCGATCGTGCCCCGTCCGCGCGCCCACCTCACCCGGTACTTTGGCGTGTTCGCGCCCGCATTCGCGGCCAGGGCAGGGATCGTTCCCTCGACGGAGGCGGCCGCTCCAAAGCGGCGCCCTCCGGCAAGCGACGCCGCGCCGCCGAAGGCGCCGAGTCGGTTGCCCTGGGCCTCCCTGATCTGGCGGGTCTTCCTTAACGACGTTCTCGAGTGCGCGCGCTGCAAGGGGCGTATGGAGATCGCCGCAGCGCTGACTTCGAGGCCGGCGATCGAGCGCGTCCTGCGGCACCTGGGCATCTCGGTGGAGGCGCCCGGGTTTCACGCCGCGCGTCCGCCGCCCCAGACTCAGCTGCCGTTCGCCGACGAAGCCCCGGATTTCGTCGCCGACGCGGCCGCCCCCGACGACTTCGGGGCGTGAGGGATTCCCGGGGCAGGGTAGGACCCACCGCGCCCGCGACGAGGGTACGGAGCGCACTGGTCCGCCCTCCAGGCCCCGCGTCCTTGTTTTCCCCGTGGAAACGGGGCCTTGGAGGGGCGCAGGTGGTTACCAGAACGCTCTATCTCAGTCGATGACGCACCGAGACTGGCAGCTTGAATGCCCTGTCCCCAAAAGTTCGGCTATCTGGCGTCGCGAGACGGATCTCACATGATGTGGCACGCTCGGCAACTTGCGATCGGAAGCACGGACCACGTGTCCGTCGACGACGCGCGGGATCAAAGCCGCGTGTTCCGCATGGATGGAAGGATGGTGGGCTTTCTCATCTGCGGCGAGATGCTGGCGCGGTCTTCTGATCAGAGGCTCGGTAAGACGCTCGTAACTGGTGCCGATCTCGTCATCGACATCGCTCACGCCGACATCAAGATCGGTAACTGGCACCGGACATGGAGCGCTGCGATTCGCGGGCTGGGCGGCAGGACGAAACGTCCCGTCGCGATGGCTCAGCACCTCGACTCCGAGAGAGTGGCGAGTACCGTGAAGTGGTACGCCGACAAGGACGGCCCAAAACGCCTCGTGAATACCTTGAAACAATCGAAGGCTCGCGCCACCGTCGCTGACGGCACGGATACAGACCGAATCCGAGCCTACGTCGATTTCTACGATGCTTAACTAATGATTTCGGTAGACGACGAAGTCCCGCCCGAGGCGCGTGAGCATGTAGCCGAAGCTCTTTCGTCCGTGCGCACTGCGCGACTCGAACTGGGAGCCGCCGGAAGTCGCAAGAGAGATCGGAATGTCCATTCCCGACGATGGGTCTGGTCCCTCCAGCCTGTCAGGATTCACGAGGCCTTCACGGACAAGCACCCCCAGAGCCTCGCCGACCTCGTCCTCAGGAACGTTAGCTCGAGCCGCGAAAATGCCGTCTCGAGTTAGCTGCCGTTCTGGGACCGTGAGTTCGCCGTCGACGATGCCGATGATCTTATTCGCCTGAATGCTCATTTCGTCAGCCAGTCGCAGGAATAGTCGATTCTCGGCATGATCCTTCGGCTTGGCATTGTCGATGACCCTCAAAAGAATGCGCTGAAGCCATTCGTGTCGCTCGAGATCGGGCTGGTCTCCCAGCCGTTTGAGAGCGTCCTCAAGGAGGACTGGGAACTCAGCGCGCCAGACGTAGTCGTGCTCGACGCTCTGGATCCTCTTCTGAACCTCCTCCAGAACTGGTTTGACCCGGTCGAATTTCCTCCTGTTCCAGACCCACCCACCAAGTACAGCCGTCGTCTGAATCGCTAGTCCTGCCTCCGGGTTGCTGATACCGATGGCTGTAGCGAGGACGTTGACGGCGCCGATAACCGCATCGATGGCGGGGCTATGGTCGGTCTTCACGACGGCTACCGAGACGGTGCGCTCCAACTCGTGGTCGGGGGGCTTCGAATCACTTGCTTTGGACATCGCGCCGAATGCTACCTCTGGCGCGCAGGAACGGTAAGCGAGCCTCGGGACTATCGCCCTCCGGAAGCCTGAGTGTTCCACGACGGGCCCGGAGGCGACCGGCCATGGCGGCCTCTCGCGCCGCACTACGGCGGCGGGGGCAGGTGGACAAGAGGGTCGTCAGCCCAAAGTGCCCTGTACCGCGCGCCCATCTCCGGACCGTGCGCTTCCACTGAAGGCAGGTGCCGATGCTCCTTCGCCCAGGTGCGGAGGTGGTCCCAGATACGGCCCGCGTGGCCGAGCGCATCTGACAGGAGGAGCTGGGCGGTGTCGCAAGCGTTCGCACGAAACAGGATCTCCGCCCGCGGAACTGGATGCCCGCCGAGTTCGCAATGGTAGCCATAGTCGCGACCTTTGAATCGGCCGGCCGCCGCCTCGCGAAGGCGGACGGGGCGGAAGAACTCATCCCGTTCCTCACGAGTGCTCCGCAGCCACCGTTCTCCATCGCGGTCGCGCGTCTCGAATGCCCACGCGAGGTATTCAACCTCCACCAGCTGCCGAATAAGCGCCGCTCCCGCATAGTGGCGACGTTCGGCGAAGAGTGAAGAGCATCCGGCCACGAGGTCGGCTCCGACGAGGAAGAGCAGTGCGACCGCGACCGTCTCGTCACTGCCGTTCCCCCACTGTGATGTCCCGGTGACCCGATCGCCGCCGATCAAGCTTCCTGCGACGAGGAATTCTTCTCCCACCGACTGGAATACCGCGGCTGTCTGGCGAGCCAGATCGAACCGCCGTGAGATGAGATCGGGGTCTTGAGCAGCCGCGCGCGCGGCTGCCCTGATTTGTGGCAGCTCATCCATCGATCGCCGTCGCGTTCATCCGTCACCTTCTTTGCGCTCCGGAGACCTCATCGAGCGGCTCCGCACTTCTCCCCGATCGACTGTCGTGCTGCATCTAGAACCTCCGGCGCCGCATTCGCGGCGCTCAGACCTTGATACGCGGCGGCAATTTCGCCTCGCACGGCTCTTAGATCGTCTTCGGTCGAATGCAGTTGGGGGATTAAGGAGTTGATCCCATTCAAATCGCCCTTCTTCGTCAAAACCGAGCGCTTCTCCTGCAATGCCGAATATCGCTTGCGGATGAGCGCGCACCTATCGATCAAGGTAGGTAGGCGCTTGAGCAACCCCGACAATTCTCGCCTCTGATCTCGTTCGGCGCGCTGCGTGTCCTTTGCTGCATTCGCGGCAGCATGCGCGGACGCCGTCGCTAAAGCCTTCGTGTTTTTTTCGATCTCTGCCCGTTCGCTCGGCGTTGGACTCTCCTGGAAGGCCTGCCCCTTCCAAGTGTATCTGGTTGTCTCGTTCACGGAGAGCTTGCCGAAGGACCGACGACGATGAGCTACAATCTCTGCCGGCTGCCCCTCGCGATCTTCGACAACGTAAGACGTCGTTCGGAGAACTTCGGGGCCCTCAGCGTCAGGGGAGTCATTTTCATTGTATTCGTGCTCGCCCGCAAAGATCTCGACCAGCTCTGAGCCGTCAGGCGACAGTCGGAAGATCGACATGATCTGCTGCCCCATACCTGACCCCGAAGCGCCATCTTGCTCGAAGATAACTTGTCTTCCGCCATCGGAGAGCAGGCTCACGGCTCCGGCAAGGCGCCAGCCAATCCTAGGCGAGGCGTCGCCTGTGACGGACGATCGAACGGGAATCAGACGGCGGCCGTCAACACGAAACGGCACGAAGGCCCCCTTCACCAGCGCGATGATGAGATGGGTTGCGGGCGGGCCTACAGCAATTGACCACACGTCGTCGCCGACTTCTCCTTCCCCAAACCGGTGCTCGAAAAGCGTTCTGATAGCGTCATCCTTCAAGCGGAAAGCGCCCGAGACCGAACGAAGGTCATCAAACTTCGTTACGCAAGGGACCGCGTCCTTTGACCCGCACTGCGGCGGCATTGGCAGCAACAGTGACTTCTCTGGGAGCGTCTTCGTCGCGACCTGAGAGGGTTCGTCCAGCGAACCCGGCGCAGACGCAGTCTCGATGTCTTGGCCGCCACCGATGCGCCTGAACTTCGCAGTGAACTGTACGTACTTCTCGCCCTCTGTCACGGGGAAGGAGAGGTGTCGTACAACTGACTGCACGCACGAAGCGACCGGAGTCCCTTCATTCTTCCCCGTCGCTCTTGCGCCCCAAACGGTACCGTCCGGGTTCACTGTCATTCGGACGTCGACTACGACTGCGCGATGATTTCGTAGGCACGTTTGAATGGCAGGCGCGACCGAGTCAAGAACCTGCTGTGTCGCCT
>DASZUD010000026.1:0-2452 GCA_035548155.1 Polyangia bacterium
CATGATCTTCAGCATGCGTTCGATGTTCGTGGCGCGGTCGGTGATGATGAGCGCGTTCTGCGGCGTGAAGACGACGATGTCGCCCTGCTCGCCCTTGAGGCGGCCCAGCACCTGGGACAT
The DNA here is from genome assembly GCA_035548155.1 of Polyangia bacterium. Classification (GTDB taxonomy): domain Bacteria; phylum Myxococcota_A; class Polyangia; order Fen-1088; family Fen-1088; genus DASZFV01. The sequence continues at coordinate 121 of DASZUD010000026.1, forward strand.
CTCGTTGACGTCGGTGTTCTCCACGCGCACCAGCCGCGTGACGTAGTTCTCGCCCGCCGGCATGTCCGAGTCCTCGCCGTAGACGGGGATGGACGTCGACTTCGCGCGCAGCGTCTCGATGATGCGCAGGAACTTGCCCGACGGCTCGACCGTCAGGCCCACCGAGTCGAGCGCCGCGAGGAACAGGCGATAGGCCTCCTCGGGCGTGATGAGCTGCGGCGCGACGATCGTGACCTTCTTGCTGTTGGCCGGGATCGTGCCCGGCAGCAGGAACTGGCGGCAGGTGATCGACGAGATCCAGGAGATCAGGTCGCCCAGCTCCGTGTCCGGCTTCATGTTCAACTTCACGATCCGCTTGCCGGCCGGGAACTTCCGGCAGGAGTTGAACTCCTTCTCGCCCGGCGCCTCGGCCGTGCCGGTGACGACCGGCGTGTTCGGCGAGGGCTGCACGGGCGTGCCCGCGGGCGCCGGCTCCTGCGACCGGCGGCCCAGCTTCTTCGCCGCCTGCAGCATCGGCGAGATGGGCTTGGGCTCGGGCACCTTGGTCACGGTGTTGTCCGCGCCCACGACCACGGCCGCGTGCGTGGCGGCCTTGCCGGGGGCGCCGAGGCTGACGTGAGGCAGGGCGCTCGAAATCACTACAACGAGCGCGATGCGAATCGCTGTTCTGGTCATCGGATGTTGTATTCCTTGGTGATTTTCTGACCGTTGCGTTCCAGCCCCACGGACAGGTGACTCGCGGACTTCAGCTTCGTGTAAACCATCAGCGCGTTGTCGGGCGTCGTCATCTCCAGGCCGTTGATGGCCGAGATGACGTCGCCGTTCTGCAACCCGATCTTCGCGAACGGACCGTCGGGCCGCACGCTGAACAGGCGGAAGCCCGCGGCGCGGCCGTCGCGGACCTCGGGCACGATGCGCGCCGCGCGCGACAGCGCGCTCATGTTGCCCAGCAGCGAGTCGACGGTCGCACGCTGCACCTCGTAGCTGTGCTCGCCCGTCTTCTTGACGCCCTTGTCCAGCTCGGCGGCGAGCGGATCGGACGACGGCGCCGACGGGGCCACGGGCGCGCTGGCCACGGGCGTGTTCGGCGCCGGCCCCTTGTCGAACAGCTCCAGGTACTCCTGGCGGCCGTTGACCTCGAAGTCGACGCGCGTGTCCGTGATGTCGATCACCCGCGCGCCCCGGATCTTGCTGCCCAGCCCGAAGGCGCCCGACGACTTCTCGTCCGTGTCGCGGATGATCGCCATCGACCACAGCGGGTCCTTGGGCGAGTACATGATGGCGAGCAGCTTGAGGGGCAGGGTCGTGCGCTGCGGCTCGATGGGCGGCGGCGGGCCGTCGGGCACCGTCTTCGGCTCGGGGATGATGGGCGGACAGGTCGAGCAGAACATGTTCCGCTTGAGCAGCGGCACGTACTCCTTGGTGTAGACCGTCTGCGAAACGGCGGCCATGGGGCGCGGCGCCGGCTTGGCCGGCGGGGCGACCGCGGCCATCTTGGTCTCGATCAGCGTCGCCGTCGCGCGCGCGCTGAACACGGCGCAGATCGCGATGACCGCCAGATCGATGGCCCAGAGGTACTTGCGCAGCAGCGTTTCCATGGAGACCCGGTTAGCTCAAAAGCAACGCCGGGGCCAGGGGCCGCGCCCGAAAAACCGAACGGATTCCAACGGTTGACGCTACGTACCCGTGTCGGTCGACTGCCAATTTGGCACGGAGCCCGCCTGGGCCTCCGCGGCGTCGTCCCGGCCGCCCTTCGCCTCGAAGCGGTCGTCGTCGCGCTCGCCGCCGCGCTCTTCCTCGAGGCGCCTGTAGATCGTGCGCGTCGCGATCCCCAGGAGCTGGGCGCAGACGCGCTTGTCGCCGCCCACGTGGGCCAGCGTCGCATGGATCACCCGGCGCTCGATCTCCTCGAGCGGCGTTCCGACGGCGAAGGTGAGCGACCGCCCGTCCGACAGCGTGCCCGCGCCGCTGCGGACCTCGGGCGGCAGATCGTCGGCCTCGATCGACGTGCCCCGGCACAGCACGACGGCGCGCTCGACGGTGTTCTCGAGCTCGCGCACATTGCCCGGCCACTCGTAGCGCTGCAAGAGCTCGAGCGCGGCGCGCGAGAACCCGGCGAGCCGCCGCCCGTTGCGCGTCGCGTACAGCTGCAGGAAGTGCTCGGCCAGCAGCGGCACGTCCTCGCGCCGGTCGCGCAGCGGCGGGATGGGCACGGCGATGACGTTCAGGCGATAGTAGAGGTCCTCGCGGAACCGCCCCTCGCGCACGGCGGCGCGCAGATCCTGGTTCGTCGCCGCGACCAGGCGCAGGTCGACCTTCGTCGTGCGGCCGC
>DASZUD010000027.1:0-6577 GCA_035548155.1 Polyangia bacterium
AGCTTCCCAAGCTGAGGGTCGCGGGTTCGAACCCCGTGTCCCGCTCCGTCTTTCTCGATACTTAGCCCACCACTAGACGATTCGGCGGACGAATCCGGCGGCGACGCTTGGGATCCCAGCGGTTCCGTGGCGCCGCCGAGCAGGTCCTCGGGCAGGGCGGGGAAGGGCTCGCCGGCGTCGTGCCCGAGCGTCTCCGCCTCGCGGAGGTAGCGCTGGGTGGTAGCGAAGTCCGCGTGCCCGGCGCGCTGCTGGATGGCCAGCGGCTCGTCGCCACGGAGCGCCATCCACGTCACGCCCGTCCCGCGCAGGTCATGGAACGTGAGCGCCGCCCACGTGGCCGCGTTCGATGCGTCGCCCTCGTGCGGCGGGAAGAGTGCCGCGCGCTTCAGGCCCGCGGCTTCGAGGTCGCGCTGCAAGAGGTCGGCGTTCTTCGAGACAGGCACGCGGACGACCAGGGGCGAGCCGGCCTGCTCCGCCTCGCGCCGGAGCGCGTCCAGCAGGGGGCGCAGCGCAGGCTCGATCGGGATGCGCCTCGACTTGCCCGACTTGGTGCGCTTGGCGCGCCCGTGCTCTCGGCGGTCGCTGGCCTGCCGCAGCGTGATCACGCCGCGATCGAGGTCGACGTCCTCCCAGCGCAGGGCGCGCAGCTCGCCGGCGCGCGAGAGCGTGTAGGCCGCGAGGGCGTAGAGGCGCCGTCGCGCGGCCGGCACGTCCTTGCACGAGACGAGCTGCGCGAACTCGCTCGGATAGAGGTAGGTGCGATCGCGCTCCTCGCCGCGATCGGGCGGCCGCACCTTGTCCGTCGGGTCGTCGGCGCGGACGACGAGCTCGGCGCGCTTCGAGCTGCACGCGTCCTTGAACATGCCGCGCACCAGGATCCAAACGTGGTTCGCCGTCTTCCAGGAGAAGCGCACGGCGGGATCGCGGACCTTCTCGTCGAGGGCGGCGACGAGGCGCCGCACGTCGTCCTTGGTGACGGCCGCGATCGCGAGCGGGCCGAGCACCGGGTCCACGTGGACGCGGTAGCGCTGCCGGTCGTCGCTCACGCTCACGACCCCTGCGGCCTCGCGCGCGTCGAGCCACAGCGCAGCCCACGCGGCGACCGTGCCCGCGGCGAGGGGGCGCTGGCGGGCCGCAGCCGCGGCGCGGGCGCGCTTGCCGCGCGGCGGCCTCGCGGGCGCGAACGTGATGCCCTCACGCTCGGCGCGCTCGCTCCAGTGCGCAGCCTTCTCGCGGGCGCGCTCCTCGGCTTGCGGCGAGCGCGGCGAGGGGTCGCAGTGGATCCACGGACGGCGGCCGTCGCTTGTCGTGATCCGGACCCTGTAGTGGCCGGGCTTCGTCGGCGTCGCGTCGACCCACTCGACCGTGCCCGTTCGTGGCTTCGTCGTCCGCTTCGCGCCGGCGGTCACGGCTGGAGCTCCGGCAGCTCGCAACGGAGCGTGATCTGCACGCAGCGCGACTGCTGCGCATAGACGGTGCTGATGATTTTCCAAGGCCACGCGCTGCCGGCCAACACGAAACGCCACGCTGCCTCGTCCCTGTACCAGGTGTACGGCTCCAGGTCTCGCACGGGGGCCTCGCTCCCGTCCAAGAGCGCGAACACACGATCGGTCGCGGAGAGCTGCCGCAGTTCGACGAGCGTGAAGTGGTTGCGGCGATCCTGAACGTCGCGCAGCGCATCCCGGGTCGGCGCCCGAAGCACCCACGCCCTGAAGCGCTCGCCCTGGAACGCGCGCAGCCCATCCAGGATGAGCATGCGGGCGGCGTCGCTCCGCTTCAGCGGGACGTTGAGCTCGGCGGACTTCCGGCGTGCGTGCTCGTCGATCGCCTTGATGAGCGCCTCAGGCGCCCGGATGACGAGCTGCGCGTCTTGAGGTGCGGCCTCGAAATTTACCATGCGCGGGGCGCGGCCCTGACGATCGCGGTCGCTACGAGAAATCATGCAATGCATCTTGTTGCATTGGGATGCTTTAGTCAAGACGCCTCTCCAGCGCACGAGCGGTTCGAACGAGCTCAACGCACAAAGCCCTGTGGTTTCGTGCGATTTTTGACGCCGACCGAGAACGTGGGTATCCCCAGCGACATGGATCTCGACCTGGACCGCATCGAAGTGACGTACCGGCTGCCCGCGCTGTTCAAGCGTGACGCGGCTACCGGCCTCTTCGTGAGTTGGTGCCCGCCGCTGGGAATCTTTTCCCAGGGAACGACGGCGAAGGAGGCAAAGCGCGCGCTGAACAGCGCGGTCACGCTGTACATTCAGACGTGTCAGAAGCGGGGGATTCTGGATCGCCAGCTCAAGCTGCGGGGAGCGCAACCCGTCCCGCCCGGTGAGACGATCGGTGCGGAGACGGACGACGGAGACGACTCACGTTATTTCATCGTCGTGACCGAAGAGCGTGACGAGCGCGACGAGCAGGCAAACAGGTTCGACGTCAACGTCGCGATTGATCTGCTTGTGGCTCGAAAGCTCGGCCTTTGCAGTACAGGCGGCAACTCGCAGCAGCATGCACAGGAGCACGCGCAGTGAGGCCGACCGTGACGCCGACGGACTTGAAGGACGCCTTCGTCAACGCCGGTTACAGCGTGTACTTCGATGATGATGATGTCTCTGTCTTGGGCATGTGCGACGACGACGACCCGTTGCTCTTGCCCAAGATCGGGCACGCTGTCGCGGAGGACGTGCTGCGATACGCGATCAGTCACGCTCGTCTGAACGGTCGCCACAAGGAAGTCGCTGCGGCGCTCGGAATTCCTGAGGACATGCCCGAGCCGCCGCGTGTGGCGACGCGGGCAAAGAGCGCGACCGCTCATGAGCTCGCGTCCGCCACCGTGGCGCCGGGCGTAGCATCCGCCGCGGCCTCGTCGTCTGAGCCGGCTCCGGACGAGGCTGCGAGCGCCCCAAAGCAATAGCACGGCCCGACGGCCCAGAACATGCCGGCGAGGCCGCGGCGGCGGGCCGTGCAGCTCAGCGCCGCGAGCCGGGGAACTTGAACGGCAGCCTGTTCCCGGCGTCCGTGGCCCTCGGCGCGGTCGTGAACGGCAGCCTGCCCCCCTGGGGGACGCTGGCCGGGTTCGCCGTGCTGATGCTCGGCTGCGGCGGCACCGGCAGCGCCGCGACCTCGCGCGGCTTGGGGCCGGGGTTCGGGGCGCGCTCGCCGGCGAGGTGGTCCGTCGGGCGCTCGTCCGTGCCGTCGCCGCTCGGCTGCGCCACGCGATCGATCGGCTTCTTGGTGCTCGCGTCGGCGCTGCCCGCGCCGTTGCCGAAGGGGCTCGACTTGCCGTCGCCTTGCGGCTTCCCGGATTGATTGCTGCTCATAGCTTCTGCTCCTTGTGTCTCAGCCTCGCGGGCTGGGGATCGGGTTGACGGTGTACAGGCTGCGGGTCTGGTCCGCGCCGAAGTCCACCGCGGGCGGCGCGCCGACGAGGGCGAGCACGTTCACGCGGATCCAGATCAGGGACAGGGGCTCCAGCTCCAACGTGGCGGCCCCCTCCACGGTGTAGAGCGGCGCCCAGCTCGCGCCGTCGAGCGACGCCTCGATCGCAATCGTCCCGACGAACCCGCCGACCTCGATGGTCTTGTGCATGTACGCGCGGACGTCGAGCGGCGCGCCTGGCGTGTCGGGGGTCGACGGCACGTCGAGCGCGAACGAGTCGAACTTGAAGGCCATGGCCTACGCCTCCAGCCCCGCGAAGGCCGCCGTCGGCGCCCCGCTCGTGTACGCGGTCACGCTCACGCGCAGGAGCGCGAGCACGGGCGTCACCGCGACGATGGCCGGCGCGGTCGCCGGCGTCGCGACGGCGGCGAAGTTGGTCCCGTCGATCGAGCCCTCGATCGCGATCGTCGCGTCGAAGTTGCCCGCGATCTGGACGCTCTTGGCGCAGTAAGCGCGCACGTCGAGCGGCGTGCCGGCGCCGACGCCGGCCGGCACGTCGAGGGGGATCGTGTCAGCTCGCTTGCCCATCGCGCGCCTCAGCTGTTCCCCAGCGTGGGGAGCGTCGGCGGCCGGATCGGCTGCGCGGGGTTGACGAAGCGCAGCGGCCATCCCGCTTGGGCGCTCCAGCGCTCGGCGCCCTCCGCGAGCACCACGGAGTCGGGTTGCATGAAGCGCCGCGCGAACGTCACGGGATCGAGCTGCCGCGGATCGACGCCGACGAGGAACTGGAACAGCTGGCGCAGGGCTTCGAAGAGCTGCGCCGCGACGACGACGGCCGGCGGGATGCGCTGGCGCCTCGCCTGCTCCATGCGCGCCAAGAGCAGCCGGGCGAGCGTGGTCTCCTCGGAGACCTTCTGGATCTCGCGATCGTTCCCGGTCCGGCTCACTGCCGCGACGCCGCGCTTCGGCTGCGGCATGCGGAGCAGCTCGTCCAGGAAGATGGTCCCGGCGGCTTCCAGCGCGAGCTGCTGCTCGACGTCCTTGTGGCGGATCGCAAGGTCGTAGCGCTGCGCGAGCTCCTGCACGCCGCGCGAGCGCAGCTGCGCCGCGAGGCGCTGCTCCGCGAGCAGGTCCTGCAAGCTCATCCCCTGGCCGAACAGGTTGCCGCTCGTCGCGTCCGCCATCGCCTTGTCCACGGCGTCGCTGAGCGCTTGCATGGTGCGCGCGCACTCGGCCGCCGCCGTGTTCGCGCGGCCGTCGAACTCCGCTTCGACCTTGGCCTTGATGGCGCGGCCCGCGTTCGCCACGGAGCCGGAGCGGGCCGTCTGCTGCGCGGTCGTGAAGTCGAACCCGGGCGGGCCCGGCGGCACGGCGCGCGCGGCCGCGTCCGATGCCGCGTTGACGGCCTGCGCGCTGTCGCTCGCGAGCCTTGCGAAGCGCTTGTGCGCCGAGCGCGTGACGCCCGTCGCCTGCGCGAGCGCCGAGCAGGCGTCGAGCACGAGGCCCGACAGCGCGCCCGCCCGCTCGGCCTCGGCTCGCACCGCGGCGATCGTCTCCGCAGCGTAGTCGCCCGGGAGGATGTTCTGGATCTGTTCGGTGCCCATCGTTGCCTCTCCAATCTTCCTAGTGGTGCACGCGCACGTTGAAGCTCTGCTCCGCTGCCTCGTCGGTCAGGTCCTCGGGCGTGTAGAGGCCCTGGGCCCTGCGCCACTCGCGCGCCTGGTCGCCCTCGATCGTTCCGAGCGGAGGGGCCATCGGCGCATAGGTCCCGTTCGCGAGGCGCCTGCGCCACGTGCGGTCCAGGCCGCGCACGCCGCCGTCGGCGGTCCAAGAGCACCACACCGGCGTGATGCACTCGATCCCGCCGTCGCCGTTCGGCTCCAGCTTGTCCGCGGCATGCTCGACCGCGAGCGCGAGCGCGTCGGCGAGGTCGTCGCGCTTGCCCTCGACGCGGTGCGCGCCGCTCGCGAGCTGAGTCACCTTCAGCGCGCCGAGCTGCCGCACTAGCTCGCGGTCCTCCGGCAGGTGCAGCCGGCGCCCACGGACGAGCTGCGCGAGCAGGTTCCAGCGCCGCTCCTGCGCCTGCGGGTGCATGGGCACGAGCTCGCACGCGATGCCGCGCTCGCGCAGGCCGCGCTCGACCTCCGGGCCGATGTGCTGGTCGGCGCGCACCTTCGCGCGGCCGTAGCGCTTCGCCACCGCGGCCACGCGGTCGAGCAGCGCCGGCAGCGACAGCGGCGCGGCGCGCGTCCCGCGGTGCTGCTCGGCGTGCTCCACGACCACGTGGCGGATCGGCACCTTGCCGGGCGCCGGCTCGACCAGGTGCGCGCCGCACACCACGATCGCGGTCGCGTCGTGCACGAGGCCCACGTCGAGGCCGACGGCGAACGCGCCCGAGCGCGGCCCGCGCGAGCACGCCGGCGCGTCGACGCACGCCCGCACGTCGTCCTCGTCGATGAAAGACTCGCCGGCCGCGCCCCAGCGCCGGGCCGCGAACTCTTGCTCGAAATGCCGCTCGTCGCGCGCCAGGGCGCGGCACGCCGCCTCCGTGATCCTGTCGTTCGCGATCCAGCTGGGCGCCCTGACGACGAGCGTGCCCGCGGTCGGCTTCTCCGACAGCTCGTGCATGAGCGAGCCCGTCGGGCCCGGGCTGGACACCAACACCGCGCGCGCGTCGGGGAACGTGAGCTGCCCGGGCGACAGCGCGGCCACGACCTCGCGATCGGTCGACACGTTGTCGATGTCGCTGCGCAGGAACGCGCACTCGTCCAGCGCGTAGAACGGCACGGCGAAGCCGCGCACCCTGACGTCGGACGCGGCCATCACGGTGACCACGCGCTCGCACCGGCCGGCGGGCGCAGTGATCGTCAGCTCGGCGCGATCTTGGTTCTGCCGCTCGGCGTACTTCACGCCGAGGCCGGCGAGGCCGTCGAGCGCGATGCGCACGCCGCGGAGCGTCTCGGCGGCCTGGCGCATCGATGGCGCGACGAGCACGAAGTGCAGCCGCGATCCGGGCTGCGCGTGCCTGCCGTGGTCCACGCACAACGCCTCGTAGGCGGCACACCAGGCGACGATGCCGCTCGACTTGAGGCCGCGGCGGCCGATGACGCCGACCAAGGTCCGGTGCCGCTCGGGCGCGCCGCCGAGCGCGTCCAGCGCGCGCGCGATGATGCCGTCGCGGCCCGTGAGCTGCCGCAGCAAGC
>DASZUD010000028.1:0-8813 GCA_035548155.1 Polyangia bacterium
AAGGCCGATCGCCTGCTGACGCACGAGCGCGCGCTGATGTATTGGCCGGTCTACCGGCAGGGCGTGCTGCCGGTCGACGTGCGCGCGGCGTTCGATCGGCATCGCGCCGGTCTCGAGCTCCTGACCGACGCGTTCTGGTACCTGCTGGTCGCCGCCGCCCTCGTGGGACTGGTCGTCGCGATGTCCCGCCGGCTCTTGCCCGCGCTCTCGCTGGCCCCCATCCCGTTCGCGCTGGCCCTGCTCTACGTCGCCTTCTTCGCCGAGGTCCGCTACCACCTGGCGATCGCCGCCTTTCTTTTTCCGTACGCAGGATTTGCGTGGCGCTGGGTCGTGCAGGGCGCGCGCGACGTCTCCGGCAAGCGTCTCAACGCGCGTGGTCGTCGCCGCCTCCTGCGCGAGGCCGTGCTGGCGCTGCCGGCCGTGCTCGTGCTCTTCGTCGCATGGCCGCGGTTGATCGCCGCAGGCGCCGACCTGCGCGATCGGCACCGCTGGGCGGTCGGCGTGTGCCACGTCGAGCACGAAACGCGCCTTTGCCCCTGGCGCCCGACGATTCCAGCCCCCGGCGAGGGTCCGTCGCCCGTCCACGGCGTGTGGGACGGCTTCGGCCTCAGCCTGTCGACCGCCATCGCGGCCGCCGCCACGGACGTCGCCGTGCCCCCTGGACGTTACCGCGTGTCGGTGCTCGTCGACACGAACAAGCCGGGGCCGTCGCCGGAGATTCGCGTCACGCTCTCGGCGCGCGAGGCGCCGCTGGCCGAGACCACCCTCCCCAGCACGCCCGGGGTTCCGCCCGCGCGGCTCGAGGGCGCGATCGAACATCCGGGCGGCCTCATGAAGGTCGAGGTGAAAGCCGAGCGCCTCTGGACCACCCCAACCCAATACGATCTACCGACCGTGTGGATCTCTGACTTAAAGATTGAGGCCGATGTCCATTAATGATACTTCCGAGCCGATGTCCTCTGGAAACCGGCTGACGAGGTCGCTCGGCGCCGTCGGATTCCTCGTCGCGCTCTCGACGGGCATTCTGCTCTCGGGCTGCGGCAGCGACACCGACGATCGCCCCGCCACATGGTCGTACATCTATCCGGCCATCATCGAGCCGTCGTGCGCGACGGCGAGCTGCCACTCGAACTTCACGAAGCGCGGGGGCGTGAACCTCGGCATCGAGGATGAAGGTTGGTACCAGCTCGTTTGCCGCCACTTCGTGATCCCGACGAATCCCGATCAGTCGGAGCTGTCGAACCTGCTCAACGCGAGCGGCGCGCGGCGGATGCCGCCGGACTTCGCGCTGCCGAAAGCAGACATCTACAAGATTCAAGATTGGATCGCGGGCGGCGCGAAAGACGACATCTCGGGGACCACATGTCAGTGACGGGCACTTCGCGTGTCATGAAGCTCTTTCTTTCGGCATTGCTGGTGGTGGTCGGGCTCGTCGCGGGCGCGCGCGACGCGGCGGCCTATCCCCAGTTCCAGTTCAGCTCCGGCACGAACCGCTGCAGCCAGTGTCACTACTCGCCGTCCGGCGGTGGCCTGCTGACGTCGTGGGGGCGCGACGAGAGCGCCGACACGATCAGCGCCTTCGGCGGCGACGGCGGGTTCCTGAACGGGCTCGTGCCGCTGCCGTCGTGGCTGGGCCTCGGCGGTGACTTCCGCCTCGCGGCGCTCAGCAACGACGTCGGCAACGCCAGCGGTCCGGAGAACGTCGTCTTCCCGATGCAGCTCGACATCTACGGTCGCGCGGCCATCGGTGAGGACTGGTCGATCAACGCGACGGTCGGCGTTCGCGGCGTCACGCGCCCCAACGACGGCTCCTTCGGGGGACGCGTCGCCGCGGCCGGCGACGACTTCATCTCGCGCGAGCACTACATCATGTGGCGGCCGAGCGCGACGGGGCCGTATGCACGCGCGGGGCGCTTCTTCGCGCCCTACGGCATCCGCTTCGTCGAGCACCCTTACTTCATTCGGCGCTACACGGGCTTCAACCTGTACGAGGAGACTTACAACCTCTCGGGCGGCTACGTCTCCGACGACTGGGAGGTCCACGGGACGGCGTTCGGTCCCGTTCCGGCGAACATGGTCTCGCAGCTGGCGGCCATCGGGCCGCAGCAGTCGGGCGTCGTCGGCTACGGCGAGCTGCGCCTCGCGAAGATGAGCGCCCTCGCCGGGCAGTTCCGCCTCGCGTTCGGCGACAACCAGTCGCGCTACCAGGTGGGCGGCGTCGGCAAGCTCTGGCTCGAAAAGCCGAAGATCTTGCTCCTCGGCGAGGCCGATCTCATTCACCAGACGCTGACGGCGGCCAGCTACAGCCAGAACCAGTTCGTCTCATACACCGGCGTGTGGCTGTTCCCGTACAAGGGGCTCATGACCAGCGTCGCGTACGAGCGCTACCAGGAGAACCTCGCCGTCTCGACGACGGGCCGCAATGCGTGGGACCTGCAGGTGAACTTCTTCCCGTGGGCGCACACCGAGGCGGTGTTCCTCGGGCGCTATCAGTTCACGGGCCAGGGCGCAATCGACGGCGGCACGGCGACCATGTTCATGTTCCAGCTTCACTACTACCTGTGATGGCGACCATGCGGGGAAACAAGCTCTCTTCGGTCCTGGTGCTCACGGGTGCGCTCGCGGGCGGCGTCGTCGCGAGCGGCTGCGGTGAGAACCCTGTGCCCACGAACCCGACGTACACGCACGACATCAAGCAGATTCTGGATGCGCGGTGCATTCGCTGCCACGGCGCGAACGGGACGCAGAACGCAGATCCGGAGGTCCCGACGTTCACGACGCCCCCCACGTTGAAGGCCATGATCGGCCCAGTTCAGCCGACGGGAGACTTCACGACGTACGAAGGGATCGTGAAGTACTCCGGGGCAACGTACACCGCCCTCTGGCATCAAATCATGCCGTACATGCCGCCGCCCCCGTCCGACGCCATCTCGGGATGGGAGTTCGATACGCTCGATAAGTGGCTGCGGGAGACAAACCCGCCGAGGGACTAGGCGGGGAACTCGGAAAGGCGCGCGATGGATCTCCTCGTTCGCCTCTACGCGCTCCCGCCGGTCGCTCCGCGCCTCGACGCGCTCGCGGCCTCGGGCGTGACCGTGCGCCGCGCGCTCCCGAGCGAGCGCCACGTCGTCGTCGAGTTCGCACGCAAGCACGGCTCGGCGGGCTGGGCCAGCGAGTGCGAGGTCGCGTTTGCGCGCCGTCCGAACGGTTGCTTCGTGGCCGTCGAGCGCGCGCCATCGCCGCCGCCGGCGTCTGGATACTCGACGGCGCCCGAGACGTTGATCGGCTTCGCCTGCATCGAAGCCACGGCCCCCGGCTTCTTCGGCCCCACCGTGGTGCGGGACGATCGCCGCGGCCGGGGCGTCGGCGCCGCGCTCTTGCTCGCCGCGCTGCACGCGCTGCACGCCGAGGGCCACGCCTACGCCATCATCGGCTGGGCCTCGGAGCCCGCCTTCTATCGCCAGGTCGCCGGCGCGACGCCCATCGACGCGTCCGAGCCCGGCATCTACCGCGCGCCGCTGCGATCTTGAACGGATTCCGGTCAGTCCGGGACGCTGTTATCCTGGCTCACGATGAAGCTCGTCGGAGCGATGGCGTCTCTGGTTCTGTCATTGGCGTGCGCCGCCGCCGGCTGTGGCGAGAACCCCGCGCCTGAGTGGCCCACGTACGCGAGCGACATCAAGCCCCTCATGGAGGCGCACTGCATCCGATGTCACGGCGCAGGCGGAACGCTGAACGACGACCCGGAGATCACCGGCCTCGTCAAGGGCGCGCCGACTCACGGTGACTTCACGAAGCTCGACGACGATCCGAAGGGGACGCACGGTCTGCTCTTCTACACGAGCGCGGGCACCGGCGGCGCAGCCCAGATGAAGACCTACCTCACGATTGGCATGCCGCCGCCTCCGTCCGATCCGCTGACCGATCGGGAGAGGACCATGCTTCTCGACTGGGCGAGCACACCCCTTCTGCAGTAGCGGTTCCGGCGCGGTCAGCGCGCCTTCTTCGGCGCCGCGGGCATGCCGTGGCCCGGTCCGACGACCTCCTTCATCGCGAGGGCGGGATCGAAACCGCCGATGTTCCAGTCGGGCGTGTGGCAGCCGAGGCAGGTCGCGGGGTCGGGCTTGATGATGACGTTGTTCTTCTTCTCGCCGTCGACCGAGCGCACGTGCAGGGCGGCCGGGCCGTGGCAGGCCTCGCAGCCGACGTCGGCGAACTGGCCGCGCGCCATCACCATGTCGCGCGTGCCGCCCTCCTGCAGGAAGCCGAGCACGTGGCAGCCCAGGCACTCAGGATCGTGATCGCGCTTGGCTTTCACCAAGGTCGCGAACGCGTGCGCATGCTCGGTGGTGCGCCATTGGTCGACGGCCTTCGGGTGGCAATAGCCGCACGTCTTCGTGCTGGCCCAATCCCAGATCTCGTAGAGGTCGCGGTTCTTGATCTGGATGTGCCGCTTCTCCGCGTCCTCGAGCATCTTGTGCGTGTCGATCGTCGGGATGCGTGCCACGCGCGAGATGAGGCCCACGCCCAGCTGCTCGGGCACGCCCTTGTCGAGCGGGACGACGGCGTCGTCGAGGACGGTGAGGTGACCGTTTTCGCGGCGCACGCCGAGGCGCCCCATGGCGAGCTCGCCGCCCGCGGCGACGACGCGAGGCGAACTCGCGCCCGTCGGCGGCGCCGCGCCTGCGGCGTCGTGCCCCAGGGCCAGCACGGCGACGTCGAGGTCGGAGGCGCCCGCGACGATCTCGGCGGCGCGCGCGCGGCCCGCCGATGCGTGCACGAGCGCTACGACGAAGCCCGCGCCCCGCGCCCGAAGATCCTTCGCGGCGACGCGCACGGCTTCGCCGGCGGGCGTGAGCGTGTAGCCGGCCTTCGTGAGCGTGGCGGCCGCCTCGGCCGGCAGCTCCGTCACGCCCACGACGCCGATCTTCTCACCGCCCGCCTCGACGATGCGGCTCGGCGGAAACAGCGGCGCGCCCTTCGCGTCGACGAGGTTCGCCAGCACGACGGGCACGTGCGCCGCCGCGAGCTTCTTCGCGAGGTGTTTCGGATCCAGTCCAGGCTGGCCGAGCTCGCGCTCGCCCAGCGTGACGGCGTCCACGCCCAGGCGCCGGTAGCCGGCGATCACGAGCTCGATCCAGCGCGGCACGTCCTTCGCCTCGGGCGCGACGGGATCGCGCGGCTGGTCGGCTGGCAGCGGTAGAAAATCGCCCGCGTCGACCTGTACGACGCCGCCCGCGAACACGCGCTCGCGATCGACGAGCGTCGCGCGCCGCCCCAGCCCGCCCGCCGACTCGCGGTGCGCGAGCGGCGCCAGGCCCACGCCCGGCGGCAAGTTGCGCGGCGCCTCGTGCACGCTGATGCGGCCTCGCAGATCCGACGTGTGCACGAGCGTGAACGTCGGCCGCTCGCGCGGCGGCGGAGGCGGCGCCGCGTCGACGACGACGGGCGGCGGGGGAGGCGGGTTCGGCGTCATTTGAGGCGGCCGCTCCGCCTGTCGCCGCTGGCACGCGAGCGAGAAGGCGAGGGCGCACGCCGCGAGCGCCACCGGGCGGAGCATCGGAGATCGCATCGTCATCCGACCTCGATTCATGCGCGAACGACTACGGCGCGTCCAGCGTCTCGCGCACCTTGCCGAGCAGAGTGTCGGGGGTGATCGGCTTCGGCAAGAACGCCACGCTGGGATCGACCATGCCACCTTGCACGATGGCGTCGTCGGTGTAGCCCGACATGTAGAGGACGCGCATGCGCGGGCGTTCGGCCGCCAGGCGCCGCGCCAGCTCCTGACCGCCGATGTGCGGCATGACGACGTCGGTCACGAGCAGGTGGATGGGGCCGGCGTGGCGCTGCGAGATCTTGATCGCCTCGGCGGCGTTCGGCGCCTCGAAGACCTGGTAGCCGGCGCCGCGCAGGATGTCGCGCGCCAGCACGCGCAGCTGGCCTTCGTCCTCGACGAGGAGCACCGTCTCGGACCCGCGCTTCGCGACGGGCTGGCGCGGCTCGCGCACGGGCGGCGCCGCCACGCGCGGCTCCGTCGTGCGCGGCAGGTACACGCGAAACGCGGCGCCCTCGTGCGGCCGGCTCTCCACCGTGACGTGCCCGCCGCTCTGCTGCACGATGCCCAGCACCGTCGAGAGCCCGAGGCCCGTGCCCTTGCCGCGCGGCTTCGTCGTGAAGAACGGCTCGAAGATGCGCGTGCGCGTCTCCTCGTCGAGGCCGACGCCGGTGTCGCTGACCGTGAGGCAGACGTAGGGGCCCGGCTTGCCGCCCGCGGTGAAGTGGCGGCGCACGAACTCCTGATCGAGCACGACGTCGGTCGTCTCGATCCACAGTTGGCCGCCCTCGGGCATGGCGTCGCGCGCGTTCACGACGAGGTTCATGATGATCTGCTGAAGTTGGCCGGGGTCCGCCTTCACGAGCGGCGTCGGCTGCGCGAGCGAGATCGTGAGCTCGATGTCTTCGCCCAGCACGCGCCTCAGCATCGGCTCGACGCCGCGGACGATCTCGGTGAGATCCAGCACCTCGGGCCGCAGCATCTGGCGCCGGCTGAACGCCAGCAGCTGGCGCGTCAGATCGCGCGCGCGCTGGCCCGCGATCGCGATCTGCTCGGCGTCGGCGCGCAGCGGATCGTCCGGCGACAGCGCCTCCATCATCATGGCGCTGTACGAGAGGATGATGGAGAGGAGGTTGTTGAAGTCGTGCGCGATGCCGCCGGCGAGGCGGCCGATCGCCTCCATCTTCTGCGACTGGCGCAGCTCCTCCTCGCTTCGGCGCAGCGCCGCCTCGGCGCGCTCGCGCTCGGAGATCTGCTTGCGCAGGTCGTCGTTGACGCGCGTCAGCTCGGCCGTCCGCTCGCCCACGGCCAGCTCCAGCTGGCGGTGCGCCTCGCGCCGCTTCTCCTCCGCGTTCTTGCGGTCGGTGATGTCCTCCGAGATGCCGAGCACGTAGCGCGGCTCGCCCGAAGGACCCAGGATGGGGAGCTTCCTCGTGTGCAGCCAGCGGACGCCGCCCGGCGTCGCGATGGGCTCTTCGGGGATGTCGACGAGCCGCTGCGATCCCAGCACCTCCCGATCCTTCTCCTGGAAGAAGCGCGCCTGCTCGGGGGGAAACAGCGCGTAGTCGTCGCGCCCGAACATGTTGTCGCGATCGAGGCCGGTCAGCTCTTCGCCCGCACGGTTGAAGCGCTCGTAGCGCAGCGTCTCCGCGTCCTTGACGAAGATCATCGCGGGGATGTTGTCGATGATCGAGTCGAGGAACGCGACGAGCGTCGGCACGTCACGCGCGGCGCCGGCCCCCTCGGGAGGCGGTGCGGCGGCGGTCGGCTTGCGACTCCTCTCGTCAAACTTCGTCACGGGGGGCTCGGTAGTCTGCGATCTCCTACGGTCTGCTGTCTATACCCGGGTTCAGACTGTAAGGCCCCTTTCGGTTCTCGCGTAGATAGATGGAATTATTCATATTCCGACTCATCGCCGGCGACGGATCCGTCGATGGGAGCCGGTCGGGGAACCTCGTCACATGCAGAGTGGAATCATGCCGGCGGCGGCCGGCGGCGCCGACCTGGCCCCGCGCATCGAGAAATTCGGCCGCTACTTTCTCCTCGATCGCATCGCGACGGGCGGCATGGCCGAGGTCTATCGCGCCGTCACCCAAGGCGTCGAAGGGTTTCGGCGGACGTTCGTCGTCAAACGCATCCTGTCCGAGAAGGCCAGCTCGCCCGCGTTCATTCGCATGTTTTGTGACGAGGCGCGCATCTCGGCGCTGCTGCACCACCCGAACATCGTGCAGGTCTACGACTTCGGGCACGTGCAGGGCAGCTACTTCCTGGCCATGGAGTACCTGCCGGGCAAGGACCTCTCGTCGACGATGCGCGTGCTGCGCGCCGCGAAGGCGGCGGTGCCGCCGGCGCTCGCGGCGTACGTGGTGCGCGAGGCGGCGGTGGGCCTGCACTACGCGCACATGTTGCGAGGCGCGAACGGCAAGAGCCTGGGCATCGTTCATCGTGACGTCACGCCGTCGAACATCATGTTGCTGTTCGCGGGTGGGGTGAAGCTGCTCGACTTCGGCATCGCCAAGGCCGTGACGGCGACGGACAAGGAGGGCGAGGGCGTCAAGGGGAAGCTCGGGTACCTCGCGCCCGAGCAGGCGCGCGGCGAGGACGTGGACGGGCGCGCCGACGTCTACGCGCTGGGCGTCACGCTGTGGGAGATGCTGGTGGGCCGCCGGCTCTTCGCGGGCAAGGATGACCTCGAGACGCTGCGCAACTTGATGTTGAAGGCGGTGCCGCCGCCTTCGTCGCTGCGCCCGGGAATTCCGGTCGAGCTGGATCGCGTCGTGCTGCGCGCGCTCGAGCGCGACAGGGAGCGCCGCTACGCCACGGCCGAGGAGCTGGCCCGCGACTGCGACGCCGTGCTGAGCACGCTGCGCGCCGACAGCCAGACGCTGCGCGCGTTCTTGAACGATCTATTCGCCGAGGAGTCGAGCTCGCTGTCGCTCGAGGTTCCGGAGCTGCCCGAGGAGCTCTTCGCGGACACGCCCGTCGCGATGCCGTCCGATTCGGCGGTGCCGCGCAACGAGGAGTCGCTGAGGATCGAGGTGATCGACGCGTCCTCGCCGCACGGGCGGACGCGCACGCCGGCGCCGCCGTTCGGCGTGATCGCCGCCGAGGATGCCGAGATCGCCGGGGTCGCGGGGCGGGCGAGGGGCCGCCGGCGTGCGATCGCGGGCGGCGTCGCGCTCGCCGCGGGCGTGCTGATCGCCCTCGGCATCGCGCGCGCGGGACGCAAGCCGGCCGGGACCGCCGGGGTCGAGCCCCC
>DASZUD010000029.1:0-3215 GCA_035548155.1 Polyangia bacterium
GCCCGGCTGGAGCGTGATGGTGCCGAGGTTCTGGGTCGCCCACACGTG
Organism: Polyangia bacterium; assembly: GCA_035548155.1. Taxonomy (GTDB): domain Bacteria; phylum Myxococcota_A; class Polyangia; order Fen-1088; family Fen-1088; genus DASZFV01. Next base: position 49 of record DASZUD010000029.1, read on the forward strand.
ATACGACTCGACGCCGCAGCCCGAGGTGCCGGGCAGCGTGAGCGCGGCCGTCTTCACCGTCGGCGTGAACGTGAGCGAGATCTTCGCGCTGCCCGCGACGCCGGCGTGGCTCGCGATCGCGTAGGTGCCGGCCTCTTTCACCGTCACGGTGTAGTTCAGCCAATCGCCCGTGTCGATGTAGCCGAGGTACTCGTCGCCGGTCAGCTTGGCGCAGCCCGCTTGCGCCTGGTCCGTCGGCGAGCCCTGCTGGCCCGTGCAGTTGAGATCGATGAGGTCGGTGCGCGTGACGCCGCAGAGCTGGCCGTGGTTGACGACGTTCTTGTCGTGATAGGCCACTCCCTCGCCGCCGGTGTCGTAGTTCTCGATTTGGATCGTCCCCGGGATTGACTGCGGCGTGCCGCCGAGCGGCCTGCCCGCGTACGTCCCCGGCACCTCGCTCGAGCCGTCGGCGCCCGTCGTCGCGTCGGTGTTCGTCCCGCCGTCGGTGCCCGATCCGGCGGCGCCTGTCGTGCCCGCGGCGCCCGTCGTGCCGGCGGCGCCCGTCGTGCCGGCGACGCCCGTCGTGCCCGCGGCGCCCGTCGTTCCAGCCGCGCCTGAAGTGCCCGCCGCGCCTGAAGTGCCCGCCGCGCCTGAAGTGCCGGCGGCACCTGAAGTGCCGGCAGCCCCCGTCGTGCCCGCGCTGCCGCTGCCCGCGGCCCCCGTGGTGCCTGCCGCGCCCGTGTCGGCCCTCGACGGTTCACTGGACGTGCAACCGACGACGCCGAAGGCAAAGCCACCAAGGACGATCGAAGCCACCAGACCCCAAGCGCGAATTCTCATGGTTCCCCTTTAACGTGAGCGGAGGCCCGCACGATGCACCGTTCGGGCGACGTTTGCACGCGCGAGGGCCCACGTCGGCGAATCTGGACGATCGGGCGCTTGGCCGTTATTCTGTTCCCTTCGTTGGAGCCAACGTGCCACGCGACCCGAAAATCACGCCCATCACGCGACACGAGCCGCGCACCTTCTATGCGACGCGCGTGACGCGCACGCAGGCCGGGGAATCGTGGGACCTTTGGTCCGTCGAGGACGGGCGCCGCATCGGTTTCCTGTCGGTCGTCGACGACGGTCACGTCGTTTACGCCCTCTCGACCGTCAAACGAGGAACCTCTCACGAGGAGGTGGCTGATCTCGTCGAAGGATTTTTTACGCCGTCCTCGACGGATGCCCACAATCGAGAGATCATCATTTCGGACTATGACGAAGAGCCCGAAATGCTCGAGTCGGACATCCGGCAGGCATAGGTCCATCGCCGCCGCTGGTTTCCCCGAGGGGGGCGCGGCGTGAGCGGGTTCCGCGGGTTCCTCCCCTACGACGAGGGCGCGGGTGAGGCGTTCCACGGGCGCGCCGACGAGGTGGCGCGGCTCATGCGCCTGCTCGCGGGTGAGGCGCGCGTCGTCGTGCTGTCGGGGCCGAGCGGCGTCGGGAAGACGTCGCTGCTCCGCGCGGGACTGATCCCCGCGCTGAACCGGCGCGGCGCGCAGGTCGTCATGATCGGCGCCTACGAGGACCTCGACGGCGAGATCGTGCGCGGCGCGAGCCGGCTCGGGTCGACGCCGCCCCTGCCCCACCAGAGCTCCGCCGACTACCTCGCGCGCATCGCGCGTGATTCTCAGAACGGCCTCGTGCTGATCTTCGATCACCTCGAGGAGGCGCTGTCCGACGAGGTGGGGCGCGGCGCCGACGTGGGCGCGCTGCTCGCGCGCGTGCTGGACCAGGGCGGCAGCCGCATGCGCGTGCTGCTGTCGGTGGACGAGGCGTTCTTCGCGCGCCTCGATCAGCTGCGCGAGGCGGGCGCGGGCGTGGCGCTGGCGAGCAGCGCGTGGATGACGCTGCCGGGACTCACACAAGAGCAGGTCTCGGAGGTGCTGGAGCGCACGGCGATCCAGTCGGGGACGTTCTTCGAGAACGGCCTCGCGGGCGCGGTGGCCGCCGATCTGTGCAGCGCGGGGCGTTGCCGCCCACTGGATCTGCAGGTGGTCGCGCGCGCCATCGTCGATCTGCGCCTCTCGTCCGTGCGCAAGTACCAGCGCAGCGGTGGCGCGGCCGTGCTGCCGGCGTTGCTGCTCGAGCGGCTGTGCGCCGAATCGGGCGGCCGCGCCGCGCGCCAGGCGCTGCTGGCGGCCGCCGAGCACGGCGAGATCACCGCCGACGATCTGGACGCGCGCACGCCGAAGGCCCGCGAGGCGGCGGCCGAGGCGCTGGTCGCGCTCAAGGGGCGGGGGCTGTTGCGGGCGCGCACGCGCGGTCGCCGCGAGGCCTTCGCGCTCTCTCACCCGGGCCTCGCGCCCGCCGTCGAGTCGTTCGCCATCGACGATCGCGCGCGCGCCGCCGAGGCGCGGCGCGCGTTGCGGCGGCGGCTCACCGCAGGCGAGCGGCTGCGGCTGCCGGAGCTGTGGGCCGTTCACCGGCACCTCGGCGGCGCGCTGGCGGCCGACGAGCAGGTCACGTTCACGCGCAGCGTGCGGCGGGCGGCGCTGCAGGCCGGCGTGGGCGTCGCCGTCGTGCTCGCGATCTTCGTCGCGCTGGTCTCGAACATGCGCCGGTCATACACGCTGGGCTTCGAGCCGCGTGAGGGCGGCGGCGCGGCGCGCGTCGTGGTGCGCCTCGGCCGCGATTCGTTGCTGAGCGTCCTGCCAAACCACCCGCGCTTCGGAACGATCATCGCCGACACGGGCTTCGCGGCGGCGGGCCTGGGCACCGACACGGCGGCGCGCATCTCGGCCGGCAAGGCGACCGGCCCGCTGGACGCGGCGGCGGCGGGCCGTGGCGCCGTGCCCGCGTGGCTGCGCGAGGTCGTCAACGGCCTTCGCCCCGTGCCCCGCGGCGTCGCCCAGGCCCTCATCGGCGATCCCGACGGAGTCACGGCGCTCAAGCAGGCGTTCAGCGATCCGCTCGCGCGGCGCGAGACGCTGGAGGCGCTGGCCGTCATCGGGCGGGGCGGCGCGGGCGAGGACGAGATCCTCGCGGCCGCGCTCGCCGACAGCGCCCCCGAGGTCAGGCGCCGCGGCGTCGAGGTCGCGGCGTCGATCGATCGACGCCAGGGAAACGGCGCCCACGGCGCCACGCTGCGCAGCGCCCTCGGCGACAAGAGCGGAGACGTGCGCGCCGCCGTGCTGCGCGAGACG
>DASZUD010000030.1:0-6195 GCA_035548155.1 Polyangia bacterium
GCGCCGGGGGCGCGGGACCCTCTCAGGGTCCCGAACTAGATCGACTCGACGAAGGCGAGCAGCGCGGCGCGGTCGGTCGCGGAGAGCTTCGTCACCGCCTGCTTGACCTTCTCCGCCTCGCCGCCGTGCCACAGGACGGCCTCGAGGACGTTTGCGGCGCGGCCGTCGTGCAGCAGGCCGGTGTGGCCGTTGATCGTCTGCAAGAGGCCCGTGCCCCACAGCGGCGGCGTGCGCCACTCGGACGCGGCCGCCGGCGCCGACTCGCTGTCCGAAGCCGCGACGCCGCTGTCGTCGGCGAGGTCCGGGCCCATGTCGTGGAGCAGGAGGTCGGAGTAGGGCTTGATGTCCTGGTTGCGCAGCTCGGAGAACGGGTGGTTCGCGCCCGTCACCACGTCGGTCACGTGGCAGTTCGCGCAGCCGATCGTCTTGAAGATCTGCTCACCCGCCGTCACCTGCGCGTCGCCGTAGTTGCGTTGGCCCGGCACCGAGACGAGGCGCATGTACGTCACGAGGTTCGCGAGGTCCGTGTCGTTCAGCTCTGCCTTGCCGTTGTCGGGGAAGATCGACGAGCCGACGCCCATGTCCTCCATGGCCGCCTCGGCGACCTGGTGCTCGATGCTGACCTTCTCGGCCTTCCAACCGAACCGGCCGAGCCGCAGCACGCCGCTCTTCGGATCCTTGATGAAGTTCGGGCGGCCCGAGATGCCGTTGCCGTCGCAGTCCTTCTGATCGGCGCGCGAGAGGATCGTGCGCTCGTCGATGGCCTCGAGCAGACCCATGCCGATCACCTTGCGGGCGACGCGCGCCGAGAACGCCGGTCTCGTGCCGTCCTTGGCCATGACGGCTATCGTGGGCTTCTTGAGCGTCACCGACGTGCCGTCGCCCAGCATGACGGTCTTCGTCGTCGAGCCCATGAGCGCGGCGCTGCCCTCCTGCGGCTGGAGCTGCACGCCGAGCGCGCCCGCGTTGTAGAGCTTGATCGCCATCGACGACTTCGTGTCGAGGCCCGTCGCCGTGAGCGTCTCGCCGGGGCCGTTGCCGATGTGGCAGGTCTCGCACGACGTGCTCTGCCCGAGCGGGCCCGCCTTGCCCATCTGCTCCGTGAAGACGGGGTTGTTCGGCTCGCTGTGCGCGCCCGTCGTGAAGTCGGTGTGGAAGAGGCGGCGGCCCATGACCAGGTGCTGGACGTTCTCGTGCTGAACGTTGAGCGCCATCTGGCCGAACTGCGTCTCCTGCATGAAGTACGGCCACACGTTCGTCGTGTCGCCGCCGCTCTGCGCCGCCGGCACCGGGCCGAGGATGCCCTTACCGTCGGTGTACTTGTCGGGGTTGTTCGCGGTGACGCCGCCCTTGCCGACCTGGTAGCGGAACGTGTCCGTGTAGTAGTTCGTGCGCGAGCCGGGCGGCTGGATCGCCCCCGGGTCGTTGAAGATGCCGAACTCGAACTCGAACAGGTCGCCGGCCTTGATGGGCTGCCCCGTGCGCTGGTTCTGCGTCACCTCGGCCTGCTGGATGCGCGCGTAGGGCGCGAACTTCGTCTGGTAGTTCGCGGTCATGTCCTGGCCGCTCACCATGATCGATGGCATCGGGACGTCGGACTTCATGCCGCCGTTGTTGGCGAAGACGTCGCCGTTGCCGTAGTTCTTCCAGGCGCGGAAGTTCGTGCCGCCCGTCGGCATCGAGATCGGCAGGTACGTCACGCGGATCCGGCTCACGCCCGTGGGCGTGAAGTCCTCGACGATCCAGCCGTAGGTGCGCGCCACGAAGTAGTCGGCGACGAACTCCATGAACGGCTGGTTCGTGTCGAGCGGGCCCTCGTGACGGCCGCGCACGCGACCGGCGCCGCGCGTGATCAGCGCGCCGTCGTCCCGCTTGAAGACGATGGGCGGGTTCACGGCGTCGGCCGTCGTGAAGAGCGGCTTGACGTCCCCGAGCGAGATCGCGTCGAGGCCCGTGCGCTTCGACGTCGTGAAGAACTTGTAGACCATGTCGAGGTCGGCGTCCGAGATGAGGGTCGCGGGGTACGCGGCCATGCCGTTGCCGCCCGCGCGGACCTTCGCCTTCATGTCGGCGGCCGCGCCGGCGAACGCGTAGAGATCCGGGTGGCGCGTGTTCGGCGCGCCGTTCACCGTGTGGCAGCCGCTGCAGATCGTGACGAACGCGGGCGGCAGCGCCGCGTTGCACGTCGCGAGCGGGGGCGCCGACGTCTTGTTGGGGTCGTCTGGGATCGCGGTGCTGCCCGCCGCGCCGGGACCGGGCGGCACGACGACGATGCCTGTGCCCGCCGCGCCTGTGCCCGCCGCGCCCGAGGGGTTGGGGAAGGTCCCGGTGCCCGCGGCGCCCGACCCGGTCATGTGAGACGGCCGCACGTTCCCGGACGTGCAGGCCGCGAGGGCGAGCGCGCTCATGCCGACCGCGAACACGAAGGGGCCGCTCTGCGGCCAATACGCTCGAGACATCGGATTCCTCCCTTGCCCTGCCTTTTGGAATCCGGCGGTCGCACGCCGAATCGGTGGTGAGGTCGCGAAGCGCCCGCTGGCCCGAGCAAGGCGCGTCGCCATCCTGTATAGACGCCCCGGACGGCGCTCACAATTGATGACTTGCAGAATGCGTTGCATCCGTTGCCGGGAAGATGCAGCACCGGCGGTGGTTCGAATTCCGCAAATCCGGCGGGTGTTTGGCGGACGCCGTCACGGCGTGTATACAGAGGCGCGTGGAAGCGGGGAGGCGCATCGGCAAGTACGTTCTCGACGAGCGGATCGCCGTCGGAGGCATGGCCGAGGTGTGGGCCGCGCACGTCGAGGGGCGCGAGGGCTTCGTCAAGCCGGTGGCCCTGAAGTTCATGCTCGAGTCGTTCTCGGGCGATCCCGAGCTCGAGCGGCTGTTCGTCGACGAGGCGCGCATCGCCGCGCGCTTGCAGCACGCGAACCTGGTGACCGTCTTCGACTTCGACAAGGTCGGCGACGACGAAGAGCGGGGCCTCGGCGGCCGCTACTACATCGCGATGGAGCGCGTCGAAGGGCAGGACCTCCGGCGCATCGTCGAGGCGGCGCGTCGCGCGGGGTACGTGTTCCCGGTCGGGCTCTGCCTCTACGTCGCCGGGGAGATGCTCAAGGCGCTGCGCTACGTGCACGAGAAGCGCGACGCGCGCGGGCGCCTCGGGCTCGTGCACCGCGACGTTTCGCCGCATAACGTGCTCGTCGCCTATTCGGGCGAGGTGAAGCTGTCCGACTTCGGGATCGCCAAGGCCCGCGGGCACAGCGCGCGCAACACGCAGCCGGGAAGCATGCGCGGCAAGATCGCGTACGCCTCGCCCGAACAGCTCGCGGGCGGAGCCGTCGATCACCGCACGGATCAGTTCGCGGCGGGCGCGACGATCTGGGAGATGCTCGCGGGGCGGCGTCTCTTCGACGGTGACAGCGACCTCGAGATCATCGGCAAGGTCGCTCGGTGCGAGATCCCCGCGCTGGACGCCGCCGGCGCGCGGCGCGACGTGCCGTCGGCCGTCGAGGCGGTGGTGCGCCGCATGCTGGCGGCCGATCCAGCCGAACGGTACGCGACGACGGGCGAGGCGCTGTCGGCCGTGCTGGGCCTCGCGGGCTATTCGCCCGACGGTGAGCCCCTCGGCGAGCTCGTGCGCGCGCTGTTCACGTCGTCGGGGGCGGGCGTGTCGCGCACGATGCCCGTGGCGTTGCTGGCGAGCGCGAACGTCGCCGCCGCGACGCGCACGCTGGACGGGGGCGGTCCGCCCGTCGCCGCGCGCGCCGAACCGGTGCGCCACACTCCGACGCGCGTGGCGAAACGGACGGCGGAGGCCCTCGCGCGCTCGCCGGCCGCCGCCGAGCGCAGCACGACCGTCGATGTCCGGGGTGGGCGCAAGCCGCTCCGCTTCGTAGGCGCGGCCCTGGCGCTCGGCGTGGTGCTCGTCGCTGGCGGCCTCGCGCTCCGCGAGCTTCTTCGTGATCGTGCGCCGGGCGGGGGCGGGGCAGTTTCCGCGGCCGTGTCCCAGCCGCCTCGGTCCGTCCCGACGGAGCCGCGTCCCGAGCCGCTGCCGGCCGCCGCGCTCCCTCCGCCGACGAGCGCGTCCCCGCCACGAGGGCCCGCGACCGATCCCGCGCCGCCGGCAAAGAGCGCCGCCGTGCGCGCCGTCGAGCACCGTCGCGCGGGCAAGCGGGACGTCCCCGCGCGCGCCGCAGACGCGCCCGTGCCGGTGCCCTCTCAGCCGGTGCAGCCGTCGTCGAAGAGCTCTTCGAAGAGCTCTACGAACGGCGCGCCGATCATCGAGTGAGCCTCGCCGGCGGCGCGCAGAGGTCGTCTAGAAGCGGAGCACGCAGGCCGCGCCCGGCGTGAGCGCCACCGGCGCGCACGCCACGCGGGTGTCAGGGCCGTCGGCGTGCTCCGACGAAAGAAAGAGCCACGCCGCCGTCGCGCCCAGCACGCCCGCCGCGGCGAGGCCGACCACTCCGGCCGTCTGCTTGCGTGCGCCGCTCGAGTGGAGCTCTTCACACCCGGCTTGGGCCGCGGACACGCAATCACGATTGTAGCGATTGGCGTCGCTGTTGCCGAGATAGAGCAGGGTGCCCCCTGCGATGGCGGTCGCGACGGCTGCTCCCGTCGAGATCCACGCGACGGCCCGGGGTCGGCCCGCCGAGCGCTTCGACGGCGCGCTGACGTCGCTCGGCGCTCGGCCCGCGACGGAAGCGGCGGCGACCGGGATGACGGCGGCCGCGTTCGCGGCGCGCGCCGGCAGATCCTCGTTGGTCGTTTCGCCCGGCCTCACGGTCACCGCGCGCGTCGCGAGCACGTGCCCTTCGGCGAGGGCGTCGAGCGTGATCGTGCCGGCGGGCAGACGCAAAGGGTGGTCGAGCGGGAGCGTGCCGGCGAGCCTGCCGTCGAGCCGGAGCTGGGCGCCCGCGGGACCGCCCGTCACGACGAGCCAGCCGAGGTGCCGCGCGATCTCGGCGCGCGACGACTGGAGCGTGTCGCGGTACTTGCCGATCCAGGGATCCTGCGCGGCCTCGAGCGCCTTCGCGAGATGGGCCTCACCGTCCACCCACCTCGAGAGCGCCTGCTCGGCGAGCCCCATCTGCGCGAGCGCGCGCGGCGAGGGGGCGAGGTCGTACGCACGGCGAAACTGCTCGAGCGCGGCCTGATCGTCGCCCGCGCGCCGCAGCTCGACGCCTCGCTTGATGAGGCCGTCGGCGTCCTCGGCGCTTGCCGCGGACGCCCCGAACATCGACACGACGAGGAGCGCGAAGGCGCAGGCGCGCACGAGTGTTCGGAGCGGATGGAGCACGGGCGAGACCATGTCACAAGATCTCGCCCGTGGGGCGCGTCAGTTGCCGGTCGCGTCCGCGGCGGCGCCGTCGGACGCGACGCCGTCGGACGCGGCGCCATCGGACGTCGCGCCGTCCGAGGCCGCGCCGTCAGCGTGAGCATCGCCGCCCGTCTCGGTGGCAGCAGCGTCACCGCCCGTCTCGGTGGCAGCAGCGTCGCCGCCCGTCTCGGTGGCAGCAGCGTCGCCGCCCGTCTCGGTGGTCGCTGCGTCAGCAGCATCCGTCGCCGCATCGGCCACCGCGTCCGTCGAACCGTCGGCTCCGGCGGATCCGGTCGAGCTCGGCTTGCAGCTGCCGTTGCCGCTATCGTCGTGACAGCCCGCATAGGTGAAGCCGGCGACTGCGAGGACCAACGTCGGGACCAAGAACCTTCTGAACATTCGGGGCGCCTCCGCGAGGGAAGTTAAACTGCGTATTTCTGCGTCGCAGTGTACGACAATCCCCGATGCGGTCACAAGTTCCGGCCGGCTGCGAAAGATCGACCGCGTCAGTCTTGTGACGCGTCCGCCGCGGCGTCTGCGCTACCACCGCTCGTGGTGCCTGCTCCGCCACTGGCGCCCCCTGTCCCGGTGGTTCCTGCAGCGCCTGTTGTGCCAGCAGCGCCTGTGGCTCCGGCAGCGCCCGTGGTTCCTGCAGCGCCTGTGGTTCCTGCAGCGCCTGTGGTACCTGCAGCGCCTGTGGTGCCGGCGGCGCCCGTAGCTCCTGCAGCGCCCGCGGCGCCGGTGGTGCCCCCCGAGCCACCCTTGCCCGTTCCTGCGCCGCCGCCCTGGCCCGCGGCGCCGGTGCCCGCGGCGCCGCCCGTCCCGGCTCGCCCGCCGCCCGCAGTCCCCGCCGCGCCCGTGACAGGAGCATCCGCCGT
>DASZUD010000031.1:0-10242 GCA_035548155.1 Polyangia bacterium
CCACCCACGGCCCGCCCGAAGGCGGCGTCCCGGTCGGCGCCTCCGGCACGTACCCGGGCGCCGGCGGCGACGGCTCGACGGGCGGCTGCGCTTCGTAGTTCGCCGGCGGCGCGGAAGAATTCTTCACGCCCGAGATGCAGCAGTTGTTCGGCGTGGGGTCGGGCACGGCGCTCTTCAGCCAGCAGCGGGCGCTCGGGCCCTGCACGCCCGGGTTCACGAAGGTGAACGCCACGCACTGGGGCTCGACCATGCAGGTGTCGCGGCACTCTTCGGGCCGGCCCGACGCGAGATCGAAGCTGCGGTAATCGGAGCCGGGGCGATCGACGTTCACCTCGAGCGCGGCCGAGGTGGCGGGCATGTACGCCGGCCCCTGCTGAATCGTGCAGCTACCCGCGAGCGCCGCGAGCGCGAAGCCCACCACCGAATGACCGACCGACGAACGTGACCGCATGTGACCCTCCCAGTCTGCTGGCGACGGGAAAGTATCACGCTGCCCGCGGCCCGGGAAAAACCAGCGGCGCCGGCACATTTTGTGATGTGCGCTCTCGCCGCTTCCACGCCCGCTCTTCGGCGTGTCGGCCGCTGCCCCGCTTACGCCAGCGCCTTCTTCACGAGATCCTCGAGCCGACTCTTCGGGACGGCGCCCACGATCTGCCCCACGACCTGGCCTTGCTTGATCACCAGGAACGTCGGGAGGCTGCGCACGTCCAGCTTGGCGACGATGTCCTGGTTGCCGTCGGCGTCCACCTTGCCCACGCGCACCTTTCCGTCGTAGGCCTCGGCCAGCGCCTCGACGTGGGGCGCCATCGCACGGCACGGCCCGCACCAAGCGGCCCAGAAATCGACGAGCACGGGCACGGGCGACTCGAGCGCCGCGCGCGTGAAGTTGTCATCCGTCAGCTCGACGACCTTGGACTTGTTCTCAGCGTTCATGGGGTTGCTCTCCTTCTCACAGACTAGAGGTGTCGAGCCGGGCGGCCATTACAGGGTCGTGGGGGTTATAGGTGTCGCATGAGCGTCCCCACGTTGATCCAGCGGCTGTTCGACACCTACGACGGCTTGAACCCTCCGGCGGCGGCCGAGGCCATAGAGCAGCTCGACCAGGCGCTGGGGCCGCTGCCCGACGACGTCCTCCAGCTCTACCGCGCCTTCGACGGCTCGGCGGAGGGGCCGCGACGGGGCGACCGCCGGCTGTTCTCGCGCCTCATGCCCGTCGCCGAGGCGATCGAGGAGTCGCGCAAGCTCGACGAGCTCATGGGGAACCGGTCGCGCGGCGGCACGATCGCTTGGCTCTGGACCGACGACGAGTCGAACTGGGTGGGCGTCTACACGGACGGTCCGTTGCGCGGCTGGCTCGTCCTCTTCGATCACGAAGAGCCGAAGAACACGCCGGCCTGGCGTGGGGTGCAGTCGTTCCTCGTCCGCTGGCTCGACTCCGCGGTCGGCTCTGAGGCGGCGAAGGAGGAGGCCCTCGACCTGGTCATGGTGCCCGCTGAGATGCCGCTCGTCGACGAGAGTCCCGAGCACACGGCCGGGGACGCGGCGCTCGCGCGCGAGTTTCGCCGAGCTCTACGAGCGCGAAGAGAAGAAGGGCCGCCGCCGCTTCTGGGCCCGATGCGCGATGACGCTGACGCCGCCGTCCCAGACGGCCTCCATCACGCGCTTCCTCGCCGACCCCGACATGTGGACGCCGGACACGGCCGCACCAGCGCGGATACGAGGGCGCCGTCGCCGAGCTCGAGGCGCTCGTCCGCGGCGGCGTTCCCAACGGTGCGGGCGCCGCGGCGCACTGCCTCGCGTCCTTCAAAGGCGCCGCCGGTCGCGAGGCGGTCGACCGGCTCGCGCGCGATCCCGACGAAAAAGTGCGGAAAGAGATGGAAAGAGCGCTCGAGCACGCCCAGCGGCTGCGAGACAACGGGAGAAGCTGACGTTCCGGTTTCAGGCGGCGATCGCGCCGCCTGGATTTTCGCCCGCGTTCTCGAGGCACGCGCGCAGCTGCGCCTTCGCGCGGTGGAGCAGCACGGCGACGTGGCCCGGCTCGATGCCGAGCTCGCGCGCGACGTCTTGTCCGGGTCGCTCGTCGAGCATGCGCAGCGTGACGACCGCCCGCTGAACTTCCCCCAGGCGCGCCACGCACCGCTCGACCCGCCCGCGCGTTTCGCCGCGCGCGATGCGTTCGTCGGCAGCGGGCTCACCGGCCGCGATCGAATCGAGCGTCGCCTCGTCCGACGAGTGCGGGCGCGCGTGAGCGTGCAAACGCCGCGCGTTGCGGGCGACGTTGCGCACCAGCGCCGTGAGGGTGTGGTCGGCCCAGTCGGACGGCGCGAGCTCACGCGCCTGCGGCAGCATCAAGAACCCGGCGAAGGCCTCCTGAGCGGCGTCGAACGCGTCCTCGGCCCCCAGCCCCTCGCGTCGCGCGACCGCCACCAAGCGCGCCCGGTGCGCCCCAACGAGCTCCGAAACCCAACCCGAGTAAGCCTCGTGACGCGGCAGCGCGTCCTCGCAAGGGCAGTGTTCGTCGGTCCGTCTTGGGGCGGTGCGCGTCACGATTCCTTCTCCGTGGTCCTTTCGATGCCCCTCCCCCGCCCAGGTTACGGCGCGACGCGAGGGGCTCACAGAGAACGGTGTCGAGAACCTGCAGCATTACATTTTGGACGTGCTCGGTAACCATCTCGACCGAGCGCGCGTTGCGTTTCCATGAGTTACGTCCTCGAACGTGAGCAGTTCGTCCCTCGGCGGCGCCCGGAGGTCTTCGCCTTCTTCGCCGACGCGGCGAACCTCGAGCGCCTCACGCCGCCCACCCTGCGCTTCTCCATCCTCACGCCTGAGCCCATCGAAATGCGGCCGGGCACGGTCATCGACTACCGCCTCTCGCTGCTCGGCGTGCCGTTTCGCTGGCGCACGCTCATCGAGACCTTCGAACCCGAGGCGCGCTTCGTCGACGTCCAGGAATCGGGCCCTTACAAGCTGTGGCGGCACACCCACACGTTCGAGGACGCGCCCGGGGGTACGCTGATCCGCGACCGCGTCGAGTACGAGCTGCCGTTCGGGCCGCTGGGGCATCTGGCACGAGCGATCTTCGTGCAACGGCAACTCGCATACATCTTCGACTACCGACGCGAAGCGATCGGTGGTCACTTCGGCGATCAGCCCGTCACACCAGGGCCGCGCCAATCTCACGGCAGCGCCGAGCCTTGAGGACTGGGGCTTCCCGGTCGGACGATGGGCCTCGGGGTTTCCCGGGGCCTTTCGTCTATCAGGGGAAGCACTTCAATCCGTAGCCCCAATGTCGAAGACTGACGTCGTCCAAGAGAGCGTTCGGCGGGCCCGATCGCTCAGGAACTTAAACTTGCCCTCTTGCTTCCGCATCTCGCGCTCGTGAAGAACGACGAGATCGTGCCCGAGGTGCTTGAACTTCAATTTTCTGCAGGGCCGGGACGACTTGATGGACGTACTCGTCCTTGCGGAAGAGACAGAGCGCGAGGACGAACATTGCGTAAGAAGCGTCCATGCTGTCGAGCCCGTGATCGCCGCTCTCATCGACGTACACCACGTGATCGCTGAACGTCGACTCGCCGGGCATCGTCGGTCCCGCCGAGCAGCTGCTCAGCGCAGCACGGCCACGCGCTCGCCGAAGATCTGCTCGATCCTCGCGAGGAGATCGTCCGACGCGGCGACCTTGTACTCGTCGCTGAGGTCGAGGATGGACTCGCTGCGCTTCGGGATCTCCATGCGCAGGATCGTGCGGCACGGGCCGGCGTGCGCGCGCAGGAGCTTCTCGAGCGACTGGAGCTGCTCGTCCTTGACGACGTCGGCGTTCAGTCTGATGTCCAGCATGCTGCTCTTCTCGGAGCGGATGCGGGACAGGAGCTTCGCGTCCATGAAGCGCAAGCGCTCGCGCACGGCCTCGCCCTCGCCGAAGGGCGCGTCGACCGTGCCCGTCACCAGCAGCGGCTCGTCGCCCGAGAGCAGCTCGCGGTAGTCGTCGACCTTCTTCGAGTTGACGATGTACTCGACCTGCCCCGTGTGGTCCTCCAGCGTCATGAAGGCGTACTTGCCGTTGCCGTTCTTCATGGGCCGCTCTTGGTACGACGTCACGACGCCCGCGAGGATCACCTCGGCGCGCTCGCCCTTCTCGAAGCAGTTGCTCGCGAACGCGTTCGTGAAGCGTTTGATCTCGCTCGCGAAGCGATCCAGCGGGTGACCGCTGATGTAGAAGCCCAGCGCCTCTTTTTCGTAGGCGAGCAGCTCCTTGGGCATCCACTCGTCGCCCTCGGGGTACTTGTCCTCGAACATGGAGCTCGCGGCGCCGCCGTCTTTTTTCGGCCCGCCGCCGAACAGCGACAGCAGGCTCGTCTGGCCGCTCTCGCGCTCGCGCTGCGCCTCGGCGGCGCGCTCGGACGCGACGTCGATCGCGCAGAACAGCCGCGCGCGCGAGACCCCGTTCTTTTGCGCGACGCCGTCGAACGCGCCGGCCTTCACCAGCGCCTCGAGCACCTTGCGGTTCACCTTGCGGCCATCGACGCGCTTGCAGAAGTCGAAGATCGAGAGGAACGGCCCGCCCGCGTCGCGCGCGATCTTGACGATGTCGACGGCGCCCTCGCCGACGCCCTTCACGGCGCCCAACCCGAAGCGGATGACCTTCTTCTTTTTTTCTGGATCCTTCTCGTCGGGGACGACGACGACGCTGAAGTCCTTGTCGGACTCGTTGACGTCGGGGCGCAGCACGGCGATGCCGCCGGACTTCGCCTCGGCGATGAACTTCACGACGGCGTCGGTGTCGTCCTTGTCGCACGTGAGAAGAGCCGCGTAGAACTCGGTGGGGAAGTAGCGCTTGAGGTACGCCGTCTGGTACGTCAGCAGGCCGTAGGCCGCCGAGTGCGAGCGGTTGAAGCCGTAGCCCGCGAACTTCTCCATCAGGTCGAAGACGCGCTCGGCGACCTTGGGGTCGACCTTCTTCTCGTTGGCACCCGCGAGGAAGCCGGCCTTCTCCTTGGCCATGACCTCCGCCTTCTTCTTGCCCATGGCGCGGCGAAGGAGGTCGGCCTTGCCCAGCGAGTAGCCGGCGAGCGCCGAGGAGATCTGCATGACCTGCTCTTGGTAGACGATGACGCCGTACGTGTCCTTGAGGATTGGCTCGAGCGACGGGTGGTCGTACTCCACCTTCTTGCGCCCGTGCTTGCGCTCGATGAAGTCGTCGACCATGCCGCCCTCGAGCGGGCCCGGGCGGTAGAGCGCGCCGGCGGCGACGATGTCTTCGAAGCAGTCGGGCTTGAGCTTCTTCAGCAGCTCGCGGAAGCCCGAAGATTCGAGCTGGAAGACGCCCGTGACGTCCGCGGCGGAGATCATCTTGTAGACGTTCTGGTCGTCGAGCGGGATGAGCGCGAGGTCCAGCGCGGGCTCACCGGCCGCCTCTTTCTCCTTATTGACGATGTCGAGGCAGGTCTGGATGACCGTGAGCGTCTTGAGGCCGAGGAAGTCGAACTTCACCAGGCCGGCCTTCTCGACCATGTCCTTGTCGTACTGGGTGACGATGCCGTCCTCGTCGCCCGCGGGGCGGAAGCACGGCACGTACTCCCACAGCGGCTTGTCGCCGATGACGACGCCGGCGGCGTGCTTGCCGGCGTGGCGGTTCAGGCCCTCGAGGCCCTTCGCGACGTCGAGCAACTCGCGGTACGTCGGGTTCTCGTCGTAGAGCGCCTTGAGCCGCGGCTCTTTCTCGATGGCCTCTGCGATGGGGGGGCTCTTGCCCTGCACGGGCTCCGGCACGAACTTCGCGACCTTGTCGGCCTCGGCGAAGGGGATCGCCATCGCGCGCGCGATGTCGCGCACCCCCGACCGCGCCTTCATCTGGTGCATCGTGACGATCTGGCCGACGTTGTTCTTGCCGTACTTCTCCGTGACGTACTTGATGACCTCGTCACGCCGGTTCATGCAGAAGTCGACGTCGAAGTCCGGCATGCTGATGCGCTCCGGGTTCAGGAAGCGCTCGAACAGCAGCTTGTTCGCCAGCGGATCGATGTCCGTGATCCGCATGCAGTACGCGACCAGAGAGCCTGCGCCCGAGCCGCGGCCCGGGCCGACCGGGATGTTGTGGTCCTTCGCGTAGCGGATGAAGTCCCACACGATGAGGAAGTAGCCCGCGAAGTTCATCTTCTGGATGACCCCGAGCTCGAGCTCGAGCCGCGCGCGGTAGACGTCCTCGTTGACGCGCTGGCCGCGGCGGTTGGCCTCGTCGAAGCGCTTCTTCAGGCCCTCTTCGGACACGGCCTGCAGATAGCTCTCGGCCGTCATGCCGTCGGGCACCTGGAACTTCGGCAGGAACGTCTCGCCCAGCTTGAACTCGACGTTGCAGAGCTCGCCGATCCTCGCGGCGTTCTCCATCGCCTCGGGCATGTGCTTGAAGTAGGCGTCCATCTCCGCGGGCGTCTTCACGAAGAACGCCTCGTTGCGGTGGTGCAGCCGCTTGTCGTCGTGGATCGTCTTCTTCTGCTGCACGCACATGAGGATCTCGTGCGCGCGCGCGTCGGTCTGGTTCAAGTAGTGGCAGTCGTTCGTCGCCACCAACGGGATGCCGGTCTTCTTCGAGACCTCGACCAGGTGGCCGTTGACGGTCTCCTGCTCCTCGAGGCCGTTCGGCTGCACCTCGAGGAAGAAGTTGCCCTTGCCGAAGATGTCCTGGAACTCGAGCGCGACCGCCTGGGCCGCCTCGGGCCCGCGGCGCATGATGGTCTGCGCGATCTCGCCGCCGAGGCACGCCGACATGCCGATGAGGCCCTCGCTGTGCTCTCGCAGGAGCTTCTTGTCGATGCGCGGGTTGTAGTAGAAGCCCTCGAGGTAACCCATCGAGTTGAGGTACGAGAGGTTCTTCCAGCCCACCTTGTCCTTCGCGAGAAGGATCATGTGGTTCGAGTTGCGCGCCGTCTTGTCCAGGCGATCGGGCGCGATGTACGTCTCGCAGCCGAAGATGGGCTTCACCCCGTGCGCCTTGGCGCGCTGATAGAAGTCGAGCGCGCCGAACAGGTTGCCATGGTCGGTGATGGCCACCGACTTCATGCCCCGTTCGAGGACCTTCGGGAAGAGCTGGTCGAGGCGGATCGCGCCGTCGAGGAGGCTGTACTGCGTGTGGAGGTGGAGGTGCGAAAACTCTGCCATTCCTGGGTCCCCGCTTGGCTTTATACCTCCCGGAACTGTGGATGGGGGCGGCGGCGCGGAAGTTCGCGCCTTCTTTGGGTTCGGCGTGATTCGTCCACAAAGTATCCACAGGCGGATCCGCGCTGGCGGCCCACGACCCGCTGCCACTAGAATGAGGTCCCCGATGAGGCCGCCGAGCTTTGCCCGCCTCGCCCTGCCGGCCGCGCTCGTGCTCGCGGCCGCGTGTAGCGGCGGTGAGAAGGCGCCCCCCTCCCCGACGACGCCGCGGTCGCTCAGCGCGGCTGAGGAAACCGTGAAGGTCCCGCCGGGCGGAACGGCCGTGCTGGGCTTCGCGCTGGCCGGCCCGACGGGCGCGCCGCTTCCGGGCGCGCCCGTCTCGTTCGCGATCATCAACCTGCCCATCGGCGCGGCGCAGGGCGCGACGCTGAACGAGGCGAGCGCGGTGACCGACGCCGACGGCAGGTGCACGGCGCGCGTGTCGGCCGGGCTCGCGACGGTCTTCCGCGTGCGCGCCACCAGCGCGAACGCCACGGCCGAGGTCGCGGTCGTCGTCGGCGCCGGGCAGGATGGCGCCATCGAGGTCGCGCCTTTCTTTCCCGTGCCGGCGGGCGCTCACGCCGCCGCGGTCGCCACTTCGATCGAGGTCCTGCTGCTCGACAACCGCTCGTGCAGCGGCATCGATCTGCGCAACCCGCCCGAGTCCGCGCGCAGCTCGCACACCGTGCCCGCCTCGGGCGCCACCGTTCCGTACGGGTTCCTGCAGACGAACGTCTCGTACGCCATCGTGGGCCGCGCGCGCGACGGCGGCGGCGTGCGGGCGCTCGGCTGCACCGATCTGCCGGGCAGCGTGCTGGTCGTCGGCGGCTCGGTGCAGGTGGCGCTGCCGCTGATCGACGCGGGCCCCAACCCCGCCGGCACGTACGTCGCGACGTCGCCCCTGCCGATCTCGCCGCCGCTGCCCGCCGCGGCGTCGTTGGCGGCGACCTGGCGCGACCTCACCGATTGCCCCCTCGATCCGGCGCAGCTGCTGCTCGATTGCGCGATCGACGCGCTGGGGCCCGCCACGGATCCCAGCGACTGCATCCCCACGGCCGCCGAGGGCCCCGTCGGAGACGCGCTCTCCGCGCTGCGAGGGCAGTTCCTGCTGGGCCCCGACGGCGCGCCGGCGCCGTGCCGCGGGTCGAAGGCCGGGGGCGGCGCCATCAGCATCGACGCCACGGTGCAGGGCATGTTCGGCAGCCCGCTGCCGCAGGCCTTCATCGCCCTCGCCTCCGCCGCCGCGGACGCGCCGCACCTCTTCGATCAGCTGAGGCTGCGCTCGACGCTGGACGTGCGCGCCACGCGGTCGCTGACGGACGTCGACGTGACGCACACCTTGATGAGCCTCTCGTTCACGCTGCCGAGCGCGTCCACGGACGTGTCCCTCGTGAAGCTGGGCTTGCCCGTGCTGGCGGCCCAGGCCAGCGGCACGGTGACCGACGACCTGCTCACGATCGAGCCGCACGGGTTCACGGTGCGCCTCGGGCAGGCGGCGCGCGCGGCGTTCGGCGCGCTGTCGCTCGCGCGGCGCGGCCTGCCGGCCACGGCCCCCGAGGTCGTGGCCGCCGTCGCGGCGCTGGCCCACACCGACGACGGGCAGCTCGCGGGGTGCGTCGCGATCGACGAGGTGCTGTGCCCGCGCGTCTCGCAGCCGGCGGGCTGCCTGGTCACGGCGTGCGCCACGGGCCTGAACGTCCTGGCGGCGCGCCTCGACGCGGCGTTCGCCGCCGCCGACGGGACGGACCTCGATCTGTACCTCGCGGGCTCGGCGCCCCTGCTGGAGACGCGCGCGGACGGGCTCGCGGATCGCCTGGGTGACGTGCCGGGCGGGCATGCCGGCACCTGGAACATCGATCTGCGCCCGCGCGACGGGCGGCGCACGGCCGTCGCGCCTTGGGAAGCCGTACGGAGCCATTGAGGCGCTCTGACGGGGGGCTTGCGCGCCCCGATCTCCACCGCTCGCTCCGCACGGCGAAGCAGAGCTCCGCCCGAGCTGGCTTCTACTGTCTGGCGCGGGCGCGGGCTTTTTCGATGAGCGCGGGGTCGGTGGCGCGGGCGGCGACGGCGGACCAGGCGGCCGAGGCGTCACGGCTCCGTCCGGCGCGCTCGAGGGCGAGCGCGAGATTGACGCGCGTCGTGACGTCGCCGTCGCCGAGGGCGAGCGCGCGTTCGAGACGGGCGGCGGCGGCGGCGACGCGCCCCTCCGCGAGCGCGAGGGCGCCCGAAAAGGCGGCGAGGCGGCGCTCGTCGTCGGGCGCGAGGCAGCCCGAGGGCGCGAGCGCACGCTCGTAGGCGGCGCGCGCGCCGGCCGAGCCTGGGCCTTCGAGCTCGAACAGCAGCTCACCCGTGCGGCGCGCCCATTCACAGGCCGCGACGGGCGATGAGGCGGGCTGGCGGGCGAGCGGCACGGTCGCGGCCCCCTCGGCGGAGGTGAACGTGAAGGTGGCCGGGATCTCGTGGGCCGCGATGAACGCGCGCCAGCGCGGCGAGCGACGCACGAACACGCGCGCGTCGTGGGCGCGGTAGACGAGGGCCCAGGTCTCGGGATCCCACCAGGCGACGCGCCGGTTGAGCCCCGCGTACGCGAGCAGCGCGCTGTCGACGCCGAAGCGGCGCATCGCCAGGTCCCACTCGGCGCGCGTGAGATCGGAGCGGCCCAGCAGCGCGTGGAGCTCGGGCGGGTACGCGGGCAGGCGCGGATCGACGAACACTCGATGGCGCGGGAAGCCTTCGAAGAGCAGGTACGAGCCCGTCTCGAAGTCGTTGTACATGCGCTCGCGCAGGCCGCTCGCCTCGACGAAGCGAATCGCGTCGAGCGGAAGCGCGCTCTCGTCGAGCCCGATCGCGATGGGCGCGCTGCCCGCGCGCGCGGCCTGCACGCGCGGCGCCACCGCGAGGGCCGCCAGCACGGCCGCCGTTCCCCACGCCGCCGCACGCGCGCGGGCCTTCTCGCCGAGCCGCGAGAGCGCCACGGCGACGGCGGGCGCGGCGTAGAGCGCGAAGTCCGCGCCGAAGCGGGCCGACCGGAGCGCGAGCGCCGCCATGGCG
>DASZUD010000032.1:0-3065 GCA_035548155.1 Polyangia bacterium
TAGCCACGGGTACGCCGGCTGGCATCTGCACGATCGACAGCAGCGAGTCGACGCCGTTCAGCGTCGACGTGGGCATCGGCACCCCCAGCACGGGCAGCGTCGTCTTGGCCGCGGCCATGCCGGGCAGGTGCGCCGCCCCTCCGGCGCCGGCGATCAGCACCTGCAGCCCACGCGAGGCGGCGCTCCCCGCGTACTCGAAGAGCAGGTCCGGCGTCCTGTGCGCCGAGACGATGCGGCACTCGTGCGGAACGCCCAGCTCCGTGAGCAGGTCGCTCGCCGGCTGCAGCCGCGCCCAGTCGCTGCGGCTGCCCATGATGATGCCGACGCGAAGCGCGCCGGCCGGGCCGCGGGAGAACTCGGAGGCGACGCTCTTCGGAGTGGTCATGGGTGCCGTCATCGGGACGTCGACGAGTGAGACTCGCCCTCCGCCTCCCGCGAGCTCGCGCGCGAGCGCATGCCTTGCTCGACCCAGCCGCGGGCCGAACCCTCGTCGTCGGAGATCACGAGGAGGACGTCGCCCGGCCGGAGCTGCCGCATCGTGGCGATCACCGCCTGGCGCGCGTCGCCAGAACCTCCGGCGCCGCCGTCCGCGACCACGAGCTCTGGCCTGTGCGCGACCGCCACCGTGGGCAGGACCTCCCTGGCGCGGGCGACAGCGGTGGCCGCGACGACCCAGAGCCTCCGGGACCCGTACAGCTCCCAGACGTCCTCGACGGGGACGCGCGCGACGAAGTGCGGGGGAACGATGAAGACCGTGAACCTCTCGTCGAGCTCCAGCGGCGCGGGCGGCCGCGCGCTCGGCGTCCACGGAAGCTCGAGGCGGAGCGGCACCGCGTGCGGCGCCGCGTCGGATGCAACCTGTGCGCTCATGATCGATCTCCTTTCTGCTCCAGCGACACGTCCATTTCGACACACGCGTGCCACGCGCCAGCGCGGTACGCTCGAACCGTCGTCCCCTCCGGCTCGATCTGGAAGAGGTGCAGCCATCCGTTCTCGACCAGCTCGCGGAGCTTCTGGTGCTTTGCCAGCGCGGCGTCGATGGCGAAGGCCGGCGCTTCGACGAACACGCTCAGCCGCAGCGGCGTGTGCACCCAGTCGCGCCCGTCGTGCAGCGACTGCAGCGGCAGCCCGATGCGTAGATCGCCGCCGTTCCCTTCGAACACGCCCAGATGCCCGCCGACCACGTTGTGCAGCACCTTGTTGCCGCTGCCGAACCGGCCGTTGTCGACCGTCGACGCGTAGTACTGGAAGTTGATCCAGTGCGCGACCACCACCGGCGCAGTGAGGATCGCCTCGAGCGTGGCGAAGTCTGGATCGTCAGCGGCGCGGTACTCGTGCAGGAACGCGCGGCCGCCGAGGGACAGCGCGCGAGTGCGGTCGCGGGGCGCGGCGATGAACGCCGCGTTGTTCGCGAGCCCCCACTCGGGCCGGACCTGCCCCCAGTCGCGGGCGCGCCGCACGAACACGCGCCGAACCTCGTCGTCGGCGACGCCGCCGTCGATCCCGAGGCGCGGCGCCCGCTCCCGCCGCGCCTGGCAACTGGCCCGCGCGAGCCAATCGCGCAGCGACGCCAGGTCGCCCGCGTGGCTGGACGGCACGGCCTCCAGCTCGAAGAGGTCGATCTCGTCAGTCATCGTGTCATGCAGGCCGCCCACGAACCAGGTCGTCGCGGGGATGTCGATGCCGCGGGCGCGCAGCTCGGCTCGGACCGCCGGGTCATTCAGCAGCGACGCGAGGACGCGCGCGTTCACCTCCCCCGTGTGCCCGCCGCACGCGCCGCACTGGAGCCCGGCCGCGTGCGGGTTGTTGACGGTCTGGCTGCCGTGACCGACGAGCACCACCAGCCGCGCGAACCGGCGCGTGAGCCCCATCGTCCGCAGCGCCGTCGCCGCGAGGGTCGCTCGAGCGGGCGCGTCGACAGCGCGGCCGTCGCCGGCCAGCCGTGGCCGCAGCTTGCGCAGGTCGGCTGCGGAGAGCCCCACGGCCGACGGGTCCGGCGCGGGCCGGGTGAAGCCGAGGCTGTCGGTGGCCAGCTTCAGCGCGTGCCCGACGCCGAGCGACTCCACGAACGAGAACCCCGAGACCGCCCCTGTCTTGAACCGCTTCCAGGCAGCCTGGCCTCGCAGCCGTGACGCGCGGTGCGCGCCGATCACCGCGGCTGCCCCGTCGGCCCCCTCGTCGAGCACGCGCAGGCGTGGCGCCAGCAGCCCCGGGAGCTGCGGGCGTGCCTGCGCCGCGCCGACCGGCTGATAGGCGATCGGCAGGCCGAAGAAGCCGGCGAACCCCAGCGTCTGGACGGCAGTGCTCTGCGCTTCGAGGCCGCGGCGGATCACCTCCGAGCGGACGTCGATGCAGAAGACGGCCTGCACGAGCGGCGGTGCGTCCATGGGCCGCGGGGGGCCGGCGAGCTGCCGGCACAGGGGCTCTTGATACGCGAGCTCGATCGAGCGCTGCAGGATCCAGCCGACCTCGCCGGCGGCGCGGCAGGCCTCGTCGACGCGCGGCCACTTCGCCATCGCGGCGTGCCACCGCGCGGGGAGCGCCGGGTCGCCCTGGTGAAGCAGCCACTCCCAGGCGAGCCGGACCGCCAGCAGCTCCACGAGGTGGTCCTCGTCGCGTCCGTCGAGACGCGCGGTCCACCCGAGGTACGCGCACCAGGCCGCCCAGCCGTTGAGGTCGAGCAACAGGGCGGCGAGGTACGCCTCGCGCGCATGGGCGGGAACATCGAGCGCCGCGAGCGCCTCGTCGATGAGGCCGCGCGGATCCGCCGGCAGAGCGAGCACGAGCTCGGGATACCGCCGCATTCGCATCAGCAGCACCGGACTTCGGTCCTCGAGCGCCTGGCGGCGCCAGGCCGCATAGAGGCCGCCCGAGCGCTCGGGGCCCAGCCGCCCGGGGGTCCGGTCGAAGTACGCGGCGCACGCCTGGCTCACACTGTGAACGACGAAGTCGCGCCAGGACACCTCGCGCCGCAGATCGCGTCCGGCGTCGACGATGTCGGTGACCCGCGCCCGTCGCGGCGGGGACGGCTCGTCGTCCTCGAGCGCGGCGACGACCCGCGCCAC
>DASZUD010000033.1:0-2984 GCA_035548155.1 Polyangia bacterium
GAAGGATCACGTCGGCGGACGGATCGAGACCGGTCATCTCGAGATCGATCCAGACCAGATTGTCGGCGCTGGGAGCGAAAGTCATGGGTGGTGGGCTCAGGTGAAGGGCCGCAGGTGCACGGTCTCGGCCTCGATGGTCCGGCCGAGCAGACGCGACCCGCGCTCACGGAACCACGAGGCGTCTTCGGTCGTGACGTAGCGGCGCGCGCCGCCGCGGCCGAGGCGGCGCTCCATCTCGGGATGGCGCTGCAGCCAGTCCTCGAGCCGCTCGGCGACGATCTCGCCCTGCGTGAGCAACTCGACCCCGGGCCGCGCGAGCGCGCGCAGCGTCGGGAGGAGCAGCGGATAGTGCGTGCACGCGAGCAGCAAGCGCGACGGCGGATCGGGCGCGTCGAGGATCGCGTCGAGATCGCGCTGAAGGAAGTATTCGACGCCCGGCCCCGAGACCTCGCCCGCCTCGACCAGCGGCACCCACAGCGGGCACGCGCGCTGCACGAGCCGCAGCCCCGGCGCCAGCTTCGCCAGCTCGAGACGGTACGAGTCGGAGGCGACCGTGCCGGCCGTGCCGAGCACGCCCACGACGCCCTCGATCGTGGCCGCGGGCGTGACGCCCGGGATCGCGCCCGGGGCCAGGCCCGCCAGCGCCTCTGCCGACGGCCGCACGACGCCCAGGATGCGCCGATCGGGCCGGCGCGCCGGCAGGTGGCGCTGCTGCAGCGTTCGCAGCGCGCGCGCCGAGGCCGTGTTGCACGCGAGCACGACCAGCGGGCAGCCCGCATCGAACAGGAACTCGGTGGCCTCGCGCGTGAACTCCAGCACGACGTCGTGGCTGCGCGCGCCGTAGGGCGCCCGAGCGCTGTCGCCCAAGTACAGGTAGTCGTACTGGGGCAACCGCGCGAGCAAGGAAGACAGCACGGTGAGGCCCCCGAACCCCGAATCGAAGATGCCGATCACTGGTCCACCCTTTTACCGCATCGGGGCTGCCGAGAGCGCCCTCTGTGACGTAGACGCCGCGCCGGTGTCACGCGCCGCCCGGCGTCCGGGGCAACGACATCGATTAGCAATCCTTATCGGGTGGCATCGGACTCATTACTTCCCGAACGCTGCCCGTGCCTCCAAACTCAGCGCCATGACGACGAGCCACCGGTCTCGCAGCTACCTCCACGCCCCCGCCGCCGTCCTCTCGCTCCTCTGTGCGACGGTCGTGCTCTCGGCGGCGGCGTGCTCCACGATCCCGCGCGCCGATCAGGATCTGTTCGCGGCGGCCAGGGCAAACGACACGGCGAAGGCGCAGCGATCGCTGGCGGAGGGCGCGAACGTCAACGCGAGGGACGACCGCTCCTTCGAGGGGTTGCCGCCGCTCGCCTGGGCCGCCGGCTGGGGGTCTGTCGAAACAGCCGAGTTGCTGCTCGCGCGCGGTGCAGCCATCGACGGCGCAAACGAGCACGGCATTACGGCGCTGCACGTGGCCGCCTTCCACGAGCAGCCGGCCGTCGTCGCGCTGCTGCTCCGCCACGGCGCCAACGTCGACGCGCGGAGCGAGGTCGGTTGGACGCCTCTGCACAAGGCAATGGAGCGCCTCGCGGTCAGACCAGCGACGGAGGCACCACCCGATGCGGAAGTCGCAAACGTCGTCGGCAGCGTGAAGCTGCTCCTGGCCAGCGGCGCCCGGATCGACGTGCGAGCTTCGATCGTGGGCACGCCCCTTCACCTGGCCGCGTTGACGCGCCAGCGAGCGCTGGTCGAGATGCTGCTCGATCATGGAGCCGCCGTCGACGCTCGCGACGACGCCGGCATGAGCCCGCTCTACCAAGCCGCCCGCATGGACGCCGCCGGCGTCGCCGAGTTGCTGCTTGCCCGCGGCGCCGAAGTGAACGCCCGAGCGCGCCATGGAAACACCCCGCTTTCGATCGCCGCGTCGGAGGGCAACGTCGCGAGCGCGCGCGTGCTGCTTTCGCACGGTGCGATCGTCGACGCCAGGAACCAGGACGGGCTGACGCCGCTCGTGTGGGCGTGTGGGGCTCTCATGAAGAGCTACACGGTTCGAGCGCCCACCGCCGGGGCGGCGGGCGTTCGGCGGGCAGCCCCGGCCGGCGAGCTCCGACGAGATCGGGAGGCCTTGCGCAAAGTGAAGGGAGAATTCGCAGCGGTGGCGCAGCTGCTGATCGCGCACGGCGCCGATCCAAACGTCGTGGCAGGAGACGGCACGCCGCTGCGAGCCGCCGCGCTGGCCGGCGACGCGACGCTCGTTCGGTCGCTGCTCGAGCACGGGGCCGCGATCGACGCAGCGCCGACGGGCGAGACGCCGCTGCTCGCCGCGATCGCCGAATCCCACGGCGACGTCGCCAAGCTGCTCATCGCGAAGGGCGCGAACGTCAACGCGCGCAACTTCAGCCAGCGAACCGCGCTGCACTTTCTGGCCGTCTTCATGCACGATCGGGGCCTGGCCGAGCTCTTGATCCAGCGCGGTGCCGACGTGAACGCGAAGGACGTGGACGGCCGCACGCCCCTCATGAACGCCATCCGCGCGCGCAACGACGAGGTCGCGGACGCGCTGCGACGGAAGGGGGCCGAATGAACCGTTAGACCCCGCAGGCGAGCCTGCGGCCGCCGCCGCCAGCTCACCGTTGCGCGTCGACGAGCGCGCGCAGGGCGACGTCGACGGCCGCATTGGCCGGACCGGTCGCGCGCCACACGGCGCGCACGGGAAAGCGCCCCTGGCCGGCCGCGATCGGCCGAGCCACGACGCCGCGCCGCTGCAACAGCGCCTGATCGATCGAGGGCACCAGCGAGCAGCCGACGCCCGCGGCGACCAAGCCGAGGATCGCCTCGGTCGTGCTCGCCGACACGAAGCGCGTCGGCGCGGCGCCGCTTCGGGCCAGCGCCCGGCGTTGCAGCTCGTGATGAATGGTGCCGGAGTTGTAGGTGACGAACGTCTCGCCCACGAGCTCGCGCAGCCCGAACCGCGGCCGGCGCGCGAGCGC
>DASZUD010000034.1:0-15153 GCA_035548155.1 Polyangia bacterium
CCCGAAGCTCGCTCTGTTCTGTTGCGGCGTGGCGGCCAGGGGTCGCGCTGTTCTGTTGCGGCGTGGCGGCCAGGGGTCGCGCTGTTCTGTTGCGGCGTGGCGGCCAGGGGTCGCGCTTTCTGTTGCGGCGTGGCGGCCAGGGGTCGCGCTGTTCTGTTGCGGGTGGCAGCCAGGGTCGCTCCGGCTTGTTGCCAGTCGTCCGCCGGCTCAGGCGAGGGACGACGCAAGCGTTGCGGCATCCACAGGCAGCCACACGTTTCATGGCGAGCGGCTGGTCCGGACCGACGGCGAGGCCGCAGGAGGATGCCATGCGAAATGACCTGCTCGCCTCTGCGGCGGTGGCTGCGGTGCTGGCCGGCGGCTGCGCCACCAAGCCTGTCTATCGCGCCCAGGCCCCCGTCACGACGACGGACGGCGTGACCGTCGCGGTCGTCGGTCAGAAGTGCGACCGGCGCACGCGCCGAGACATGAACGACATCCTCGACCTCGTCGTGCAGGCGCGTCTGACGAACGACAGCGCGACCCCCTTGAAGATCAATCCGTCCAACATCCGCTTGGTCGTCGGCGGCGACTCGACCAAACCGGATGAGCATTCAGATTCGCTCGTGCTTCAGCCCGGAGCCTCCTCGGACGTAGAGATGCACTATCACCGCTGGGGCACGGACGCCCGGTGCAACACCCGGATGAGCCTCCAGCTCGACCAAGGCGCCCCGCCCGTCTCCTTCGTCCCCACCCACAAAGACACGTAGCCCGCCCACCGAGAGAGCGAGCGCGTCTTTCGACGGGAGGCGCGGCCCCGCCGCGCCGTCTCAGACCGGCACGGGCGACCTGGGCGACGGGCGCCTCGGTGGCCGAGCACAGCTTGATCGCGCCCTGTTCCCGACGCGCACGCGGAAGGGCCTGCCACTCCCCGCTCCGCCGCCCCTAGGCGGCGGGAGGAGGCGTCGCCGAGGGCGGCGTCATCGACGGCACCGTCATGGCGCCGAGCTTCGGCATCTCCGTCAGCACGAGCGGCAGGAGCTCGTCCATCCTCTTCACGAAGAGGATCTCGATCTCCTTCTTCGGCTGCTCCGGGATCTCGACGACGTCCTTCCGGTTGCGCTCCGGCAGGATGACGCGCTTGATGCCCGCCCGGTGGGCCGCCAAGAACTTCTCCTTGATGCCGCCGACCGGCAGCACGAGGCCGCGCAGCGTGATCTCGCCCGTCATCGCGACGTCGTTGCGAATGGGCTTGCCCGTCAGCAGCGACGCCATGGCAACGAACATCGTCACGCCCGCCGAGGGACCGTCCTTGGGGATGGCGCCCGCGGGGATGTGGACGTGGATGTCGGTCTTCTCGAGGAAGTTCTCCTCGAGGCCCAGCCACTTGGCGCGCGCACGGATGAACGAGAGCGCGGCCTGAGCGGACTCCTTCATGACGTCGCCGAGCTGGCCCGTCAGCACCAGGCTGCCCTTGCCGTTCATCTTCGTCGCCTCGATGAACAGGATGTCGCCGCCGACGGGCGTCCAGGCGAGGCCCGTCGCGACGCCCGGCTCGGCCGTGCGCTCCGCCACCTCGGAGATGTGCTTCGCGGGCCCGAGCAGCTCGGCGATGCGCTCGACCGTGAGCTTCTCGACCGGCTGCGCCTTGCCCTCGGCCACCAGCACGGCGATGGCGCGCACGACGTTCGCGACCTCGCGCTCGAGGTTACGAACGCCTGCCTCGCGCGTGTACGCGTCGATGACCTCGGCGACGGCCGAGTCGTCGAAGACCACCTTCTCGGCCGAGAGGCCATGCTCCTCGAGCTGCTTCGGAATGAGGAACTGCTTCGAGATGCTGAGCTTCTCCTCGCGCGTGTAGCCCGGGAGCTCCAGCACCTCGAGACGATCGCGCAGCGCCGGCGGGATCGGGTCCATGATGTTCGCCGTCGCGACGAACATGACCTTCGAGAGATCGAACGGCACCTCGAGGTAGTGATCCGAGAAGTTGTGGTTCTGCTCGGGGTCCAGCACCTCCAGCAGCGCCGCCGCGGGATCGCCGCGGAAGTCGTGCCCCAGCTTGTCGATCTCGTCGAGCATGAACACCGGGTTGTTCGACCCGGCCTTCTTCATGCCCTGGATGAGCCGCCCAGGCAGCGACCCGACGTACGTGCGCCGGTGGCCGCGGATCTCGGCCTCGTCGCGCACGCCGCCCAGCGAGATCCGAATGAACTTGCGACCGAGCGAGCGCGCGATCGAGCGCCCGAGCGACGTCTTGCCGACGCCGGGCGGGCCGACGAGGCACAGGATGGGGCCCTTCTTGTCGGTCTTGAGCTTGCGGACGGCGAGGTACTCGAGGATGCGCTTCTTGACCTTCTCGAGGTCGTAGTGGTCCGTGTTGAGGATGTCGCGCGCCTCTTGGATGTCGAGCTTGTCCTCGGTCGACACCGCCCACGGCAGCTCGACCAGCCACTCGAGGTAGGTGCGGGTCACCGTGTACTCGGCCGAAGAGGGCTGCATCACCTTCAGCCGCTCGAGCTGCTTCATCGCCACCTTCTCGGTGTCGCCCGGCATCTTGGCGTTGACGATCTTCTCGCGGAAGTCGTCGAGATCGCCGCCGCTCTCGTCGATCTCGCCCAGCTCTTCCTTGATGGCCTTGAGCTGCTGCCGCAGCACGTACTCGCGCTGATTGCGGCCCATCTCTTCTTGAACCTGGCTGTTGATCTTCTCGCGCACCTTCAGCACCTCGTGCTGGCGCGAGAGGAACTGCAGCACCTTGCGCAGGCGCGTCTTGAGGTCGAACGTCTCGAGGACGTCCTGCTTCTCATCGACCTGCACGTCGAGGTTCGACGTGATGAGGTCGGCCAGCTGGCCCGGCTCCGTCACGCTGTCGACCAGCGCGCTCGCCTCCTTGGGCAGCTCGGGCATCAGCTTGATGACCCGCTTGGCGACGTCCTTCAGGTTCATCACCAGCGCGTCGAGCTCGACGTCGGTGACCGGAAGGTCCGGCAGCGCCTGCACGCGCGCCGTCATGAACGGATCCTGATTGTTGATGTCGACCAGGCGGATGCGCGAAACGCCCTGCAGGATGACCGAGAAGTTGTCCTTCGCGAGCTTGATCACCTTGAGGATGCGCGCGGCGCACCCGACCATGTAGAGATCGGCGGGGCCTGGGTCCTCGGTGCGCGCGTCACGCTGTGTGACGATCCCGATGACGGGGCGCTCCTTCGAGATGGCCTCTTCGACGAGCTTGACCGACTTCTTGCGGCCGACGTCGATGGGGATGATCGATCCCGGGAACAAGACCGAATTCCGTAGGGGCAGCACTGAAATCGTGTCGGGAACTTCGATGGGTCCCTCGGGGGCAGGCTTCTTGGAGGCCATGACCGGATCGTATACGCGCCGCCCACACTTCGCCAGTGCGGCAACGCACGTCTCCGTCGGTGAGAGGAGATCCGTCGCCGGATGTAGGTGGAGGTCAGCGCCGTCGGAAACGAAGCAACGGGTCGTAGAGGCTACATCGCGCGCGTCAGATCGAACACGACGGGCCCGTATCGCCCGCTCCAGGTGGCCCAGAACTCGAAGTGCAGGTGCTGCCCGTCGGCCGAGAGAGTGAGGTTTTCGATTGCCCCCTCGTCGTCCGAGCCACTCGTGTCGAAATGGACGGTCAGCCGTCCGATGGAGGTCCCATCCGACTCCAGGTTCGTGAGCGCATATACCTTCGTCGGCGCGTCGTCGTCGCTCCCCCAGTAGAAGACGGGTTGTGGGCACGCGGTCTCCGCACAGTGGCCGGTGTAGTGGCCATCGACGCCGAACGTGATCGTGACCTGAAAAGGCGACGCCCAGGGGCTGTCGTCGGATCCGACCCACGTCCCGATCAGCCCGGTACGGATGCGCTCGAACTCCGAAGCGACGCACAGGCACGAGCCGAACGTCCCGTCGGCCCGGCAAACTTGAGCCCCAGAAGCGCCCGTGGCGCACGCGCACGACGCGCTCTGTCCCGGTACACAGCTCAACGGCGAACCGGAGCCACCCTGGCCGCCGATGCCCCCCGCGCCGCCCTGGCCGCCGATGCCACCCGCGCCACCCTGGCCGCCGATGCCGCCCGCGCCGCTCTGGCCGCCGATGCCCCCCGCGCCTCCTACCCCGCTCTGGCCGCCGATGCCGCCCGCGCCGCTCTGGCCGCCGATGCTCCCGATACCACCGTCGCCGACGACGAACGGCGCTTCAAGCCCGTTTCGACCGCAGCCCTGCCCTGCGATCAAGATGAGTGCGAGGAGGACGCCGAGGCGCATGCCCTCAGCATAGCGGATCACCGAACTGGGCCTGCGACACGATGCCGCAGGCCCAGCGCGCCATCTACCAGGCGTCCGACGACCAACACGGGCGCCGATGCGTCATTCGCGCTATCGGCCGCGCTTCTCGGAGACCGGCTTCGGCTGCGGCGAGAACGCGTGCACCGTCGCGCCGCCCGCGGGAGCACCCGCCCCGCCACTCGCGCCCAGCGCCGTACCGCTCACGTCGCGCTTGATGCCGTGGTGCGCGAGCACCTTGGCCTCGATCTTCTTGGCGACGTCGGCGTGGTCGCGCAGGTACTGCTTGGCGTTCTCGCGGCCCTGGCCGATGCGGTCGCCCTCGAAGCCGAACCAGGCGCCCGACTTCTCGACCGCGCCGCACTCGGAGCCGAGGTCGACGATGTCGCCCTCATGGCTGATGCCTTCTCCATAAAGGATATCGAACTCCACCTCGCGGAACGGCGGCGCCATCTTGTTCTTCACGACCTTGACGCGCGTGCGGTTGCCCACGACCTTCTCGCCGTCCTTGAGCGCACCCACGCGACGGATGTCCATGCGCACGCTGGCGTAGAACTTCAGCGCGTTGCCGCCGGTCGTCGTCTCCGGATTGCCGAACATCACGCCGATCTTCATGCGGATCTGATTGATGAAGATCACCAGCGTGTTCGACTTCGCGATCGTGCCCGTGAGCTTGCGCAGCGCCTGGCTCATGAGGCGCGCCTGCAGGCCGACGTGCGAGTCGCCCATCTCGCCTTCGAGCTCGGCGCGCGGCGTGAGGGCCGCCACCGAGTCGACCACGATGACGTCGACGGCACCGGATCGCACGAGCATCTCGGTGATCTCGAGCGCCTGTTCGCCGCAGTCCGGCTGCGAGACGAGCAGGTCGTCCGTCCGTACGCCCAGCTTGCGCGCGTAGCCGACGTCCAGGGCGTGCTCGGCGTCGACGAACGCGCAGATCCCGCCCAGCTTCTGAGCTTGCGACACGACGTGGAGCGCAAGCGTCGTCTTGCCCGACGACTCGGGCCCGTAGACCTCGATGATGCGACCGCGCGGCAACCCGCCGACGCCCAGCGCGATGTCGAGGCCCAGCGACCCCGTCGGAACCACCTTCACTTCGGGCGGCGCCAGGCCCTCTCCGAGGCGCATGATGCTGCCCTTGCCGAACTGCTTCTCGATGGTCGAGACGGCGAGATCGATGGCCTTGTCGCGCTTCTCGTCGCGCGGACCGGGAGCTGCGGGCACCGCCGCCAGCTTCACGTCCTTGCCAGCGCCGTGCGCGTCCTTCGCCTCGGCCTTCGTCTCGGTCTTTTCGGTCTTGTCGAGCGCCATCGTGGTCTCCTTTTTCTGAACTAGTTCGAGGCGCCGAGCGGGGCCCGGCTCCGCAAAACGTACGTGGAGCCCTCTCCTCCGAGCTGGCTCTCGTAGACATGAACCTCTTCGACGGTCACAGCGCCGAACACGCGATCCGTCCAGGGCGCGAGCGCCGCGCGCGCATCGAGGCCACCGCGCCGCTCGCAGCGCCCCACCGTGACGTGGGCGGTGAAGCGTCGCTGCTCGCGCGCGAAGCCGAACCACGCGGCGGTCGCCTCGACGATCTCGAACACGGCGCCGAGGGCCTGCGCACCTTCTCCCGAGCCACCTTCTTCGATGTCCGCGAACAGCACCCGGGCATCGCGCGCCGAGGGGAACGCACCCCACCCGCGCACGACGAAGCCGAAGCGCGGCACGGCCGCGAGCGTCCCCGCCAATGCCGCGCCCAGCGCGTCGAGCCGCTCCGGCACGACCGGCCCCAAGAACTTCATCGTGACGTGCAGGTTCTCGGGCTTCTTCGACCACTTCACACCTGGCAGCTCGCGCGCGAGCTCCCGCGCCGCGCCCGCGATCTCCGCCTGAATGGCCGGCGGCAGCGGCACGGCGATGAAGCTGCGCAGAGCGGACGAGGTGTCGGTCATCTAAGTCGGCTATCGCTTCCGCGTATCGAAGTAGCGGCGGGCGAGGTCGAGCGCGTAGTAGGCGGCTGCCATGCGGACCCGCTCGCGGTTGCCCGCGAAGAGCTTGGTCGACGTGCGCGTCGTCCCCGGCCCACACACGGCGAAGCACACCGTGCCCACGGGCTTGTCGGGCGTGCCGCCGCCCGGTCCCGCGACGCCCGTGATGGCGACGGCGACCGACGACCCACACACGCGCTTGGCGCCCTCGGCCATCTCGCGCGCGACGGGCTCGCTCACGGCGCCGAAGTCGGCCAGCGTCTCGGACTTGACGCCCAGCACGCCCATCTTCACCTCGTCGGCGTATGCGACGATGCTGCCGCGGAAGAACTCCGATGATCCCGGCTCGCTCGTGACGAGCTGGCCCGCGAGGCCGCCCGTGCACGACTCGGCGATCGCCAGCGTGGCAGGCGGCTCCTGCGCGCGCAGCGACTTCGCGACGGCCCCCGGGAAGCTCGCGCCGTCGACGGCGTAGATGCCCGGGCCGATGCGCTTGCGCAGCTCACCGTCGATCCGTTCGAGCGTGGCCTGCTCCTCCTCGACGCTCTTGCCGCGCACGACCACCTTCACGTGGTTCACGGGGTGTGAGGTCCGGAAGTGCAGCGTCGCCCCCTGGACGCCGGTGAGCAGCCCCGCCAGGCGGTGATCGATGTGCGATTCGCCCATGCCGTAGACGTGCCACGTGCGCACCGCCGCGCGCGGCACACCCGCCTCGGCCAGGTGAACCGCCAACCGCGGCATGACCTCGTCCAGGAACATGCGCTCCATCTCGCGCGGCACGCCCGGCAGGAAGTACGCGTCCGCGCCCCCGAGGCGCACGACGAACCCGGGCGCGATGCCCGCCGTGTTCGCCAGCGCCTTCGCGCCCACGGGGATGCGCACCTGGCGCAGGTTGTTGGGCGTGAGCTCGAAGCCGTGCGTCGCGAAGCGCTTCTTCATGGCGCCGAGGGACGGCTCGTCCGGGACCGTGCCCGTGCCGAAGATGTCGGCGACGACGTCGACCGTGCGGTCGTCCTCCGTGGGCCCGAGCCCGCCCGTGGCAACGATCACGTCCGCCGAGGCGCGCAGCCGAACGAGCGCCGCACGAATGTCGACGGGGTCGTCCGAGACGACGACCTGCTCCGAGACGGTGAACCCCGCCTCGAACAGCCGGTCGGCGATGAACGTGCAGTTGGTATTGACCACCTCCCCTCGCAGCACCTCGTCGCCGATCGCCAGCAGAGCGGCGCGCTGCGTCCTCGTCCCGGGACTAGACATTTGAGCAGTACCCTACCCGCGGCGATCCGGGGTGTCAACGAAAGTTCCGCGCCCGCCTTTGGCGAGGCTCGGCGCCGCTTCCAACCGGCTTCCGAAGCAACAGCCGCCAATTGACGCCCTCCGTTGCCCCCATTACCTTGGAAGGTCCCTAAGCATGCGCATTCGGTACGCCGCGAAGACCGACGTCGGTATGAAGCGCACTCACAACGAGGATTACTTCTCGTTGATCGAGGACGAGCAGCTGTTCATGGTCGCGGACGGGATGGGCGGACACGCCTCGGGCGAGGTGGCCTCGAAGATGGCCGCCGACGTCGTCCACGAGTTCTTCTCTCGCAGCAAGGACGAGGAGGCGACCTGGCCGTACAAGCTGGATCGCCACCTGTCCTACGTGGAGAACCGCCTGGTGGTCGCCATCAAGACGGCGAACCAGCGCATCTTCCAGTCGGCCGCCCAGGACGCGAAGTACAAGGGCATGGGGACGACGATCGTCAGCGGACAGATCGTGGGCGACAAGTTCTACATCGCGCACGTCGGCGACTCGCGCTGCTACCGCATCCGGTCCACTGGCATCCAGCAGATGACGCGCGACCACTCGCTGCTCGAGGACTACAAAGATGCCAAGCCCAACATGTCCGAGGACGAGCAGCGCAAGTTCCCGCACAAGAACGTCATCACCCGCGCGCTCGGCATGCGCGAGACGGTGCAGGTGGACGTGCTGGCCCACGACATCCACGACCAGGACATCTTCATCCTGTGCTCGGACGGCCTGTCGGGCATGATCGAGGACCCAAAGCTGCTGGAGGTCGTCCGCGGCGCCGGCAACCTCGAGGCCGCGGTTTCGAACCTCGTGGACGCGGCGAACCAGGCGGGCGGCACGGACAACATCACGGTGCTCGCGTTGCAGTGCCTCGCCAACGGCGCCTGAGCCTCTTTCTGCGAGCCGCGTCGTGCGCGCCTTCCCGAAACGGCTTGCGATTTCAGTAAAATAGACATATGTCTTTGGCGATGAAATTCTCCCCCACTGCCGGAAGGTCTCGGCCGTGATCGATCTGCCGATCTCCGTGGGCGGATTCATCGTGGGCAGCATCGTTGGCCTCACGGGCGTGGGCGGCGGCGCGCTGATGACGCCCATGCTCGTGCTCATCTTCGGCGTGCAGCCGCTCGCGGCGGTCTCGAGCGACATCGTCGCCTCGCTGGTCATGAAGCCGATCGGAGGCGGCGTGCACCTGCGCCGCGGCACCGTGCGGATGGGCCTGGCCAAGTGGCTGATGGTCGGCTCGCTGCCGTCGGCGTTCCTGGGCGTGCTGCTGCTGCGCCGCCTCGGCGGCGAGGGAGAGGCCCTTCAGCACCACGTGAAGACCGGCCTCGGCTGGGCGCTGGTGCTCGCTTCGACGGGCATCCTCGTGCGCCCCTTGCTGGCGAGGCGGGGCAAGGCCGGCGGGGCACCCGCCGAGGTGCCCGTGAAGGTGCTGCCGACGGTGCTGATCGGGATCTTCGGCGGCCTCATCGTCGGCATGACGTCCGTGGGGTCGGGCTCGCTGATGATCGTGCTCCTTCTGATGCTGTACCCGCAGTTCCGGATCTCGGACCTCGTGGGGACGGACCTCGTGCAGGCCATTCCGCTGGTCGCTTCGGCGGCGCTGGGGCACCTCTTGCTCGGCGAGTTCAAGCTGAGCCTGACGGGCTCGATCCTGCTCGGCGCGATCCCCGGCGTTTACCTGGGGGCGCGCGTGAGCTCGCGCGCCCCCGACGGCATCCTTCGCCCCATCCTGGTCCTGGCGCTGGCCTCGTCGGCGATCAAGCTGCTGGGCGTCAGCAATGCGGTGTTCCCCATCGCTCTCGGCGCGTGCGCCCTGCTGCTGATCGTTGTGTCGCTACCCGATCTGCGGCGCGCCGTCGCGCGTCGGCGTGCTGCGGCGCCGGCGGCGCCGCCTGCAACCGGCAAGGCCGCCGACCTGAACGGCGCGCCCCGGGTCGAGCGCGTGGGCAGCTAGGCGGGCGGCGCCGAGCCGGGTCGGCCGAACCGCGTTGGCGCGCGGCGCCTACTGCTATTGCGCCGTGACCGTGAGCGAATACGGCTGAGTCGCCGACGGAGGCAGCGTCCTGCTGTTGGCGCCCTTCGTGGCGTTGGCGTTCAGATCACCGAAGCCTTGATTCACGCGAACGTAGTACGTCCCGGCCGTCGCGATTGTCTGCGTGAGCGTGACGTCGGCGCCGAACGTGTTCGCGATCGCCTCGGCCAGCTGGGCGCCCCCCGCGTCGAATAGGCGCAGCTGGCCGCGCAGGTTCGCGGCAACGTTCGTCAGCGAGGCCGTCATCGCTCCGGCGGGCAGCGTGACCTTGAACCAGTCGGACGGGTCCGTGAGCACGGTATCGTCCTCCAGCCCCAGGAAGAACAGGCCCTGAACCGGCGTGCCCAGCGCCAACGGGGTGGCATGCGCCCGATCCTCGTTCGGCTCGTTCGGCTCGAGCGCCTGCACGTACCGCGCCGTGATGGTGTACGCGCCGATCGAGCGGCTGTCCTTGAACGCGCCGAACACCGCCACGCGGAACTCGGCGCCCGCCGCGACGGCGAACCAGGCGTACGCGTTCGCGCCAGGGTTCGGGTTCGCGAAGTCGAGCACGGTGGCGTTCGTCGCCGCTGACGAGATCGTGGCCCAGATCTGCGCGGACACGTTCGTCAGGGAGACCACGACGAAGCCGCCCTGCCCGCCGGCAGGAACCGCGACGTCGTAGAAGTCGACGTCGGCCCCCGTCTGCAAACACGCCGAATACGAGGTTTCGACGGGCAGAGACGTCGAGTGATCGCGGTCGTCGTTCAAGCTGGCCGCTCCGGGCGGCGTCGGTTCGGGCGCGAAGCCGCCGTCGACGGGAACGCAGGGATCGAACACCACCGTGCCGCCGTCGAGGGCGCCCGATGGATGCTCGGCGGCCGCGTCCGCGGCGGGAGCGTCCACCGGCAGGTCTGTCGACCCGTCAGACGCGCCAACTGGGGCTCCGTCTGACGCTCCGTCCGCCCCTCCGTCCGAGCTTGGCCCGGCATCGCCGGTGTCGGCGGCGCCGGCGTCGGACGCGTCCCTGAACTCGTTCTTTGCCGGGTCGTAGGTGGGATCGAGCGCCGGGTCGGCGCAGAGGTGCGTCGAGGCCGTGCACCGCTGGCCGTGGGCGCAGTCGACGTCACCTTTGCACTGGTTGCGGCATTGCCGATCGAACGAACAGACGAGCGGCGTCGTGCAATCGCTGTTGTAAAGACAGGTCGCCTTCTCGAAGGGCTGGCACGAATTGCCTTCGCCGGTCACCACACATCGTTCGGAGGACGGGCAGTCCCGCGACTCCTTGCACATGCTGACGCAGTAGCCCTGCATGCAGGCCAGCGGGCTCGGGCACTCGCTCGCGAGCACGCACCGCGGGGTCGGCTTCGTTCGCGAAGTGCCGCCGCACCCCCCGAGGACGGCCGCGAGGACCGCCACGCCGACCGCCGCGCCTCGCCCGAGCCTCGCAGGCGCCGTTTTCATCGCCCGCGTCGTCCGGCCTCTTCGCCGGGGCAGCGTCCGCCCGTCACGCCCTGGGCCTTCTCGCACAGGCCGAACAGCTCGTGGCGGTGGCGCACGACGTTGAAGCCGAAGCGCTTGGCCGTCGCGTCCTGCAGCTCCTCGATCTCGTCGCTCTCGAACTCGGTGATGAAGCCGCAGCTCTCGCAGATGAGGTGATCGTGGTGCGCCCGGCCCTCGGAGACCTCGTACAGCGTCTGCCCCGGGCCGAAATGGCGCGCCGCCGCGATGCCGGCCTCCTCGAGCAGCTTCACGGTGCGATAGACGGTGGCCAGACCCACGCTCGGCTGCTTGCGCCGTGCGTTCGTCAGGAGGTCCTCGAGGTTGACGTGCCCCGACGTGCGCAGGAACGCGTCCACGATCGCCTCGCGCTGCTGCGTCGTCTTGAGCCCCTTCTTGCGGAGGTAGTCTCGCCAGGGGCCCTTGGCGTCGTCCGTCGACGCGACCTCGCTCTTCCCCGTTCGCGCAGTCCCCATCAGGCCTCGTCTTCCTGATTCCGCCACTTGATGGAGCAGCCCATCGAGGGCCGCTGCGGGACGGCGGGCTGGCGGCCGGCGAGCAGCGCGTCCAGCGCGGCGGCGAGCTCACGCTGAGTGACCTTGCCCTCGTCCTTCCACGAATCGTCGATGCGGCCGCGGTACGCCAGGCGGCGCTGGGCGTCGTAGGCGAAAATGTCAGGCGTGCATACGGCGCCGAAGGCGCGCGCGACCGCCTGCGCTTCGTCGTGCAGGTACGGGAAGCCGTAGCCGCGCTCTCGCCAGCGCCGAGCCAGCTGGTCGAACGAGTCGTCCGGGTAGGTCGCCGCGTCGTTCGAGCAGACGCCGACCAGCTGGACGCCGCGCGGCCCGTATTCGCGGGCGAGGCGGATGATGCGGTCCTCCACGGCCTTCACGTACGGGCAGTGGTTGCAGATGAACATGACGACCAGAGCGCGCGCGGAGGCGAAGTCGTCGCGGGCGTACGTCCGCCCGTCGACCGCCGGCAGGCGGAAGTCGGGGCACGCCGCGCCGAGCTCGGGAGGTGGGGTCTCAACGGCCATTTCGAAGGGTGCATCTTAGCAGGGATGCGCCGTTGAAAACGGCTTGCGGCAGACGTACAAGTTGCCTCATGCCGAACGACGTCTCTGCCCCCGCTGCCAAGCCCGGCGACGCGGCGCCCGAACGTTTCGAAGACCTCCTCGGGCGCCTGCGCGCCCTCGTCGAGCGGCTCGAGGGCGGGAACCTCCCGCTCGAAGAGAGCCTGCGCGCCTTCGAGGAAGGCATGGAGCTATGCAAGCGCGGCGGGCGCATCCTCGACGGCGCAGAGAAGAAGGTCGAGATGCTGCTGGGCGCGGGCTCGGGCGGCGCGCCCGCCACGGCCCCGTTCGAGATGCCCGAGGAGTGAGGGCCATGTCGACCTCCGGCGTGACGAGCTCGAACCCAGGCCTCGAGGCCTCGGCGGGGCAAGATTGGCAGACCTGGATCGATGCGCGGCGCGCGCTCGTCGAGCGCACGCTCGACACGCACCTGCCGCTGCCGCCCGACGGCGATCCCGGCCGGCTCGTCGAGTCGATGCGTTACTCGCTGCTCGCGCCGGGCAAGCGCCTGCGCCCGCTGCTCGCGCTGGCGGCGGCCGAGGCGGCGTCGAACGCGGAGCCCGGCGAGCACGTCGCCCTCGCCTGCTGCTCCGTCGAGCTCGTCCACTGCTACTCGCTCATCCACGACGATCTACCTGCGATGGACGACGACGACTTCCGGCGCGGCCGCCCGAGCAACCACAAGGCGTTCAACGAGGCGACGGCGATCCTGGCGGGCGACGCCCTGCTGACGCTGGCGTTCGACTGGATAGCCGAGGCGGGCGCCGCGGCGGGACGTCCGGCGGCGTACCTCGGCGCGGCCCGTGCCCTCGCACGAGGTGCGGGGATGAAGGGCATGGTGC
Source organism: Polyangia bacterium (assembly GCA_035548155.1). Classification (GTDB taxonomy): domain Bacteria; phylum Myxococcota_A; class Polyangia; order Fen-1088; family Fen-1088; genus DASZFV01. Next base: position 12,967 of record DASZUD010000034.1, read on the forward strand.
GAGGACAGGCGCGTGACCTCGGCGAGGCGGCCCCCGCCGACGTCGCGACCTTGGAGCTGCTGCACGCCGAGAAGACGGCGGCCCTCTTCCGCGCGGCCGTCGAGATCGGCGCCGCCGTGGGCGGGGCGGACCCCGCGTCGCTCGCGGCCCTCGCGGGCTTCGGAGAGCGCTTCGGCGTCGCGTTTCAGCACGCCGACGACCTGGACGACGCCGACCATCCCGCGCACGCCGACGCGGCCCGCCGGCGCCTCGAGACGCTCGTGGGAGAGGCTGTCACGTTCGTGGCGCCGCTGGGCGCGCGCGGCGAGCGCCTCGCGGGATTTGCGCGAAGGTTGCTTCGGGCTCCAGCGAAGAGCTGATCCGTCGATGTACGGGGGAGCGCGGCGATCAGAGCGCCGTGTTAACATGGACCCTAAGGATGCCCCCGGCTGACGAGAGCACAAGGATGTTCGAGGCGCCCTTGGCGCCCGAGGGTGGGAAGCGTGATCGCGCCTATCTCGTCGTCTTGGCCGGCGCCAGCGTCGGCGAGATGTACAAGATCGAGGGCGAGCGCACGGTGATCGGCCGCGGGCAGAAGGCGCAGATCCGCCTGCTCGACGACGGCATCTCGCGCGAGCACGCGCAGCTGGTCGTCTTGGGCGATCGCATCGTGCTGCAGGATCTCGGATCGACGAACGGCACCTACTGCAACGGCCTCAAGGTCGAGGCGAACAAGGAGCTGGTCGACGGCGACAAGATCCTGGTCGGCTCGACGACGATCTTGAAGTTCACGTACCACGACAACCTGGACGAGATCTTCCAGAAGCAGATGTACGAGTCCGCGCTGCGCGACGGGCTCACGAAGGCCTTCAACAAGAAGTACTTCACCGACCGGCTCGAGAGCGAGTTCACGTTCGCGACGCGCCACGTGGCGCCGCTGACGCTGGTGCTGTTCGACATCGATCACTTCAAGAAGGTGAACGACACGTACGGGCACCAGGCCGGCGACTACGTCCTGTCGGAGATCTCGGCGCTGCTCACGGGCGCCCTGCGCGCCGAGGACGTGTTCGCGCGCTACGGCGGCGAGGAGTTCGCCGTGATCTGCCGCGGCTCGGACGTGGCCCAGGGCGCGATCGTCGCCGAGCGGATGCGCAAGGCCGTCGAGCAGAACAAGTTCGTGTTCGAGGGCACGCACATCCCGATCACGATCAGCGTGGGCGTCGCGGGCCTGCCCGACGCGGCCGTCAAGGACGCTGCCGAGCTCGTGAGCCTGGCCGACCAGTCGCTCTACAAGTCGAAGCACGGCGGCCGCAACCGCGTGACCGTCCACAAGGCCTAGGGCGCGGGCGCCAATCTCGGGAATTTCCCGGGAATCTCGTCGGTTTTCTTGCTCCGAGGCCAGCGGCCCGTAACCTTTGGGGGTGCGCTCCCCCGCTCGCCTGCTTTCGCTCGGAGTCTCCTTCGGTGTCGTGCTGTCGGTTGGCCCTCGCGCGCTCGGGCAGGACGAGGACATCGAGCCGCTCGTCGGGCCGCCGCCGCCCGTGACGCAGCCGGCGGGCAAGCCGGTCGCCTTCGACGAGGCGTGGCTCGAGCCCTTCTTCACGAAGGGACCAGGCAAGCTGGGCGTCGACGCCGTCCGTGAGGAGAACTGGGCCGCGGCCGAGGCCGCGTTCGCCAAGGCCGTCAAGGCGCTGAAGAAGGGCTCGGCCGAGCAGCTCGCGGCGAAGTACATGCTGGCGCTCGCCCGCGAGAACCAGTCGAAGTGGGGCGACGCCGGCTCGATCTTCGAAGAGCTGTACGAATCGTATCCGCGCCTCGCGCCGTATCACGCGTACCACGCGGCGCGCTGCCGCCTGCGGCGCGGCGACGCCCAGGGCGCGCTCACGTGGGTGGGGAAGGTGCCGCCGGGCAGCGTGCCCGAGGCCGAGGCGGCGCTGGTGCGCGTCGACGCTTTCCGCGCTCTCGCGCGCTGGAACGACGCGCTCGCGGCGCTGGGCGCGTACCTCGAGCGCTACCCCGCGGGCCCGCGGCGCGCCGAGGTGCTGTTCAAGCAGGCCGAGGCGCTGGAGCACACGGGGGCGGCACTGCCCGAAGGCGCGCCCGAGGTGTTGCCCGACGTGACGGCGATCTACCGGCGCGTCTGGGCAGAGGCGCCGCTCGAGGCGTGGTCGGACCGCGCCGCGGAACGCATCGAGGCGCTGGCCGCGG
>DASZUD010000035.1:0-20785 GCA_035548155.1 Polyangia bacterium
GCCCGCGCCCAGCTCGAGCACGACGAGGCGCGCGCGAGCGCCCTCGACGCCCCGGAGCCACGCTCGGAGGCGCGCGTGCTGCTCGTCCGTGCGGCGTGCGATCCAGCCGTCGTCGCCGAACATGAGCACGTTGGGCCGCGCGACGTCTCCGCAGCGTGGGCACACCGGCAGCGGCGGCGCGGCGCGGAAGGTCTTCGGATCGACGCCGACACGCGCGGACGACGCCCAGAGCGCGGGGCCACACGGCGCTGCGCATTGGCTGGTCTCGATGGCCCCATGGCATTCGACGACGCGCAGAGGATCGAAGCCCGCGCGCTGAAACTGGCCGTCGACGTTCGACGTGAACACGAACGCGCCGTGCGGCTTCGCGCGCGCCCACTCGAGCAGGATCGCGAAGCCGCGATGGGGTGCGGTCGCCCGGTACAGGTTCAGGCGGTGGCCGTAGAACCCCCACGCGAGCTCGGGATCGTCGCCGAACCAGCGCGGGTTCGCGAGATCGACGAACCGCAGGCCCCTCTCGGCGAAGGGCGGGTAGGCGCGCCAGAAGCCGGCGTCACCGCGAAAGTCGGGCAGGCCCGAGTCGACGCCCATGCCCGCGCCCGCGGTGACGAGCAGCGCGTCCGCGGCGGCGAGGGCGCGCGCGGCCAGCGTGAGCGCGTCGTCGTCACGCGGGGTGGTCACGCGGCGATCTTAGCCGCGATCGCTATGGGCGCTTGCGATCTTCGTCCGAGAGCTCGTCCTCGATCTCGTCGTCCTCTTCTTCGTCTTCCTCTTCGTCCTCGTCGCCTTCCTCGTCCTCTTCTTCGTCTTCCTCTTCGCCTTCCGAGAGCTCCTCGGCGCGCGCGCGCTGGACCAGGCCGGCGACGGCCTTCGGGCGGCCGGCGGGCTCGGCGTCGGGCGGGTTGCTCTCGTCGACGTCGTCGGCCAGCTCTTCGCCCGAGTCGGTCATGACGAAGGGGCCGCCCACCTCGTCGGGCAGCGTGGCGTCGAACTCCTCTTCGTAGACCTCGTTGCCGCGCGTGGCCGATTCGAGGAAGTCCTCGCCGAGGACCTCCGCGAGATCGTCACCCGAGCGTGAAGGCGGCTCGGCGCGCCCGCGCTCGCGAATGAACGCGTCGGCGTCGTCGCTCCTCCCTGCGGGTGGGCGCGCCGCTTCGGCGGGCGCGCCTGGTTGGGCCGCGGGTGCGCGCTTCTTCGGTGCGGCGGATCGCGCCGCGGCGCGCTTGCTGGACGACTTCGTCGCCTTGCTCGACTTCGTGCTCGGCTTGGGTTTGGCCATGGGGATCCCTCGCGCAGGTCGCGCACCGGAAGCCTGCGTCCGGTGCGCGACCGCGCAAGGTGTCGGTCACGCGCTTCGCGAGCGGCGCCGCTTCGGCACCTTGGCCCCGCGCCGCCGCGCCTCCGACAGGCCGATGGCGATCGCCTGTTTCCGGCTGGTGACCTTCTTGCGCGAGCGACCCGAACGCAGCGTCCCCCGCTTCCTCTCGCTCATCGCGCGTTGCACCTTGCGGCTCGCCGCCTTTCCGTAACGGCGCCCGCGCGAGCTCGTCGTCCGCGCGCGCCCTCGCTTGCTGCTCGTCCTGGGCATCGGTCCCTCCTTCGATTGCACCGCGAGAAGTGCAATCGACATGCCCCGCTGAGCAGAAGCTCAGCTCACGATGGAATTCACAGCTTGGACGTTCGGTTCGCCATGGTCGCGGCTGCGCCCATGTCGTTGAGCACGTGCGTGATCTGCGTCGAGGGATCACCGTTCAACCACACCGTCACGAGGTGGTGCATCGAGGGCACGACGGATGCGGGGACTTCGATCGCGCGATCGGCGACCACGTTCTTGATGGCCGAGCGGAACGCGCAGTACACGCCCACGCCCCAGGCTTCGTGCGAGGTCACGTTCGCCCCGACCTTGTACGAGGCGTAGCCGTTGACGCCGTCGTGCGTCCACATGTCCTGCGTGGGCGGGTCGTACGGCATCTCCGACTGATAGAAGTACACGCGCCCGCCCTCGCCGTTCCACACCGTCTGGTACTCCTGGAAGTGCTCGACGAAGAGGCCGTACATCGTGACGTTCTTGCCGTTCACGACCAGGCCGTGCTTCGAGACGTTCGCCGTCCAGCCCGCGCTCATGTTGGCGCCGTGGTCGGCGCGCCACAGCCACAGGTCGTCGCCCACGACGTCGCCGCTGTCGATCGTGAGGCATGTCGCCGCGAGGCCCTGCTGGCCGCCGCCCACGCGACACGTCAGGTCATAGAGCCACGTCGGTGCGGCCGCGTGCGCTTGCCCCGCGCCGGGCGTGCCGACCTGGATCAGGGTCGGCGCGTTGGCCGGGCCCGCGTCGACGATGAGGCCGGCGATCTTCACGCCGTCGACCTCGGCGACGGTGATGGCGGGCGCCGCCGTGTCGGCGGCCAGCGTCGCGAAGCCGAGCCCGAGGACGATCGTGTTCGCCTTCGTGACGCGCAGGCTGTCCTCGAGGTGGTAGATGCCGGGCTCGAGCAGGAGATGCTTGCCCTGCGACAGCGCGAGGTTCATCGCCGCGGCCGAGTCGCGGCCCGCGCGCGCGACGTAGAACTGCTCGAGCGGCACCTTCGTCGAGGCGGCGGCGGTCGCGCCCGTCCACGACGCGCCTTGCGCGTTCGCGCGCGACGCCGGCACGACGACCGAGTACTTGCCGGCGCCGTCGATCGTCAGGAACGGCTTCTCCTGCGCGACGGGCGTCTTTTCGACGACGGTGAGCGGCGCCGTGGGCCACGTGCCCGCGGGCGGCGCTGGGTCACCGACGAACACCATGTTCCACACGCCGCCCTGCCACTGCATCCACTCGGTGTTGCGCGTGAAGTACTGCTGTTGCGAGGCCGAGGTCACCTTGCCGTCGATCTTCGAGTCGGCGATGTAGCCGCCGCTGGAGTTGCCCGAGTCGGCCAGGTTGAGGGCCCCTTTGACGTGCATGCGGCGCAGCCACGCCCCCTGCGAGACCGCAAAGACGTTCGGCGTGTTGCCGGCGGGCGTGACGGACACGTTCTCGGCCGCGCGCCAGAAGCTGAGCGTCGCGTTGCCGCCCGTGCCGACACCCATCGAGCGGACGGCGCCCGTGATCGCGACGTCGTCGGGCGAGGCGCCGAGCCCCAGCACCTGGTTGTAGTAGCCCACCTTGACGTCGAGCTGGTAGGCACCTGGTTTGAACAGGTACACCGTGCGCGTCGTCGCAAACTGACCTGCGTTGACGCTGCTGTCTGCGTAGACGGCGTCGATCTTCGCCTGCATGTCCGTCGCGGACATCGCCGGGTCGAAGATGATCACGTTCTCGCCGAACCCGTCGAACGGCGCGAGAGAGGCGTCGGTCGCGCCGCCGTCGGCGTTGGTGCCTGCGGCGCCGGTGCCGGCCGCGCCCGTGGTTCCAGAGGCGCCCGCGCCAGCCGTGGTGCCGGCGCTGCCCGTGGTTCCCGAGGCGCCCGCGCCGCCTCCTGCCGTTCCGGTCGTGCCTGCCGCCGCGTCGCCGGCCGCGCCGGTCGTGCCCGCCGCGCCCGCGGGCGTCTTGCCACCCGGCGACGAGGTGCAGGCGAGGCCGAAAATCGAGAGGGGAGAGATGACCGCCGCCACGAGGGCGGTGCGCCGCAGCGCGCGAAGAGAAATTAAGGTGTTGCTCACGAGAAACGTAGACGCTCCCGACGACAAATCGGGTCAGAGCTGGAAATTCTGAAGCGGCGCGGCGCGGGGCGGGAGCTCGTCGCGCCGCGCGGGACGGCGGCCGGTGCGGACGGTGAACGTACGCGCCCACGCCGCCGGGCCGGGCAGGGCGTGCACGCGCCGCCGGAAGGTCGCGAAGCGGCCCTCGTGCATCGCCGGGCCGATGAAGGAGATCGACCGCAGGATGCGCTCGAGCGTCTCGCGGTCGACGGGCGTCTCGTCTTGGAACGTGCGCTCGTCGGTGAACGGCGCCTCGGCCTTCGACGAGACATGGACCAGCTGCTGCGTGAGCGCGCGCGGGCGACGCGGCACCGAGTCGTCGATGACGCTGCCCACGGCGCGCATGTAGGGGGTGTCGGCGAAGGCCGTCGTGACGACCGCCAGCGCGCCGCCGCGGCGGAGGACGCGCGCGATCTCGGCGCCCACCAGCTCGGCGTCGATGAAGTGGAGCGCGTCGGCGACGACGACCAGGTCGACGGAGCTCGCGGCGATGGGCGTCGCCTCGGCCGTCGCGTGCTCGGCCCGCAGGGCGACGCCGGCTGCTTCGGCGTTGGCGCGCAGCCGCTCGAGCATCGCGCGCGCCGGCTCGACGGCCGTGACGTCGAGGCCGCGCGCCGCGAGCGGCAGCGCGAGGTGCCCCGTGCCGGCGCCGAGGTCGGCGACGCGCCCGCCGGCGGGCGCCAACGCCGCCAGCGCGTCGACCAGCGCCGCGGGGTAGGGCGGTCGCGCGTCGTAGACGTCGGCCATGCGGTTGAACACCCAGCGCGAGTCCTCCTCGAGCCGCACCTTGCGCCGCCCGAGGCTCATAGCGGTCGCCCCTCCAGGGCCGCCGACGCGCCGCGTGCGACGTTGTCGCTGCGAATGTACGTCACGACGACACGGGCATTCAGCCCATGCGCTCGACGCGCCCGTCGGCGTGCTTGGCGAAGCGGCCCTCCTCGCGCGGGTGCACGGGGTCGTCCACCGGCCAGGGCCAGCCGCCGAACTGCGTGCGCTGGTAGTCCGTGAACGCCTGCTGGATCTCGGCGCGCGAGCTCATGACGAACGGCCCGTACTGCACGACCGGCCGCGCGATGGGCCGCCCCTGCAGCAAGAGGAGCTCGCTCTCGTCGGGCCCGTTCTCGATGAGCGCGTCGGCGTCGGGGCGCAGCTCGGCCGAGTGGTAGGCGGGGATCTCCTGCCCGCCCACGCGCACGCTGCGGCCGCGGAAGAAGTAGAGGCGCCGGTTGCTGGTCGGGAGCGCGCGCGGCAGCGTCCACGCAGCGCCCGGATCGAGCTTGATGGTCCAGATCGCGACATCGCTGTCGGGCCGCGCGGCCCACGACTTCGGCGGCGGCGGCGGCGCCTTCGCGCCACCCAGCTGTCCGGCGGCGATCGTGATGGTGGCGCACTTGCCGGCGCCGTCGCGCGCGACCACCGTGGGCACGGCCTCGCGCCACAGCATCGTGAAGTGCGGGTCGACCATCTTGTCTTCGGGCGGGAGGTTCAGCCAAATCTGGAAGAGCTCGAGCGGGTTCGCCGCCGCGCGGTCGAGGAGAGGGAACATCTCCGAGTGGACGATGCCCTTGCCGGCCGTCACCCACTGAACGTCGCCGCCGCCGAAGCGCGCCGTCGCGCCCAGCGAGTCCGAGTGATCGATGAGGCCGCGGCGCACGATCGTCACGGTCTCGAACCCGCGGTGCGGGTGCTGCGGGAACCCCGGCACGACGGAGCCGTGGTACATGCGCCAGCCGCCCTGCGAGCCGGGCGGGTGGCCCTCGAAGTCCTGGCCGAGGTTTCGCCCCGCGAGCGACGCCGCGGGCCCGAGGCGCTCGTTGCCCGCCGGGTAGGCGTCGTCGTGGTGGACGCAGAAGAGGAACGGATCGTCGGTCTCCCAGGGGAAGCCGAGGGCCTTCGTGCGCTGCACGACGTCGCCGGTGGTGGTCACCGTTGCAAAGTAGCAGATGAGGGCGGCGGCGCGCGCGGGCCCCAAAAAACAGGCCGAGCCGACGGGCGAGGCCCCGGCTCGGCCCCGTGGAGCGCCTCAGGCCTCGAGCGAAGCCTCGAGGTTGATCTTCGCGGCCGCGAGGACCTTCGAGACCGGGCAGCCCTTCTTCGTGGCCTCGGCCACCTCCTGGAACTTGGCGGCGTCGGCGCCCGGCACCACGGCCTTCGTCACGAGGTCGATCGTCGTGATCGTGAAGCCCGCCTCGAGCTTCTCGAGCTTGACCTCGGCCGACGTGTCGATGCGGCTGGGCTTGAGGCCCGCCTTCTCGAGGCCCACCGTGAGCGCCATCGAGAAGCAGCCCGCGAGCGCCGCACCGATGAGCTCCTCAGGGTTGCTGCCCTGCTGGCCCTCGAAGCGGGTGCCCGCCGAAAAACCGACCTCGGGCGCGTTCGCGCCCTTCATGGTCCCCTTGCCGTCCTTGAAGCCGCCCTGCCACGTGGCGGCTGCCTTGCTAATGGGCATTGGTTCGTCTCCTTTCGGGAATGCTGATTTCCGAGGCGCAAACCCTATGCACCCAAGCGCCGCAAAGGAAGAGAAAAGGGCCGACCTCTCGGCCGGCCGTGCATCGGCGCACGTACAAAATCACGCGGACGTGTTCGAAACCCGTCGCCTTTTCGAGCAATTTTGAGAGAGACTTTTGACATGCAGCACCTCTCCCGCGTCTTCCTCGTCTCGAGCCTCGTGCTCGGTTCTCTCGTGCTCGGCACGGCCTCGCCAGCGGCGGCCGCGAAGAAGAAGTGGCCCGGCAAGAAGCACCACTCCGGGCAGCACTCGTCCAGCAAGCCGTCCTCCGGTTCGAAGGCCACGGGCGCCGCCAAGAAGGCCGACGACGCCGATGACGACAGCGGCGGAGAGGCCGCCGAGGCCGACGAGAAGCCCGAAGAGGCGCCGAAGAAGAAGAAGGCTCAGGCCACGAATACGAATGATGGAGACGAGGACGAAGGCGAGTCCTCGAAGCGCGCCTCGCGCGGCGACGAAGACGGCGACGGCGAGTCGACCATCGTGCGCCGCAAGCCCAAGCGCGTGACGATGGACGACGCGGGCGCGCCCATCGCGTTCGAGCTCGAGGCCGGCGCGCGCGTGATCCACCGGAACTTCGACTTTCACGATCCGCTCTCGAACTACAACCCTTCGGCCATGAAGCCGTACGCGTACGCGCTGCCGTCGGCGCCCGCGCCGTTCCTCGATCTCGCGCTCTACCCGGCGGCCTTCGCGACGCGCAGCTTCGCGGCGAACATCGGCCTCGTCGCGCAGTACGAGCGCCTCGTCGGCACGTCGACGGAGGCGCCGAACGGCGGCGCGGCCTTCAACACCGTCGCGCAGCAGCTGCAGCTCGGGGCGCGCGTGCGCATTCCGGTGAGCGAGCACGAGATCGGCCTCACCGCCGCGTACGGCAAGCAGACGTTCCAGGTCACGGCGACGGATCCCGGCCCCGGCGCCGGCTCCGTGCCGAACGTCGACTACACCTTCGCGAAGCTCGGCGCCGACGTGCGGCTGCGCCTCGCCGAGGTCGTCGAGCTGGGCGCGCACGTGGGGACGCGGCTCGTGTTCGACACGGGCTCGCTCGGCCAGCAGTGGTTTCACACGGTCAAGACGTCGTCGATCGAGGCGGGCCTGTCGCTCGCGTACCGCCTCACGCCGATGTTCACGGTCGTGGCCGGCGGCGAGCTGCTTCGCTACGGCTTCGACTTCAACCCGGTTTCGACGAACGCCGCGTTCGTGGCGGGCGGCGCGGTCGACCAGTACCTGTCGGGGTACCTGGCGCTGCGCGTGTCGTTCGCCGGGGGCTGAGCCGCAGAAAAACAAAACCCTCTCCCCGCCGAGTCGACGCGAGGGAGAGGGTCTCGAAAGGCGAGGCGCGCAGCCTCGTGGGCCGCGTCAGCCCTTGAGCCACTCGCTGTGCACGAACCCGCGCTCGGGATGGTCCGTGCGCTCGTACGTGTGCGCGCCGAAGGCGTCGCGCTGCGCCTGCGTCAGGTTCTGCGGCAGGCGCGCCGTGCGGTAGCTGTCGAAGTACGCGAGGCTCGCGGAGAACGACGGCGTGGGGATGCCGAGGTTCTGCGCGACGCCCAGCGCCTTGCGCCAGTTCGCCTGCGCGGCGAACAGCCGACCCTCGAAGTCCTCGTCGACGAGGAGGTTCTGCAGGTCGGGCGTGCGCTCGTACGCCTTCATGATGTTGTCCAACAGGCGCGCGCGGATGATGCAGCCGCCCTTCCAGATGCGGGCCATCTCCTTCATCGAGATGTTCCACTTGAACTTGTCGCTGCCCGCGCGGATGAGCTGCATGCCCTGCGCGTACGAGCAGATCTTCGAGGCGAGGAGCGCGTCGTGGATGGCGGCCAGCATGGCCTGCTTCTCCGAAGCGGGCGGCGGGTTGCCGACCACGCCGCGGATGCGCTTGCTCGCGGCGACGCGCTGATCCTTCATGCTCGACAGCACGCGGCCGTCGATGGCGGCCGTGATCGTGGGGATCGGAACGCCGAGGTCCAGCGACAGCTCGGCCGTCCACTTGCCCGTGCCCTTCTGGCCGGCCTTGTCCTGCACCAGGTCGACGAGCGGCTTGCCCGTCTCCTGATCCTTGACCATGAGCACCTGGCCCGTGAGCTCGATGAGGAACGACGACAGCGCGCCCTCGTTCCACTTCGTGAACACCTCGCCGATCTCGGGCGCCGGCATGCCCAGGCCGCGCGACATGAGGTCGTACGCCTCGGCGATGAGCTGCATGTCGCCGTACTCGATGCCGTTGTGGACCATCTTCACGAAGTGGCCCGCGCCATCGGGGCCGACGTGCGTCACGCACGGGCCCGAGTCGGTCTTGGCGGCGATCGACTCCAGCACGGGCTGGAGGCGCTTCCACGCCTCGACGGTGCCGCCCGGCATGAGGGCGGGCCCGCGGCGCGCGCCTTCCTCACCGCCCGAGACGCCCATGCCCACGAAGTTGATGCCCAGCTTCGAAAGATCGGCCTCGCGGCGGCGCGTCTCCTCAAAGTGGGTGTTGCCGCCGTCGATGACGATGTCGCCCTTCTCGAGGATGGGCTTCAGCTGCTCGAGCACGCTGTCGACCGGTTTGCCGGCCATGATCATCATGAGGATCCGGCGCGGCTTCTCCAGCGAGGCCACGAGCTCGGCGAGCGACTTCGTGCCCGTGAGCGTGCGCCCGGGGTTGTCGGCCAGGAACTTCTCGGTCATCGGCTGCTCGAGGTTCCACGCAGCAACCGAGAAGCCGTGATCGTTGATGTTGAGGGCGAGGTTCCGGCCCATGACGGCCAGACCGATGACGCCGAACTCAGATTTCCCTTGGGTGGACATTCCGTTCTCCTGAAGCGTGCGAGCCCTAGGCGATCTGCCAGGGCGGGTTGTGCGGGAGCAGTTTCATGAACTCTTCGATGAGCGACTTCTCATACTCGCCGGCGTACTTCTTCGAGAAGAACTTCTCGATGCCCTCGTTCACGAAGCGCTCCCACGAGGCCTCTTCGGCGCCGGGGTTGATGGGATAGAAGAGGGCGCCCACGTCGCGCGCGGCCTTGAGGTCGCCCGGCGCGTCGCCCACCATGAGGATCTGGTCGGCGTCGTACTTGCCCTTGGCGGCCAGCGTGAGGTGCTCGGTTTTCGAGCCCATCTCCTGGCCGGCGATGAGAGCGACGTGCTTGTCGATGCCGTGCTCGGCCCACTCGCGCATGAGCGCCTCGCCCGGCGTCGCCGAGACGACCAGCACGTCGGCCTTCTCGTTCAGCTTGTTGAGCGCGTCGACCAGGCCCGGGAACGGCGGCAGGTGGTGCACCGTCTCTTCGACGAACTTGTTCACGAGCTTCGACCACGTCATCAGCTTGTCGAGCTCTTCCTTGTCGGCGCCCGTCGCGGCGGCGGCGACCTCCTTGAGGCGCGCGTTCGAGAGGTTGCTGTCGGTCTTCACCCAGGCGCGGGTCGCGGACAGCGCCGGCAGCTTCACGCCCGAGCGCTTGACGCGCGGCATGTCGCGCAGGTGGTCGACGGCCAGCAGGATCGCCTTGAAGCGGTTACAGCCGCGGCTCTGGGAGTAGAGGTTCACGAAGTCCCACGCCTCGTGCACCTGACGCGAGATCGCGGCGAGGCCGTACTCACGCACGAGCGCGACGCTGAAGCAGTCGTTGTGCTTGACCTCCATCGAGTTGAAGGCGCACCCGTCGGAGTCGATGCCGACGAAGAACTTCCTGGTTGGTTTCCACTGCTTGAGCTTGAGCTGCGGGTCTTCTGATGAGGCCATTGCGGGGGATCTCCTTCGCGAGCGATGTAGGTTCCGCGAGGTCGGCGTTCGGGTCAAGCGCGCCGCGATTGCCGTGCGCGCGTATCTGGCGTACGAAGGGCGCGATGCATCAGCACCAGCGCCGACCCTTCCTTGCCTGCGTCGTCGCGGCGCTTTCACTGGCCGCATGCACCGGGGCGCGCGTGGCTCTAGAAAAGCGCGACGACGGCATCCTTCACCTCAAGTGCAAGGCTCCACTGCCCGAGTGCCTGCTCGAGGCGGCCAAGCTGTGCGGCCGCGTCAAGTACGCCGTCTTGCGCGCGGTCGACGACCCCGAATTCAAGGGCCTGCCTTCGGACACCGCCGAGCAGTTCCCGAGCAGCGAGGCGTACGTGCGCTGCGGAACGGCGCGCGTGCTGGGCGCCGAGAACCAGAAGCTCCTCGCGGAGCCGCTCTGCCCCGCGCCCGCGCCGGCACCGAGCGCCCCGGCGGCGCCCAGCCGCGCCTGCATTCCCGGCTCGACCCAAGCGTGCGTGGGCCCCGCCGGTTGTCGCGGCGGCCAGTCCTGCCAGCCCGACGGCGCGAGCTACGCGCCGTGCGACTGCGGAACGGCGCCCTCGGCGCCCGCGTCGGCCGTGCCCTGATCGTTCCGCGGGAACCTGCGCCCGCAGCCGCTGTCCTTCGATAGCGCGAGCGCGCACGGCGCAACAGCCGGCGCTCGCGAGCACGCGCGATGACGTCGCGGCAAAACCGGAGGCATGGCCATGGGTGTATCGCTGGGCAGCGACGGGAAAGGGCGCCGCAAGGCTGTCGACGCCGACCTGAACCTGGTTCCATACATCGATCTTCTCACCTGCATGGTGGCGTTCCTGCTCATCACCGCCGTCTGGTCACAGCTCGCACGCCTCTCCGTCGCGCAGCGCGGGCAGGGGCAAGGCGACGAAGCGGCGATCTCCGACCACCTGCGCGTGGCCGTGCTCGTCTCCGCGGAGTCTTTCAACGTCATCGTGAAGGACGACCAGAAACCGATCCCGAAGCGCGCGGGCACCTACGACTACGCGCGGCTCGCGGACGAGCTCAAGGGCGTCAAAGCGGCGCACCCCGACGCGAGCGACCTCCAGGTGCTCTCCGAGGACGGCATCGTTTTCGACACGCTGGTTCGGACGATGGACGTCGCCATGGCCGCGGGATTCCAGGACCTGTCGCTGCTCGATGCGGCGGGTCGGTAGCCTGAGCCGTGGCGGCATGGCTCGCTGCGAGACTTGGTCGGCCCAGGGTCGCCGTTCACGCTGGCCGTTCATCCTTGACGGCCCCGCCCCGGGGCGGGAATCCTAGGCCGCCGTTGGCCACGCGCGGCCGGCCCCCCAATGAAGATCGTCGACGCCAAGGTCATCGTCTGCAGCCCCGGACGGAACTTCGTCACGCTGAAGATCACGACCGAGGACGGCATCCACGGTCTGGGCGACGCGACGCTGAACGGGCGTGAGCTCGCCGTGGTCGCCTATCTCGAGGAGCACGTCATCCCGCTGCTCATCGGGCGCGACGCGCGCCGCATCGAGGACACGTGGCAGTACCTCTACAAAGGCGCGTACTGGCGCCGCGGGCCCGTGACGATGACGGCCATCGGCGCCGTCGACTGCGCGCTGTGGGACATCCTGGGCAAGGCGCTCGACGTGCCCGTGTACCAGCTGCTGGGCGGGCGCTCGCGCGACGACGTCATGGTGTACGGCCACGCGAATGGAGCGGACATCGACGAAGCGGTGCGCGCCGTGAAGCACTACGTCGACCTCGGCTACAAGGCCGTGCGCGTGCAGTCGGGGATCCCGGGCCTGGAGGGCGTCTACGGCATCGGCCGCGGCACGATGAGCTACGAGCCCGCCGAGCGCGGCCGCCCGCCCGAGTTCGGGTGGTCGAGCGAGAAGTACCTCGACGTCGCGCCGCAGCTCTTCGCCGCCGTCCGCAAGGAGGTGGGCCCCGACGTGCACCTCCTGCACGACGTGCACCACCGCCTGACGCCCATCGAGGCCGCGCGCCTCGGCAAGTCGCTCGAGCCCTACCACCTCTTCTGGATGGAAGATCCGACGCCGGCCGAGCTGCAGGACAACCTGCGCCTCGTTCGCCAGCACACGACGACGCCCCTCGCCATCGGCGAGATCTTCAGCTCGATCCACGATTGCGAGTCGCTGCTGCGCAACCAGCTGATCGACTACGTGCGCACCACCGTGGTGCACGCCGGCGGCCTCACGCACGTGCGCAAGATTGCCAACGTCGCCGAGCTCTACAACGTCAAGACGGGCGCGCACGGCGCCACCGACCTCAGCCCCGTGTGCCTCGCGGCGTCGCTGCACCTCGATCTCGCGATCCACAACTTCGGCATTCAGGAGTACATGCGGCACAGCGACGAGACCGATCGCGTCTTCCCGCACGCCTACTCCTTCAACAAAGGCGCGCTCTACCCCGGCGACAAGCCCGGGCTCGGCGTCGAGATCGACGAGACGCTCGCCGCACATTACCCGTATGAACGGGCGTACCTTCCGGTCGCCCGCAAGCTCGACGGCACCATGCACAGCTGGTGACGCCGATTCCCACCCAACGCAATCGAAGAGGTCACGCCCATGCCCTTGAACATCAAGCCCAAAGCCAACTGCCGTTTCGACCTCGTCTCGCTCGGCGAGATCATGCTGCGCCTCGATCCGGGCGACGGCCGCGTGTCGACGACGCGCCAGTTCCAGGCCTGGGAGGGCGGTGGTGAGTACAACGTCGCGCGTGGCCTCAAGCGCTGCTTCGGCCTGGACACGGCCGTCGTGACGGCGTTCGCCGACAACCCCATCGGCCGCCTCATCCAGGACTTCATCTACCAGGGCGGCGTCGACCAGTCGTACGTCAAGTGGGTGAAGTATGACGGCATCGGCCGCAACGTCCGCAACGGCCTGAACTTCACCGAGCGCGGCTTCGGCGTGCGCGGCGCCGTCGGCTGCTCCGACCGCGGCAACACGGCCGCCAGCCAGATGAAGCCCGGTGAGATCGACTGGGACAAGCTGTTCGGCAAGGACGGCGTGCGCTGGCTGCACACGGGCGGCATCTACGCGGCCCTGTCCGAGTCGACCGCGGGCGTCGCCGAGGAGGCCATGAAGGCCGCCAAGAAGTACGGCACGATCATCTCGTACGACCTCAATTACCGCGAGTCGCTGTGGAAGGGCATCGGCGGCAAGGACCGCGCGCAGCAGGTGAACCGCAACCTCGCGCAGTACGTCGACGTCATGCTGGGCAACGAGGAGGACTTCACGGCGGCGCTCGGCTTCGCGGTCGAGGGCGCGGACGAGAACCTCGCCCACCACGACATCGCCGCGTTCGGCAAGATGATCGAGACGGCGCGCAAGACGTTCCCGAACTTCTCGGTCGTGGCGACCACGCTGCGCAACGCGAAGACGGCCACGGTCAACGACTGGAGCGCCATCTGCTACGCCGACGGCAAGCTCTACGAGTCGATGAAGCGCGACGACCTGGAGATCTTCGACCGCGTCGGCGGCGGCGACTCGTTCGCGTCGGGCCTCGTCTACGGCTTCCTCGCGGGCAAGGGCCCACAGTTCGCCGTCGACTGCGGCGCGGCGCACGGCGCGCTGGCCATGACGACCCCGGGCGACACGTCGATGGCGTCGCTCGCCGAGGTCGAGAAGGCCATGAAGGGCGGCGGCGCGCGCGTCGACCGCTAAAAGCGGTTGGGCGCTCGCGCCCCCGAGCTCGAGGAGGCCCGGCCCGGCGAAGCCGGGCCTCCCGACGCTGGGGCTCGCGTCGCTCGCTCTGGCGCCGCAACCCCGGAAAGGGGACGGAAGAAGCTACTAATAGTTCGCCCAGCGGAAACCGGGCCTTGACCGTTTTTCTGCCAGTGTGGCCTCGAGGTCACGGGTGGCGGAACCGACGATTGCCGAGCTCACGAAGGAGCTCGCGGACACGAAGCAGCTGGTGCTCGCGGGCCAGACGGCGCTGAACATCGTCTGGACGCTGGTGACGGGCTTTCTCGTCATGTTCATGCAGGCGGGGTTCGCCCTCGTCGAGACCGGGCTGACGCGCGCGAAGAACGTCGCGCACACGATGGGGATGAACTTCCTCGTCTATTCGATCGGCGTGCTGGGGTTCTGGGCAATCGGGTTCGGCTTGCAGATGGGCGGCGTCGGAGCGTTGTCGACGTTCGGCAACGACGCCACGCTCTCGCGCGAGTTCGCCGTCACGGTCGCGGGCCACGAATTCGGGCTCTTCGGCACGCACGGGTTCTTCCTGTCGCCCGCCGTCTACACGGCGCCCGTCGCGGCGCTGTTCCTGTTTCAGATGGTGTTCATGGACACCGCGGCCACGATCCCGACGGGCGCCATGGCCGAGCGCTGGCGGTTCTCCTCCTTCATCGCGTTCAGCTTCGTGCTGTCGACGATCATGTATCCCGTGTTCGGCAATTGGGTGTGGGGCGGCGGTTGGCTCTCGCAGCTGGGCAAGAACTTCGGCCTCGGGCACGGCCACGTGGACTTCGCGGGCAGCTCGGTCGTCCATATGGTGGGCGGCGTCGCGGCGTTCGTGGGCGCGAAGATGCTGGGGCCGCGCATCGGCAAGTACGGCCTCGACGGCAAGCCGCGCCCCATCCCGGCGCACAACGTGCCGATGGTGGTGCTCGGCACGTTCATCCTCGCGTTCGGCTGGTTCGGCTTCAATCCGGGATCCACGCTCTCGGGCAGCGACACGCGCATCGCCATCGTGGCGGTGAACACGATGCTCGCCTCGGCGGCCGGCGCGTTCGGGGCCTACGTCTACCTGCGCGTCCGCTTCGGCACGCCCGACGTCAGCATGCTCTGCAACGGCATGCTCGCGGGCATGGTGGCCATCACGGCGCCGTGCGCGTTCGTGACGGCACCCGCGTCGATCTTCATCGGCCTCGTCGCCGGCGTCCTGGTGGTCGTCTCCGCGCTGTTCATCGAGACGGCGCTGAAGGTGGACGATCCCGTGGGCGCGTCGTCGGTGCACGGCGTGTGCGGCGCATGGGGCGTGATCTCGCTCGGCCTCTTCGCCGATGGGCGCTACGGCGACGGCTGGAACGGCGTCGCGGGGCCCGTGCGCGGCCTGCTCTACGGCGACGGTGGGCAGCTGCTGGCCGAGTGCATCGGCGTGCTCACGTGCGTGGCGTGGGTGGGGGCGTTCACCTTCTTGACGTTCAAGATCCTCGGCGCGTTCACGCCGGCGCGCGTGCCGGCCGAGGACGAGCGGGTTGGTCTCGACGTTCCCGAGATGGGCATCGAGGGCTACGCGGCGGAGGTGGGCGAATGAGCAGCGGCGCGAAGCGGAGCTTGGAGCCCGGGGCCGCCGCGTCCGAGCCCGCCGTCGGCTTCCACGCCAAGCTCGAGGGCGCGAGCCTCTGGGACCTCGTGCAGATGGAGTGCCTCGCGCGCTCGCGCCTCGTGGTCGAGGTCACGGGCGAGGGAGGCGTGGGCTATCTCTACTTCGACGGCGGGCGCGTCGTGCACGCCTCGACCCAGCGTCACCGCGGACAGGAGGCTGCCTTCGAGATCCTGGGCTGGACCCACGGGACGTTCCAGCCCAGCACCCGCAGTTGGCCGAGCGCGCCCACGATCGACATGTCGCACGAGAGCCTGCTGCTGCACGCGGCCAAGTACGGCGACGAGCAGCAGCGCGACGCCCAGCGCGCGTCGAACCTCGTCGCCTTCCCGTCGCGCGCGGTCGACGCCGCCGTCGAGGACGCGCTCGAGGACCTCGAGGACGTCCAGATCTTGGAGCTCGAGCAGGACTTGGTGGAGGCGCCGGACGGCGGGGCGGGGCAGGGGCCAGCGCAGGAGGACAGCACGATGAGCATGCGCAATCCGATCAACCCGACGAACTCGGATCAAACACCGCCGCAGCCGCTCGGCCCACGCGCCGAGAGCGGGACGGACTTCCCTGTCATGTTGCGCCTGTCGTCGCAGGGCGCCTTGCTGCGCAACAAGGGCGGCAGCGACGAGCTCGCCGAGGCGACGGCCTACGCGCACCGGCTCGTGCAGCTCACGGGTGAGCTGCTGGGCCTCGAGGAGTTCGTGGCGCTCGAGTGTACGTTCGGGAGCGATCGCTTCCTCGTCTTCACCGAGGGCGACGGCGACGTCGTCGCGCTGCGCCCCCGCGCCGATCTGAACCTGCAGGCGCTGCGCGAGAGGCTGGGCCTGTGATGGGCGCCGCCGGTGAGCTCGTCACGAGCCTCGGGACCTTGAAGGACGTGGCGGGCATCATGGGCAGCTTCGTCTTCACCGACGACGGCCGCCTGATCGCGCGCGAGATCCCGGCCATGTTCGACGACACGGCGCTCGCCGAGGCGAGCGGCCGCCTCACGCGCCTGCGTGACACGTTCGCGGCCGTGGGCGATCGCCTCGACGTCGCCGTCTTGCGCTTCCGCGACCACAAGCTGTACCTCAAGGCGCTGGGCGCCGGCATGCTCTGCATCGTCGCCGAGGGGACCGTGAACATGCCGGCGCTGCGCATGGCCGCGAACCTGGTCGCCCGCCGCCTGGCGCCGACGCTGGAGCTCGCCGCGCAGGCGCCGCTGCCGGAGGCGCCCGCACCCGCGGCCGCGGCGCAGCGCGGATCCGGCGTCGCGCCTCCCGGCATGCGCCGCTTCCGAGGGCGCACCGTCGAATGACGTCGACGCGCCCCGGTCGCGAACGACGCCGTCCAAACAGCGCTTTTCTTGCGGTCCTGGCGCCGCGTGTTTCCATGGTCACGGGAGCGTGATCATGGAGATGAGGATCATCCGCCTTCCCTCGGGGGGGTTGGTCGAGAAGCTGGGGCGGGGCGTGCGCCTCACGACGCCGTGCGCGGGCGCGCTCGCGAGCGACAGCCGCACGCGCCTGTCCTGGCAGATGCTGACCGTTCAGCAGGCGGAGGAGGCGCTGGGCTTCAAGCTGGACATCGTCGAGTGGACGTTGACCGCGGTGGGCGCGCGAACTGTCGCGTACCCTTCTGCTGAAGCGAGCGCCGCCGGCGAAATCGGCGCCGGCGTTTGAAGCGCGGACGGCGCCGCGCCGCTACGCCTGGCCCGTGGCGGCGCCGCTGCCGAGCTGCTTGAGGAACCGGACGTGCGAGCGCAGCGCGTCGATCATGCGCGGGTGCGAGGAGTGGCGCACGCCGTGGTCGCGGCAGGCGGCCTCGACGAGCGGTGAGATCGCCGGGTAATGCAGGTGGCACACCTTCGGAAAGAGGTGGTGCTCGATCTGGAAGTTCAGTCCGCCGACGTACCAGGTCAGGACTCGGTTGCCACGGCCGAAGTCGACGGTCGTCTCGACCTGATGCGTGAACCAGTCGCTGGCCATCTTGCGCGTGTCGCTGATGGGCGCGGGGAAGGCCGCCTCCTGCACGCAGTGCGCGAGCTGGAACACCGTCGCCAGCGTCAACCCGAGCACGACGCCCGTATAAAGGTAAACGCCCACCACGGTGAGCACGCCGTGGTGAAGCAAGGGGATCACGAACGCCAGCGTGTAGAAGAGCGCCTTGCCGACCCAGAAGTAGACCTGCTCCCAACCGCGCGGGCGAGCGTAGGCCGTGTCGGCGACGCCGGGCTTGAGCATCGTCCGGAAGTCTCCGGTCGTCTGCCACTCGATCGCGAGCAGCGCGTACAGCGCCCAGATGTAGATGTGCTGGAAGCGATGGAACGGTCGGTGAGCATCGCGCGGCGAGAGCCGCCCCGCGGGGCCGACGTTGAAGTCGTCGTCCGAGCCGGTGACGTTCGTGAAGCTGTGGTGGGCGATGTTGTGCTTGAAGTGCCAGAAGTAGGAGCACCCGCCCACGACGTTCAGCGACAGCGACGCGACCTTGTTGAGCCAGCGGTGCCGCGAATAGGAGCCGTGACCTCCGTCGTGCATGACGTTGAACCCGACGGCGGCCATCGCGAGGGCGAGGGACGTCGCGAGCGGCAGCACCTGCCACCAGGTCGTCGCGAGAAACACGAGCCCGAGGTACGAGGCCGCCAACCACGCGAAGATGGTCACCGTCTTCAGTAACATCCGACGGCAGCCTCTCCGGTCGAGACCGTTGGCTTCGAAGTAAGCCGAAACACGAGATTCGACATCTCTTCGGAAGGCAGAGCTTGCCGCGTATGTAAGCGCCACTGCAGATCAGGATATCACCTGACCTAGCGCGCCGCTCCTATTAATACGGCCCACCCCTTTTCTGGTATGAAACGATGATTATGGCCGGCTATCGCAGCAGCACGTCGACGAAGGGCAGAAACATGGCCGGAGCGCGCTCGCTCTGGCGCGCCACCGGCATGAAGGACGCCGACTTCGACAAGCCCATCATCGCGATCGCCAACAGCTTCACGCAGTTCGTGCCCGGCCACGTGCACCTGCACGACGTCGGCCAGCGCGTGAAGAAGGTCATCGACGCCGCGGGCGGGTGGGGCGTCGAGTTCAACACGATCGCCGTCGACGACGGCATCGCGATGGGCCACGGCGGGATGCTCTATTCGCTGCCGTCGCGCGATCTCATCGCCGACAGCGTCGAGTACATGGTGAACGCGCACTGCGCCGACGCCCTGGTCTGCATCTCGAACTGCGACAAGATCACGCCCGGCATGTTGATGGCGACGATGCGCCTCGACATCCCGACGATCTTCGTCTCGGGCGGCCCCATGGAGGCCGGCAAGCTCGTCGGCACGCACGATCGCGACGGCAAGGCGCTCGTCCGCAAGCTGGACCTCATCGACTCGATGATCGCGGCTTCGGACTCGAAGGTCAGCGACGCCGAGCTCGGCGAGATGGAGCGGTCGGCGTGCCCGACGTGCGGCTCGTGCTCGGGCATGTTCACGGCCAACAGCATGAACTGCCTCAACGAGGCGCTGGGCCTGGCGCTGCCGGGCAACGGCACGCTGCTGGCGACCCACGCGCGCCGCTGGGAGCTGTTCGAGAGCGCGGCGAAGCGCATCGTCGACATGGCGAAGCGCTGCTACGAGGCCGGCGACACCTCGGTGCTCCCGCGCAGCGTCGCGACGAAGGCGGCCTTCGAGAACGCGATGGCGCTGGACATCGCCATGGGCGGCTCGACGAACACCGTGCTGCACATCCTGGCGATCGCGCACGAGGCGGGCGTCGACTTCACGATGAAGGACATCGATCGCCTGTCGCGCAAGGTGCCGAACATCTGCAAGGTCGCGCCGGCGGGCCACTACCACGTCGAGGACGTGCACCGCGCGGGCGGCATCTTCACGATTCTCGGCGAGCTGGAGACGGCGGGGCTCATCCAGCGCGAGGCGCGCACGGTGCACGCGGCGTCGATGGGCGAGGCGATCGAGGCGAATGATCTGCACCGGAAGTCGGCGACGGCCGAGGCGAAGCAGCGCGCGCTCGCGGCGCCTGGCGGCGTGCCCACGCAGGTGGCCTTCTCGCAGGACAAGTACTTCAAAGAGCCCGATCTCGACGTCGAGAAGGGCTGCATCCGCGACATCGCGCACGCCTACAGCAAGGACGGCGGCCTCGCCGTGCTCTACGGCAACATCGCCGCCGACGGCTGCATCGTGAAGACGGCCGGCGTCGACGAGTCGATCCTGAAGTTCGAGGGGCGCGCGCGCGTGTTCCAGTCGCAGGACGCGGCCTGTGACGCGATCCTCGCCGACCAGATCGTCGCCGGCGACGTCGTCGTCATCGTCTACGAGGGCCCGAAGGGCGGCCCCGGCATGCAGGAGATGCTGTACCCCACGTCGTTCCTCAAGGGGAAGGGCCTCGGCAAGGCGTGCGCGCTCATCACCGACGGGCGCTTCTCGGGAGGCACTTCGGGCCTGAGCATCGGCCACGTGTCGCCCGAGGCGGCCGAGGGCGGCGCGATCGGCCTCGTCGAAGAGGGCGACAAGATCCGCATCGACATCCCGAACCGCCGCATCGACGTCGTCGTCGACGACGCGACGCTCGAGGCGCGTCGCCAGAGGATGGACGCCAAGGGCGCGTCGGCCTGGTTGCCGAACCGCGATCGCACGGTCTCGCTGGCGCTGCAGGCCTACGCCGCGATGACGACGAGCGCGGCGCGCGGCGCGGTGCGTGACCTGTCGCAGATCGCGACCAAGTCGAAGCGCTGACCTCCCCGCCGCCCACCAGGGGGGCTTCGCGCGTGGTTGACGATCTCGAAATCCGGAGTCGGATTTTCGGGAACGAAGGGGCCTTCGTGCGTTTAACGAACGACGCGAATCACGCGGGCTGCCCGTTGAGTTGCCGGCACGACCCGTGATATCAATTACGCGCTTTTGAGCCTGTCAACCCTTGGGGAGGTCGATGTTGATGCGTACCAGTAGCCTACTCGCGCTCGTATTCGTGGCCAGTTTCACCGCCGGCGTTCTGCACGGTTGCGGCGGTTCATCGGGAGCGAAGCCGACGCCCAAGTGCGTCCTCGGCAGCGACTGCTCGGGCAACCTCGTGTGCGCGCTCGGCTACTGCGTGAACGCCTGCAACAACGGCTCGAAGGACTGCAACGCCGGCGAGCTCTGCGTGAAGAACGACAGCGGTAATTTCTGCCGCGCGACCGAGGTGGCCCAGAAGCACTGCGCGCTCAACAGCGAGTGCGAGAGCCCGTTGGTGTGCGGGCGCGATCTCACGTGCCGCGTGCAGTGTGCCAAGGACGTCGACTGCCCGACCGCTCAGAAGTGCACCGTCGGCGGGACGTGCGCCGATCCCGCGGTCGACATCAACTACGACCCGATCACGAACGACTACAAGAAGGTGACGACGGGCACCGCGGGCACGACGGGCGCGGCCGGCACGGGCAGCGACGGGGGCGCGGGCACGACGGGCGCGGCCGGCACGACGGGCGCCGCGGGCGACGGTGGTAACGCGGGCACGACGGGCGAGGCCGGCACGACGGGCGCGGCCGGCACGGGCACGGAC
>DASZUD010000036.1:0-23688 GCA_035548155.1 Polyangia bacterium
CGCGAGATCTCGTCACGACGCCACGCCTCATCCCCGACGACGGACGCCGAGCGCCTTCATGCGCGACGAGAGCGTCGAGGGCGCGAGGCCCAGCAGGCGGGCCGCGCCCGAATCGCCTGCGATTTGCCACCCCGCACGCTCGAGCGCCTTCACGATGTTCTCGCGCTCGAGGCGCGCCAGATCGTCCGCGCTCAGCAACTCCCCGTCGCCGGCGGCGTCCGCGACCGGCTTTTCGGCTCCAATGGACGCGGGCAGCGCCCGATCGAGGTTGAGCTGGCCGTCCCGCGCCGTGATCACGGCGCGCTCCATCACGTTCTGAAGCTCGCGCACGTTGCCGGGCCAGGGGTACGCGCGCAGGCGCGCGGCCATCTCGGGCGTCAGCGGGGCGATGCGGCGGTTCATGCGGGCCGCGAACTGGCGCGCGAACTCGCCCGCCAACAGGACGACGTCTTCTCCACGCTCGCGCAGGGGCGGCAGTGTGATGGGGAAGACGGCCAGCCGGTAGTAGAGATCCTCGCGGAAGCGCCCCGCGGCGATGTCTCGGTAGAGGTCGCGGTTCGTCGCGGCGACCACGCGCACGTCGACCTTCCGCGTGCGTGAGCTTCCCACGGGCTCGAACTCGCCCTCCTGCAGGACGCGGAGCAGCTTGCCCTGCAGATCGATCGGTAGCTCGCCAACCTCATCCAGGAAAATGGTGCCGCCGTCGGCGAGCGCGAACCGCCCGTCGCGCTTGCCCGTCGCGCCCGTGAAAGCGCCTCGTTCGTGGCCGAAGAACTCGCTCTCGATGAGGGCGGCCGGTATGGCCGCGCAGTTCACCTTGACGAGGGCAGCGTCACGCCGCCGGCTGGCCCCGTGCAGGGCCCGCGCGAACAGCTCTTTGCCCGTGCCGGTCTCGCCGAGGATCAGCACCGTGGTCTCGGTGGGCGCGACCTGGTCGAGATCGACGAGCACCTGCGCCAGGCTCGCGCTTTGGCCCACGATCTCGCCCGAGCGCCCGATCTCCCGCAGCTCGCTGCGCAGGTACTCGGTCTCGCGGGTCAGCGTCTGGATACGCCGCTGCGCCTGTTCGCGCTCGGCGACGTCGCGAAGGATGAGCGTGAAGCGCCGGTTCCCGTGCAGCTCGAAAGTGGACAGCGTCGCCTCGGCGGGGAAGAAGCCGCCGTCGCTGGAGCGTCCCGTCAACCCGCCCGCGATCCAGCGGCTGCGCGCGGTGGCGGCGCCCGTCGCGTCAGCCAGCTCGCGTGCCAGCCGTTCGAGCCGCCCGGCGTCGTCGCCCTCGAGCAGCTCGGCGAGGGGCGCGCCCGCGGTGGCCACCGCTGATCCGAACAGCCGCTCTGCCGCCGGGTTTGCGCGCGTCACCCGCAGCCCGCCGTCCAGCTGCACGATCGCATCCATGGCGCTCTCGACCAGCCCGCCCAGCTCCGCCTCACGCTCCCGCGCTTGCCGCTCGGCGCGGAGCCGGCGGAGCTCGGCCGCGGCGCGACCCGCGAAGATCTCGAACACCGTCACGCCGTCCGCCGGGGGCGGCATGGGCCGCCGGTCCATGACGGCGAGGTGACCCAAGATGGTGCCGTCCAGATCGGTCAGAGGCACGCCCATGTAGCTGACGGCGCCCATGCGTTGCAGATCCGCGTCGCCGGGGAAGAGCTCCAGCACGCGGTCGGGGTAGTGCACGAGGCGCTTCCCCTCGATCACCACCTGACACGGCGAGCCCTCGACCTGGTGCTCGAAGTCCTGGATCCAGTCGTCGCCGAACCGGAACGCCAGCGCACGCAGGCGCGACGGCTCGGGCAAGTACTCGGTGACCCAGCCGCCGTGGGTGCCCATCGCGCGGGTCAGGTTCTCGACGAGCGCCGTGAAGAACCCTTGGCCCGTCTCGCGCGCCGTCCCTTGCAGGATCGTCCTCAGGGCGTCGTGCGTCTGGTCGTTCGCATTCATGTGCCGCACCGAGCGCATTCGTAGCTCTGCGAGGGCCCCCGGGCGAAAGCGACGTCGCGGGACGCGCCGCGAGCCCCTGCAGGGAGGGAGCCGTCTACCGGGACCACGGAAGGGGCACGATCGTGCCCACGCGCCGCCGATACGCTTCGTAGACGCCGCCCCATTGTCGTCGGAGCGAACGCTCTTCGAAGTGCACGCCCATGACGACGTAGATCGAAGATGCCGCGGCGAAGAGCAAGCGACCCACGGTCATGTCGGGCGTCACCCACAGGCCGATGAGAAGGCCCGTCATGATCGGGTGACGATCGAACCGGTACATCCAGCGCGCGCGGAACGGCACCGGGACGGGCGGCTTCCCGCGAAAGCCGCGCCACACCTGCTGCAGCCCGAAGAGCTCGAAGTGATCGATCGCGAAGCTGGCGGCGAAGAGGTACGCCCAGCCGAGGACTGCGATGCCGGTCAACGCGCGTCGGCCGAGCGACGCATTGACCGACCAGAGCACTCTGGGCAGCGGCTGCCACATCAACAGCACGGGCACGAGCACGAGCCCGGTCGCGAGCATGTAGGTCGACCGCTCCATCGACGGATGGATGACGCGCGCCCAGCGCTCCTTGAAGCTCGCCCGCGCCATCAGGCTGTGTTGCAGCCCGAACGCGACGAGCAAGCCGACGTCGAACAGCGCGGCCAGCGCGGAGCTCCCGATGCGCATGGGGCCGCCCGTGAAGGGGAGCGCGCCGAGCATCACGAGAATCAGGCTGACCAGCGCTGCCACGCCGATCGCGTAGGACCCGATGCCGTAGACCAGGATCCCGGCGCGGCTCAGCGCGCCGCCGCCAGCTCTTGTCACGGACGGGGTGGAAGGTTCGAGGGCAGACGCGAGGTGGGTGTTCATGAGGAGCTCCTGAAGGATGTGGGAACGCGTTCGTGGCCGCGGGCGCGCCAGTCGGCGCTGGCGCGCCCCGATCCCGGCCGTCGGAGATCACGCCTTCGTGATGACGACCTCGAGGTAGTCGCTCGGCACCACGAGGGCCCTGCGCCCGCCGCGGTCGTGGCGTTCGATCAGCGCGGCGATGCCGCCGTGGAGGGCCCGCTGGTTCGCGGCGTCGAGGCCAGCGAAGGCCTTGTTGACCGGGCCGTAGAAGGTTCGAAAATGCTCGATCCAGTGCTCCGCAGACCGGTAGTTGAAGCTGAACTGCTTCGTCTGCGCGCGGATGTCGCGGGCGAAGGGACCGAACAGCTCGACGATCCGCGTCTCCTTGCCCCACTCGGCGGGAGAAGCGAGCCCCGCCGGCGGCGGGACGAAGCCGCCGATCAGCCGGAAGAGCTGTCCGATGAATCCGTCCGGGGTCCAGTTCGCGATGCCGATGCGACCTCCGGACTTCGTGACGCGCAGGAGCTGGCCCGCCGTACGCCGGTGGTCGGGCGAGAACATCGCGCCAAACGTCGAGAGGACGACGTCGAACGAGCCGTCGCTGAACGGAAGGTCCTCGGCGTCGGCGACCTGCGTGACGAGCGTCAGCCCATCGGTCTCGGCGCGCCGCCGCGCCTGCTCGAGCAGCTCGGGGACGTAGTCGGTCGCCGTCACGTCGGCAAAGCGCCGCGCGGCCGCGAGAGACGCGTTCCCCGTGCCCGCGGCGACGTCGAGCACGCGGTCGGCCGCCGACACGCCGGCAGACTCGCAGAGCTCCTCGCCGACGATCTGCAGGGTGACGCCGATTCGACCGTAATCACCGGTGGCCCAGGTGGCTCGTTGCCGGGTCTTGATGGCCGCATAGTCAGGGCCAGAGGCAGTCGGAGGATTCGCAGGGTTGGTGGCGTGCATGGTCTCGTTCTCCATGTTGGGGGTGTGAGCTCATTGGCTCACGAGGGAGAAGGTGACCGTTTCCGGCCCGGGAAGCCCCGCCGGACGTCGCCAAAATTGTGCCGTTCGTCCAATATCGCCCGGCGATGAACGGCGATGCGCTCTCCGACCTGTTGCGAGCCGTGCGCCTGCGCGGCGCGATCTTCTTCTATGTCGAGGGCACGGCACCGTGGGTGGCCGAGGCGCCGGCCGCGAAGACGATCATTCCGGCCATTCTGCCGAGCGTCGAACACATGATGGAGTTCCACGTCGTCGCGCGCGGTGGCTGCTGGGCCGCCATCGTCGGGCAGGAGCCGATCCGCCTGGACGAGGGGGACGTCGTGATCTTCCCGCAGGGCGACCACCACGTCATGTCGAGCGCCCCAGGTCTTCGCGCCGAGACCGAGGACGCGAGCTCCGTCTTCAAGCCGAGACCGCCGCAGCTTCCGTTCTCGATCGGCGTCGGCGCGCAAGGGGTGACGACGGCGCGTCTCGACGGCGGCGGTACCGGTGAGACGACGCTCGTGTGTGGCTTTCTCGGGTGCGATGCGCGGCCGTTCAATCCGCTGCTCGCCGCGATGCCGCGCGCGCTACACATGCGCGGCATCGCTCGCGAGGAGACGTCATGGATCGGCGGCCTCTTGCGTGCCGTCGTCGAAGAGTCCGATAGGAAGCGCCCCGGCGGGGAGGCGGTGCTGGAGCGCATGAGCGAGATGCTCTTCGTGGAGATTCTTCGTCGCTATGCGGACGAGCTGGCGCCGAACCAGACCGGTTGGCTGGCTGGAATGCGCGACGCGGCCGTGGGGCGGGCGTTGGCGCTCCTACACGGCAAGCCCGCGGAGCCGTGGACGCTGGAGCGGCTCGCAGCGCGAGCGGGGCTCTCGCGTTCGGCGCTGCACGACCGCTTCGCTCACTTCATCGGCCAGCCTCCCATGCAGTACCTCGCGAGCTGGCGGATGCAGCTCGCCTCTGCGCGCCTGCGCGATTCGGACGCGAAGGTGATCGATGTCGCGCTCGAGGTCGGGTACGAAAACGAGGCGGCTTTCTCCCGGGCTTTTCGACGGATCGTGGGTGCGTCGCCGGCGGCGTGGCGGCGTGAGCGTCGGCGAGCGCCATCGGACGCGGCGAAGCCTCGTGGGTGAACGAAGTGCCTGGTCCGGCCGGCCGCGTCCATCAGGGCTCGAGAGCGCGCGTTCCAGCGGATGTCGTGGGCTCGAAGACGTTCTTCAGGGGCGCGTGAGCTTCGAGACGTCGCCGCCGAGGTCGGCGATGCTGTCGAAGAGGAGCTCGCCCACGTAGGCGAAGTTGTGCGCCCAGGCTCCCGGGTCCGTGCGCGAGAGCTGGTAGTTGTACGCC
This sequence comes from Polyangia bacterium, assembly GCA_035548155.1. Classification (GTDB taxonomy): domain Bacteria; phylum Myxococcota_A; class Polyangia; order Fen-1088; family Fen-1088; genus DASZFV01. Next base: position 5,135 of record DASZUD010000036.1, read on the forward strand.
GCCTTCACGAGGCCAGGCGTCCAAGCCGTGAAGGCGTTGGTCGCCGCCGTCTCCGCCGTCGAGCACGACTTGTCTCCGTTCGTGTCCTTGAAGAAGTACGGGTAGGCGTCAGGGGCATAGCAGGGGCCCGGCGCAGCGACGGCGCCTTGCATGGCGGAGAGCACGCGCGCGGCCAGCCCGTCGATCTCGGCGGAGAGCGTCTCTTGCGTGTTGCCGTCGCCGTCGTAGTCCGCGAGGTGGATCTGTCGGATCAGCTTCGGGTTGCCGTCGGCGTCGGCGTGGCACGTCTTGCACGTGCCCTCCCACGCGTCGGCGATCTCGAAGGTGTGGTGGCTGCCCTTCGGATCGTGGCACGAGGTGCACTGCGTGCCGCCCATGTGCGTGAGTGGGCCGGCGTACGATTGGCCAGCGTACTCATAGCCGCCCTGCGCCGCCGTCCCGAGCTTCGTCGCGCCCGCGGGCAGATAGTGAACGTTGACGAAGCCCAGCTTCCCCGAGGCGATCGCCGCGTCGACGGTGACCTTGGCGGCGCGTCCCCGGTGGCACGTCTCGCAGAGGTTGTCGTGTCCTGGCTCTTTGCGCACGATGCCGGACGGGAACGTCACCGACGGGACCATCGCGACGTCGAAGCTGCCGGTCAGCTTGTCATGGCACGTCCCGCACTCGAGGCCGTTGGCGGTCTCGGTCACGACCTTGCCGACGCCGTACTGGAGGTAGAAGCGAAAGCCGTCCTGGCCGCCATGGCACGACGAGCAGCTCGCGTCGACCTGCTCGTTCGAGTCCCAGTGGCGCGCCGCCTCGCTGGCCCCGTCGAAGTGCCCGTAGTCCGTGCGCACGGCCTTCGACATGTCGACCTTCACGACGAGCGCCGTATTGACATCCGTGATCGAGTCGTTGAGCAGCTCGAAGATGTACTTGGCGTTGTGCGCGAAGGCGCCGGGGTCCTTCGTCGCGAGCTGGAAGTTGTAGGTGGCGCGCAGGAGGCGCGGCGTCCAGCTCTTGAAGGCGTTCGCGGCCTGCGTCTCGGCGGCGCCGCACGCTCCGTCTCCGTCAGTGTCGACGAACCAGTACGGATACGTGTTCGTGTCGTAGCAGAGGGGCGTGTGGTGCTCGCGGCCGTAGGTCTGTACGGCCTTCAGCGCTTTGCCGCGGAGGCCGACGAGCTCGTCGTAGATGCCGCCCGACGTGTCGCCGTCGCCGTCGTAGTCGCGGCCGATCGACGACATCATGCGGATCTTGTGCGCGCTCGCGACGTCGGTCACGCCGGTATGGCAGGTGGCGCACTGATCGAAGCGGACCTTCAAGGAGTGCGGATCGTGGCAGCCGGTGCAGGTGTTCATGCCATCGACGTGGCGGAAGCGCACGTCGTAGACCTGGCCCGCGTACTGGTACCCGCCCTTGGCGACGCCCGCGAACAACGTCGCCGCCGCCGGATAGTAGTGGATGTTCTGGAAGCTGAGCGCCGCGCTCACGTCGTCGTCGCTCTTCACGTTGGCGGCGACGATCGCGGCGTCCACGGTCTTGCCGGCGGCGCGGCCTTGGTGGCACGTCATGCAGCGGGCCTCGCCGCCGAGGCCGGTCACGGTGACGCCCGACGGAAACGTCACCTGCGTGAGCGCGTTGGCCGACGGGGCGTGGCACGTCGCGCAGCGGACGACCGACTGCGTGGGCGCCGGCTGGTCGACGACGCCGGGCGTGCTGCCGTCGCCGCCGAGGTAATCGATGAAGCCCTCGGAGCTGTGGCAGCGCGCGCAGTCGACGGGCACCGCGCCCTGTTTGTTCCAGTTGGTGAAGGCCGGCGCGGTCGAGTCGGCGTGCGCCGAGCCGGCCCACGCGGCGTAATAGGGGATCTGCGCCTTGTCGTCGGGCGCGACGACGACGATGGGGTGCACGCCCACGACGCCGGAGCTCGCGCCCTTCGCCGACAGCGTCGTCTCGCCCACCTTGACGCCCGTCACGAGGCCCGCGGCGTCGACCGTCGCGATCGTCGGATCGGCGCTGGTCCAGTCGTACGCGCCGTCGGCGGCGTTGGCTGTCGATGCGGTCACGGTGATGGTCTCTCCCGCGACGACGGCGTGCGGCCCCGCGGTCGTCACGACGGCGGGCTTGTCGGTCTCGGACTGCGCGCACCCGACGGCAGCGAGCGCCGCAGCCACGGTGAGGAGGGCGACGCGATGGCGAGGCGTGCGGCTCATGGACGGGCTCCTTGCTGAATCCAGCGCAAGACGGTCTGGTACTCCGGCGAATCGGTGGCGTAGATCTCGCCGCCTTCGTGGCCCTGGCCGCTCATCTTGGCGAGCAGCCGGCTCGACGCCGGCGCGCTCGCATCGACGAACATGAGGACCGTGGCGTAGTCCATCGCGGCGTTGCCCGAGAGGACGAGCCTCGTGTCGCCGGCCTCCGAGCCCGCGACGTGGCAGCGCGCGCACGGCGTGAGCTTGGGGCTGACGTCGCCGGCGAACGAGAGGCTTGGGCCGTCGCCCGCGGGGGCGGCGTCGGCGGTCGTCGCGGCGTCCACGGCCGGGGCCGCGGGGCCGCGCTCGAGATCGGCGCAGCCAAACGCGCTCAGGACCGCCGCGGCCACCGCGACGCGCGCGAGCTCAAAAGTCATAGGCCACGCTCAGTCTCAGGAAGTCGTTCGGAATCTCGCCGGCCTTCTCGAAGATGAGGAAGTAGCCCAGCGCGAACGAGACGCCGCGGCAGCGGGCTACGGCCTCGAAGTTGTGCGTCGACATGTCCTCGGGCGACAGGCGCGTCTCGTCGAGGATCAGCCCGCGGCGGTTTTCGTAAGTGCGCAGGCCCTGCCGATACTGGAAGAACAACCAGTCCGTCGGGTGGTAGCGCAGCCACAGGTAGCTGCCGAACTGATAATAATCGAGCCCCGGGCCGCCGCCCGAGACGTCCGCGCGCAGGAGGCCCGCGCCCAGGCTGAAGTGCCCGAGCACCGGGACGGAGCGTGGGCGCGCGATCGTCAGATCGGCGGCCTGCATGAAGAGGAGCCGGCCGAAGCCCAGCGTGTTGAGGTAGGCCGAGTACCAGGCCGAGGCGCCGAGGAACGCGACGCCGACGCGATCGCCGTAGCCGAGGCGCACGTCGTCGCTGCTCGAGAAGTCGGCCTGCAGGTTGAGCACGGCGTCGGCGCGCGGCAGCGCGTAGCCGTGCACGACATACGCGTCGTTGGTGACGGCGAAGCGACCGCGCTCGAACAGGAAGTGCGCGGCGACGCCCTCGACCGCCCAGATGGGCGGCAGAATCCGCTGATCGAAGCCGGCGAGGCCGCCGTAGCTCTGGTGCACGAGCGGATCGGCGCCGAACGGCACGATGATCTTTCCGCCGCCGACGATGAGCCGCCAGGGACGGCCGTGGCCGCCGAGACGCGCGTGCGCCTCCCAGAACTGCAGCGACAGGATCTCGATCGAGAGGCCGAAGGGATCGTTCGCCGACTCGCGCGACAGGAACAAGAAGTGGTGATAGCTCCGCAGCGCGGCGGTCGAGCCGTCGGCCCACGGATCGCCCGAGAAATGGTGCCGCTCGTAGTTCAGATCGAAGCGGCCGTTCAGGAAGAAGCCCCACGGCAGCGTGATCGCGCCCGGTCCCGCGTGCGTGTCGCCGGGCGTCGTCCGGGCGCCCGCGGCACGCGACGCCGACGTCACGACGTCGGTGTGCGGGGTGGCCGGGGCCGCGGGCGCCGCGAAGCTCCCCGCCCAGGCGACGAGGCGCGCGCGGCGGGGATCATCCTCGCGGAGCACGACGCCGCCCGCGTGCAGCTCGCCCGAGGCCTTCGTCACGAGGAGACTGCGCGCGGGCGCGGCGGGATCGATCAGCGCCCGCGCGGCGGATAGATCGGCTGCCTCGTCGCCGGAGAGCACCAGGCGCGTCATGGAGCCAGGCCCTGGGGGCGCATGGCACCCGGCGCAGGCGGTCGTGAGGATCGCGTGGACGTCGTCGACGCGCGGGGAGGGCGCCGACACGCCCGCGGCGACGGGCGGAGCCTCCGCTGACGTCGCCGCGCTCGCTTCGCGGGGGAATGTCGGGGCTGGTGCGGGCGTTGCCACGGGTGCGCGGGCGGCCGCGGGTCGCGGCGCGGGCCCGCTGCCCGGCGTCGGGGCGACGACGCTCGGCGCGTTGGCGCCGTCGAGGTGCGCTCCGCGCGCGATCCACGCCAGCACGCGGGCGTGCGCGTCGCCGTCCGCGGGCCAGGGCGCGCCGCCGCCGTGCATCTGCCCGGCCGACTTGCGCAGCAGCGCGCTCGAGGCGGGCGCCGACGGGGTCACGAGCGCGCGCACCACCGCGTAGTCGCTCGCAGCGTCGCCCGAGAGGACGAGCCGCGTGGCGGCCGCAGGGCCACCCACGCGATGGCAGACCTGACACGACTGCGTGAGGAGCGGATGAATGATCCGCTTGAACGAGGGACCGGCCGGCGGCGCGGCCGCGCTGGTCGGCGCGGCGCCGTCATGAGAGGCCGGCGCCGCGTCGGTCGCGGGCGCAGGCGTCGGCAACGATGGCGCCGCCGGCGAGGCTCTCTCGAGCCCGAGCTCGTCGAGGAGTTGCTGGCGCTTGCGCTCTTGAGGCGTTTGCTTCTTCGGCTCGTCGGCCCGCGCCGTCGCCGCGAACGTGCAAACGACGGCCAGCAGCGCCGCCCCGCGCGGGCTAGCGCTCCGGCGCATGACACCCTCCACACGAGGCGCCGGCGATCGCGAACGCGACGTTGCCGTCGTGGCACGCGCCGCAGAAGTGTCCGGCCTTCATTTCGGCATGAGTGAACGAGGCCGAGGCCTGCGGGAAGACCGCGGGGTGGCAGGCCTGGCACCCGAAGGCTGCATGGCCGCGGTGCGAGAACAGCGCCGCCGGGACGCCGCGAGCGCGGCGTGGATCCCGCCGCGGCAGCCGCATCGTCGCGGGGACCGCCGCCGCGCCGAAGACGGCCGCGGCAGAGATCACGAGCGCCGCGACGATCGAAGGCGCGGCGAAAGGCGAAGGCCGCCGGGTCACGCCGCGCCTCTTTCCTTCATGAAGCGCCACACGGCGCGCAGGAACATCACGCTTCCCGCGAGCACGAGCGGCGTCCCCACGGCCGCCGCCAGGACGAACGTCGCCGGCGTCCAGCGCAGCGCCGCGCCGAGCTCGACGGCGATGCCGAGGACGGACACGACGCACGCGCGCCTGAAGTCGAGGTCGTTCATCGCGCCTGCCAGAACTGGCGCGCCGCGACCTTGGTCATGTCGTGGGCGACCCGGTGGCAAGACAGGCACGAGGTCGTGCCCGCCGTGAGCGCGTCCATGACCGGCCCGTGCGCGGGCTGCTCGCGAAAGCGGCGCGCGTCGTCGTGGCAGTGCAGGCAGTTGCCGTTCGAATACGGCTGGTAGAGCGCGAGCTTGTCCGGTACGCCCGTGACGTAGTGCGCCCACACGTGCCGGAGGCCGTTCAGCTTCGCGCGCACGTCGCCGAACAGCGCGTAGTCCTTGTGGCACGAGTAGCAGACCGTGTCGCGATCGACGAGGCGGTTCTGGTAGTGGGCCGCGGCGAGCGCGCTCCGATCGTCGACGAAGAGGCTCTGCCCGTGGCGCTGCATCTCGTGACACGACAGGCAGAAGCGCGTCTGGCTGGACTCGTGGAAGCCGAACGAGAGGTTGCCGATCGACAGCAGGAGAGGCAGGACGACGACGCCGATGAGCAGCGCGATGCGGCCGGCGCTCGCCCGGGCCAGCGCCGGCCCGCCGAAGTAGGCGAGGACCAGCACCAGCAGGCCGACGGCGAGCGCGATGACGATGGGGAGGGGAAGCACGCGAATCCTTCGCCGCGCACCCTTTGCAGGCGTCGTGCCGCGCAGGAGATCAGGCGCGAAGTGGGCGCCGCCCACGGCGGACCCCGCAGCCCTTGCGTCTGCGCGTCGGCGGCCGCAGATCTTGCGCGGTCGCTCAGCCCGCCGCCGAGGGCTCTCGGAGGCGTGCCGGCGCGTCGGGCTCACAGCGCACGTCGCCGGCCCGGCGCTCCGGCTCACGAGGCGCCGCATCCGTTCCTTGCCGACGGGGCCGCCGGACCTGTACGTCAGAGCGTCCGGCTGCCCAGGTCGTCGATCGTGCGCTTCGCCGCGTGAACGGCGTGATTCAGGAAGGCTGCGATCTTCGACCACGTCCCGGGTGCGAGCCCCGTCGCTGCCCAGCGATAGAGGATCTCGTCCTCGCGTTGGACGTGCGCGCGAAGATCCCGCACGAAGTCGCGCACGGCCTCGGCGCGGAGCAGGTGCAGGTCGGCGCGGATGCCGAGCGCCAGCAGGTCTCGCCGGAGCGCGCCGTGCTCCTGCCTCAGCCTCGCGACCTCTTCGGGGTTCTCGCGCGCGAACAGCGGAAGGACCTCGTGCTCTTCCAGCTCGAAGTGCTGCGCCAGCGCCGCTTCGAAGCCATTCCACTCCTCCGCGAGGTCGTGGCAATCCCCGCCGTCGGCGTGCAGGAGGAGGTTGACGATTCGCTCATCGAGCTCGACGTGGTGGCGAGACAGGACGTCGGTTTCCATGGTGTGCCCCCGCGGTCTGGTGAAAGTCCTCTGACGTGAGGCCCTCGAGCAAGTTCAGCGCCAAGCGAGCCGACGGCCGACTCGACGACGCCGGCTCGCTCGATGGGGAAGGGACCGCGCACACGAGAGTCCCGCGATGACGAGCTTCCGAACGACGCACGCCTTGCTGAGCTGGACCTAGAGGAATTCGAGCCCCGGAGAGATCTCGTTGGTTCGCACGTCGCAGTCACGGCGGCCGTGCTCACGTCGGGGGAGGCCGCCCGAGGGGCCTTCACCGCGCTCTCGCGTCGCTCGTGTTCCACCAGCCTCCGCCCACGGCGACGAAGAGAGCCACCGTATCCTGGAGTTGCTGCGCTCGGGCCTCGATGTGGCCAAGGCGGCTCTGCAAATACTGCTCGTTGGCGACGATGACTTGCAGGTAATTCGCGAGGCCGGCGTCGTAGTCGATCTGAACGAGACGAAGCGCCGACTGCGCGCTGTCGAGCGCCGCGCTCTCGGCGTCGAGCGTCTCGGCGTCGTGGCCGATCGCTCGCAGGCCGTCTGCCACCTGAGCGAACGCCGCGAGCACCGTCTGGCGGTAGTTCGCGGAGGCCTCGTCGCGCGCGTCAATGGCGGCTCGTCGCTGTTGATGGAGCGCCCCTCCATGAAACACGGGTTGCGTGACGCCCGCGCCCACGCTCCAGAAGCGACTGCCGTCGGCGCCGAGGTTCGCCGCAGCCAAGCTGGCCGCGCCGTAGCTCGCGCTCAGCGTGAAGCTGGGCAACATCGCCGCCGTCGCGACGCCGATCTGCGCCGAGCTCGCGTGCAGCCGCGCTTCGGCGATCAAGATGTCGGGCCGCTGTCGCACCAGCTCGGAGGGAAGGCTCACCGGGATCGCCGCCGGCAGGGTCATGTCCGAGAGCGTGACTGGAGGTGGGCTCCACTCGCCGGGCAGCCGGCCCGTCAGCGTCGCGAGCAGGTGCTGCGCCTGGTCCATCTTCTGCTCGAGCCCGGGAAGCGTCGCGCGCGTCGCGGCGGCCTGGCTCTCGAGCCCGAGGACGCTGGAGTAGGGGACGGTGCCGGCTTCGGCTTGAGCCCTCCCGAGACGGACCTGGTCCTCTTCGAGCGCGACGAGCGCGAGCGTGGCGTCGCGCTGTTCCCGATAGGCCGCCTCGGCGATCACCGTGTTGACGACGTGCGCGGCGAGCAAGAGCTGAGCGCCGGCGAGGGCGTCGCGCTGCGCCTCGACGTCCGCGCGCAACCCCTCGATCGTGCGCCGCTGACCGCCCCAGACGTCCAGCGCGTAGCTCACGCTCGCCGAGAGCGTGAACAGGTTGAACACGCTCGGAGGCAGTGCGGAGGCGGCGCGCGCAGGGCTCGACCGCTGGCGGCTGATGCCACCGGCGGCGTCCGCACCCGGGAAGAAGACGCCGTAGCCGGCGCGTAAAGCGTCCTCGCTCCGGCGCAGGGACGCCTCCGCGGCGTCGAGGCTCGGGTTGCGGGCGAGCGCGTCGCTCACGAAGGCGTCTAGACGTGGGCAGCGCAAGAGGTGCCACCAATCGGGCGGCAGGCGGTTCGACGTCTCGATGCGCTGAGCGGAGGCCGAGGGCGTCGTGGCGGCGGCGTGTTCGTCCGATGTGTAGGCCTGCGTCCGCGGCGCTTCGGGCCGCACGAAGTTCGGACCCACCGCGCAGCCCGCGAGGGCCAGCATCGCGACGACCGACCGCCGCTCAGATCGTGCCAACATAGACGTCCACCAGCTCGCCGGGGTAGAGCTCGATGCCCTTGGGGGGCTCGAAGCGAAAGATGACCGGCAAGACCCGCAGGTCGACGCGCTCCGTGCGCTCGGCCGACAGCTGGATCTTGGGCGAGACGTAGGGCTGCACGCGCACGAACTCCAGCGGAACGCTGACGCTGGTCCCGCGGATGAACATCTTGGCCTGCATGCGCTCGGCGGCCGGCAGCCGGGGGATCAGGATCTCGTCCACGTAGCAGCGCACGCCGAGGTAGGTCCGTGCGTTCGCCATGACCGCCGCGGGCCCGAAGCTCTGCGTGTACGTGTCGTAGGCGCCCTGGGGCGACACGTAGCTGCCGACGGCCGCGCGCAGCGAAAGCACGACGCCGTCGGACGGCGCGCGGATCGTGTACTTCGCGAGCAGCGCGGCGGACGCCGCGGCTGCCTTGGTCACGGCCTCGAGCTGCTTCTCCTGGTTGCGCACGTCGAACTTCCAAGCGCCCGCCTTCGTGAGCTCGAACTGGCGGCTCACGACGTCCAGGTTCGCGCGCGCCACCTTGGCGGCGTTCTCGACGTTGTCGAGCGCGTCCTTGCTGACGGCGCGCGGGTCGAGCGCGAAGGCGCGGGCCTGTTTCGCGCGCTGGTCCTCGGCGCTCTTCAGCGTCGCCGCCGCCATCTCCACCTGCGCGCGCGCCACTGCGAGCGTCTCCTTGCGCGGCTGGGCGCGCAGCTCCTCCAGTACGGTGCGCGAGGCGCCCGCCTGCGCCTCCTGTTGGGCGACCAGGGCGCGCTGCACGCTGTCGTCGACGACGAACAGCGGCGCGCCTTGCTTGACAGACTGGCCTTCGGTCACGAGTACTTTGGTGATCGTTCCGGCGACCTCCGGGTAGAGGTTCACGTTCGCCCCGTTGGACTGGTAGCTCTCGATGATGCCGTTGGCGTAGATGCCCTGGCCGAACGGATTGGGCGCCGGGTTGAACGCCGGGGGGAGCGGACGCTGCGGGCGCGCGTATACGTAGGCGCTGACCAGGCCCGCGACGATGCCCAGCGCGACGATTGAAAACAGGATCCGATTACGCACGGTGCGCCCCCTTCTCGATTCCCACGACGCGGCCGTCCTCCATCCGCACGATTCGGTCCGCGTACTCGAAGATGCGGTTGTCGTGCGTGACGATCAGGATGGCGCGGCGGTCGCTGAGGACGTCGCTCTTGACGAACTCCACGATCCTGCGCCCCGTGTCCCCGTCGAGGGACGCCGTCGGCTCGTCGAAGATCAACACGTCGGGCGAGCTGACGATCGCGCGCGCGATGGCGACCCGCTGCTGCTCGCCGCCGCTCAGCTTGCCGGGCGGCAACTCGGCCCGCCCGGCCAGGCCGACGACCTCCAGCACGCGCCGCGCCTCGGTGAGCGACGCCGCCCAGGGCCGTCGCTTGAGGATCAGCGGAATGGCCACGTTCTCGACCGTCGAGAGGCGCGGGAACAGGTGGTAGTCCTGGAACACGAAGCCGATCGAACGCAAGCGCAGATCGGCGATGTGATTGTCGTCGAGCTGCCAGACGTCCACGCCCTCGACGTGTACGCTGCCGGCGTTCGGGCGGAGGATCCCAGACAGCATGCTGAGCAGCGTCGTCTTGCCGCTGCCCGAGGGCCCGACGATGTACAGCATCTCGCCGAAGGCGACCGAGAGGTCGACGTCGCGCACGGCGAAGGTGCGCGTGTCGCCGTCGCCGAACCACTTCGACAGCCCCGCTGCGCGAATCGCGTCGTCCATCGTCAGCTCCGGAAGATCTCGAAGGGTTCGATGCGCAAGACCTTGCGCACGGCGATGTAGCTGGACACGCCGGCGATCAGCAGCACCATGCCGAACGCGACCGCCAGGTTGGAGAAGGTGATGATGGAGGCGTAGTCGGGCATGCGCAGGCGCGCGAGCGCGATGAGCGCCGTGCACAGGCCGATGCCGAGGCCGTAGCCGGCGACGGCGCTGGTCCCGGCCTGCAGCAAGATCATCGCGACGAGCTCGCGCCGCTTGGCGCCGATGGCCTTGAGCGCGCCGAACTTGTCCAGGTTCTCGAGGGTGAACGTGTAGAACGTCTGGCCCGAGATCGACAGGCCCACGATGAAGCTGATGGCCGTCATGATGAGGATGTTCATGCCCATCCCCGTCCGGTATTTGTAAAAGCGCGTGATGCGATCGATGAACTCGTCCTCCGTGAGCGCGTCGTAGCCCAGCCGCGCGACGGCGGCCTTGATGCGCGGGAGCGCGTCTGCGCTCGCCGGCTCGACGAGCACGTACGAGATCGTGTAGCGCATGGACGGGATGTATTGGATGGCGCGGCTGAACGTCGTGTAGAGCGTCGGGACCCCGAATAGGCCGCTCGCGGGCACCTTGGCGACGCCGACGATCACGCCGCGGTTGTCGTTGATCTCGAACTCCGTCCCGATCGTCGGGTTCCCCAGCTTCGGCAGCTCCGCGTCGCCCACGACGATGAAGCCGTTCTCGGCATAGATGTCCTCGATGCGTCCGCGGACGAGCTGCGGGCGGCCGTAGAGGCTCGTGTCGTCGAGGCCGATGACGGTGACGGCCTGGTAGGTGCCGTCGCGCAGGCGCGCGAGCCCGCCGCCCGAGTAGAACGGGACGGCGTACTTCACGCCGTCGGTGCTGCGGACGGCGTCCAGCACGTAGTCGGGAAGCGGGATGCTGCCGGCCACATTCGTCACGGCGCGATCCATCACCCACAGCTTGGCGCCCGTATTCGTGACCGTCGCCGACGCCTTCAGCATCATGCCGGCGAACATCGAGGTCACCTGCACCATGAGGAACACGGCGAACGTGATGCCCATGAGCAGCGCGGCGAACTTCCCTCGGTCGTTGACCAGGAGCTTGTAGGCGATCGTCAGAATGCCGCGCACGCGGCCTGCTCTTTTCAAGGAGCGGGCCAGCGAAATCATCGTGTGGAGACGCCCGATCCGCGCAGGAAGTGCGCCGCGCTCGGGTCGTCGCGGCGGCGTTTGCCGGGATGGGCTCGAAGAGCGCCTCATCACGCCTCGCGACCGAGCCCACGGGCGACGCGACGACCGGTCCTCGTCGTCCCCGAGCTCCCGCATGGAGCACTCGACGGACGCAATTTCTGCGCCGCCGCCTCCTCCAATGGAAGTCGTCGCAAAAACTGCGCGCCGGGTAGGTCCGCCGGACGGCAGACATACTGAATCGAATCGTTGGCTTACGCGCGCCTGGCCGAGGCGCTTCGCCCATTGGCGCAACGGTTGCACCGTGTGCGGCCCAGGAGGCCACGGTGAGCGCAAAAGGAAGAGTCCTGATCGTCGACGACGAGGTGAACGCGCGGACGGCGCTGGTCGAGCTGTTGCGAGAGGAAGGGTACACGGTCGAGTCCGCCGGTGACGGGTTCAAGGCGCTCGGCAAGATGGAGGAGCTCGCTCCGGACGTCGTCGTCACTGATCTGAAGATGCCCGGCATGGACGGCATCGCGCTGCTCCGCCGCGTGCGCGAACAGACACCGGACGTCGCCGTGGTCGTCATGACGGCGTTCGGCGCCGTCGAGACCGCGGTCGACGCCATGCGCGCCGGCGCCTGCGACTACGTGACCAAGCCGGTCAACCTCACCGAGCTCTCGCTGGTGATCGCGCGCGAGATCGACCGGCGGCGGCTGCGCGCAGAGGCGGGCCTGCTGCGCGAGCGGCTCGCCGAGAGGTACAGCTTCGCGAACATCATCGGCAGCTCGCCTCCCATGCAAGAGGTGTTCAAGACCGTCGCGCAGGTCGCCGGCTCGCGTGCGAGCGTGCTCATCACGGGCGAGTCGGGCACGGGCAAGGAGCTCATCGCCGCGGCGATCCACGAGCGAAGCTCGCGCGCGAAGGGCCCGTTCGTGAAGCTGCACTGCGCGGCCCTCGCCGAGTCGATCCTCGAGAGCGAGCTCTTCGGCCACGAGCGTGGATCGTTCACAGGCGCGCAGGCGCGGCGCGATGGGCGCTTCTCCCAGGCGAACGGCGGCACGCTGTTCCTGGACGAGATCGGCGAGATCTCCCCCAGCGTGCAAGTCAAGCTGCTGCGTTTCCTGCAGGAGCGCGAGTTCGAGCGCGTCGGTGGCAACGAGACCATCAGCGTCGACGTGCGCGTCATCGCGGCGACGAACCGGGATTCCAAGCAGCTGGTCGCGGAGGGGAAGTTCCGGGAGGATCTCTACTACCGCCTCAACGTCATCAACCTCGAGATGCCCGCCTTGCGGACGCGCCCTTCTGACGTTCCCTTGCTGGCCGCTCACTTCTTGCGCAAGTACGCCGTCGAGAACGACAAGCCGATGGAGGGCTTCTCGACGGAGGCGCTGGAACGTCTTTCGGGGTATCGCTGGCCCGGGAACGTCCGCGAGCTCGAAAACGTCGTCGAACGCGCCGTCGTGCTCGCCCAGGGGCGCGAGATCCTGGCCACCGATCTGCCCCAGAGCGTCGTGCCTGCCCATGAGCGCGGAGCGCTGCAGATCCCGGGCGCGACCATGGACGAGATCGAGCGCTACGCGATCATGAAGACCCTCGAGGCGACGGGCGGCTCGACGAGCGCGGCGGCGGACATCCTGCAGATCAGCGTTCGCAAGATTCAGTACAAGCTCCACGAGTACCAAGGCGCGCCCAAGTCCGACCTGCCTGCGGTCGAGCGCGAACAGGAAGCGCGCGCCTGAGGGGCGCGGGGGGCATCGTGGCCCCCGCGACCCTGTGAGCCGCCGGTTCCACCGCACGGGCTTTCGCCCAGCGGTCGTCTGTGTCGTCACGACGCCGTTGGCGCGAGCGGGGGGGGCCGAGACGTTCGCTCTGGTGCTCGGCCCAGCGGCTACTCGCGCCAGGCGATCAAGGGAAGCTCTATGGGCCACAGCAGCTCGGTCGATGACGGCACGGCCCGAGGTGTGTAGTGCGACCTTGAGCGCGTCGCCGGCAACGTCGCCGTGTAGAGGTAGCCGTGCGCCGTTCCGGGAAGGGGGCCGCTCGGTTTCAGAGGCCAGCGCTCCGGCGCCGCGCGTGCGTCAGGCGCGTCCGCGTAGAGCTCGATCGTGACGTCTTCGGGCGCGACCTCGCCCAGGAATAGCTCGAGCGCGACCGAACGCCTCGATCCCTCGTCGACGACCGTCAGCGCGCCGAACCGCAACGTCGGCCAGCTCGCTGCGAGGCGGCGTCGCCACGCCTCGAACACTCGCGCGCCGGCCGCTCCCCCTTGGAGGCGCCGGTCGAGATCGCGGGCGGCGGGCGCGTACAGCGTTCGCACGTACTCTCGGAGCATGCGGTTCGCCGAGAAGCATGGCGTGAGCTTGGACATGCTGGCGCGGACGATGCTCAGCCAAGCGCGCGGCAATCCTTCGGCGTCGCGGTCGTAAAACGTCGGGACGACCTCCGACTCGATGAGCGCGATCAGCGTGGCGGCGTCGTCCTCATCCGAGCTTGGCGCGCCGCCGCCGATCGCCCAGCCGAGGCCGGGCCGCCACGCCTCCGCCCACCAGCCATCGAGCGACGACAAGTTGAGCCCGCCGTTCACGAGCACTTTCATCCCGCTCGTACCGCACGCTTCCCGCGGGCGGCGTGGAGTGTTGAGCCACACGTCGACGCCTTGCACCAGCTCCTGCGCGAGCGCCAGGTCATAGTCCTCCAGCAGCACGCAGCGTCCGCCGACCTCGCGCCGCTCGGCGAAGCGCGCCCACGCCTCGATGAAGTCCTTCCCGACCTGGTCACCGGGGTGAGCTTTCCCCGCGATGACGAGCTGAATCGGTCGCCGCGGGTCGGTCAGCAGTCGCAGCAGGCGTGCCTGGTCTTGGAGCAAGAGGTTCGGCCGCTTGTACTCGGCGAAGCGGCGCGCGAACCCCAGCGTCAGCACGTCTGGATCGAGCGCGTGACCAGCTTGGGCGACGACGGATGCCGAGGCGCCGCGACGGGCGAGCTGCCGCCCCAGCCGCTGGCGGACGTTACTCACCAGGCCGGCGCGCGCCCGCGCACGATGGGCCCAGAGGTCACGATCGGGGAGAGCTGCGATGGCCTGCGCGTGATCCGTAGCGAAGGTGCGCCACCGGTCGGCGCCACAGGCTGCGGTCCAGAGGTCATCGGCTGAGCTCGAGTCCCACGATGGGACGTGGACCCCGTTGGTGACGTGCGTCAGAGGGGACTCGGCGAGGGGCAAGCGGGGAAAGAGGTCCTTGAACAGCTCGCGGCTCACGTCTCGGTGAAGCGCGCTCACGGCGTTGACCCTGCCAGCGCCACGCAGCGCGAGGAGGGCCGGACGAAATGGCTCCGCGGGACCGGCCCCCTGCGGGCGTCCGAGCGCGAGCAGATCGTCGAAGGCGAGGCCGAGCGCGCGCAGGTACGCGCCTTCGGCGGGCAAGCAGCTCGCGACGAGCGCCGGAGAGAAGGCGTCGAAGGCAGCATCCACGGACGTGTGGGTCGTGAAGACCGTCCCCGCGCGCGTCGCCGTGAGCGCCTCGTCGAAGGTCATCGCGTGCCGGCGCATCGCGACGTGCGCGCGCTCGAGAACCGCAAATGCAGCGTGGCCCTCGTTGAGGTGAAGGACGGACGGATCGATGCCGAGCGCGTCGAGGGCACGAACACCTCCGATGCCGAGGACCAGCTCCTGCCGGATGCGGGTATCGGCCCCGTCACCATAGAGCTTGCTCGTGATGCCGCGGTCCGCGGGATCATTGAACGTGACGTTGGTGTCGAGGAGATAGAGAGGCACCCGTCCCACGTCGGCGCGCCAGACGCGTAAGTGAACGCGCCGGCCTGGTAGCTCGATCGGGATCGTGAGCCAGTCGCCGCCGACCGTCCGCGCGGGCTGGACGGGGAGGCTCATGGGATCGTTGTACGGGTAGAGCTCCTGCTGGCGACCCGCGGCATCGATCACTTGTCTGAAGTAGCCCTCTTGATAGAGCAGGCCGACCGCGACGAGTGGCACGCCGAGGTCGCTTGCCGTCTTCAGGTGGTCACCCGCGAGGACGCCGAGGCCGCCCGCGTAGAGCGGTATCGCCTCGCCGACGGCGAATTCCATGCAGAAGTACGCGATCGGTCGCTCCCGGCTCGCACCGCCCGTGTCGAGGCAAGGAGGCGCGGCGAGGTGCGCGTCGCGCGCCGCGCGAACCGCGTCCAGCTCGCGCCGGAAAGAGACGTCGCCGGCCAGCGCCTCGAGCCGCTCTGACGAGACTCCTTGAAGCAGGAGCCACGGGTTGCGCGTTGCTTCCCAAGCTTCGGGATCGACGGCGCGCCACAGGCGATCGGCGCCGTGGCTCCACGTCCAACGCAGATCCAGGGACAGCGTCGCGAGAGCTTCGAGCCCTTCGGGGAGCGCTCTCGGCGCGAAGGCTTCGTGTTTCACGAACGCTGCCGCTCAGCCGTCGCCGTTCGTGCGCACGAGAACCAACTGGGCGACGATCTGAATCTCGTCGCCCACGACGATGCCCCCTGCGTCGAGGTCCTGATTCCAGTGCAGCCCAAAGACTTGGCGATTGATCTTCGCGCGAGCCAGATACGCATTCTCGTCTCCGGTGTTCGGAGCGGTGTGGGGCTCGACCTCGATGTCGACGTCGTGCACGACGCCGTGAAGGCGGAGCCGACCATGCACGACGGCCCGCCCGTCGCGCACGTCGATGTCGTTGGCATCGAACTCGGCGCGCGGCAGGCGTGCGGCGTCGAGGAACTCACTGGAGCGAACGTGGGCGTCGCGCTCGGGATCGCGGGTGTCGATCGTCGAGACATCCACCCAGACGTTGACGGTGGACGGGACCGACTGGTCCGGCGCGAAGAAGAGCGTTCCGCCCCAGCGGTGGAATTCGCCGCGGATCTCGCTGACGATCAGATGACGCAGCACGAACCGGAGACTCGAACGCTCGGGATCGATCTCCCACTTTTCGAGATCCGCCGTGTGCGACATGCGCGTCGAAGGGTGGGCCAGGGTGCCTCGCGCCTCTTGTTGTCTGTTCATGCCCTCACTCCGTGCACACGAGGTGCCAAGCCATCGCCTCGTGGCGTTCACGAGCCCGCGCATCGCTGCGCCCCTGCGCTCGGCGATCCCTCGCCTCGTCGTGCTCGCCGCTGCGACCTCGGGCCCGCGTTCACGACGACGTCGCTGTACGTGCAGCGGACGCAAAGTCTGCGTGACGGTGCGTGCCGACGGAGAGACTTTGCGCGAGCGCCGGCGACGCGGCTATGGCGCACGCACATCTCTTGTCGACGGGGCCGCGGTGCTTCAACTCAGCATCGAGGAGGTCCCCCATGTCGTCTCGCCTCTCATTCGGCCGTCCCGTGCTCGCCGCTTCGATCGCCGCGCTGTCCGCGTGCGCCGCCGGCGGCAACACATCCGGCAGCACGGTCGAGCTGTGTCGCCCGCTCACGACCGGAGCGCCCGTCCGCCCCGCCGCGTGGAGGGGCTCCGTGTTCACGATCGTGATGGAGAACAAGAGCTACGGCGACATCATGGGGAACGGAGCTGCGCCGTACCTCAACCAGCTGGTCAAGGCGAACGCGATCGCCGCCGGCTACCACGACTCGTACGTTCACCCGAGCGAGCCGAACTACATCTGGATGGTCGCCGGTGAGAACTTCGGCATTCTCAACGACGAGGATCCGAACGCATCGAACGTCATCACGTCGACGTCGCACCTCGCCGACCAGCTCGAGCGCGCCGGTCTGACCTGGAAGTCGTATCAAGAGAGCATGGGCGCGGCCTGCGGGCTCACCTCGCACGGCACGTACGCGGTGAAGCACAACCCGTTCGTCTACTTCCAGGACGTCAACGGGTGGGACGGCTCCAAGTTCACGCCGGGCGCCCGCTGCACGGATCACGTCGTCGACTACAAGCAACTCGCGGTCGACCTCGCATCGGGGCAGGTGCCCGACTACGTGTTCATCACGCCCAATCTGAAGGACGACATGCACGACGGCAGCATCGCGGCTGGCGACGCCTGGCTCGCGGCGGAGGTGCCGAAGATCCTTGCCTCTGACGCGTACAAAAATGGTGGTGCCTTGTTCATCCTGTGGGACGAGGGCAGCTCGCAGTCGGACGATCCGCCGTTCATCGCGGTGTCTCCGAACGCGAAGGCCGGCTTCGTCTCGACGACACCGTACGACACGAGCTCGTTCCTGCTGACCGTGCAGAGCATTCTGGGTGTCGAGCCGCTCCCGTGCGCGGCGGAGCCGAGCGCGGTGACGCCCATGAATGACCTGTTCACGGTGCCGGTGACGGGCTCCTGATCGGGCAAGCCTCACGCAGGGCTGATGCACGGGCCGCCCGAAGCGCTCTGAAGGCGCGCGCCTTCCGTCGGGACTAACCTTAGACTCCCTCACATGCGGGTCGGGGTCTTCAGCGCCAAGGGGTACGACAGGAGCTCGCTCGGCGAGGCGAATGTTCGTGCGGGATCGCCCCACGAGCTCGTGTTCCTCGAGGCGCGCCTCGCACGAGAGACGGCGCCGCTCGGCGCCGGGTTTCCGGCCGTCTGTGCCTTCGTCAACGACCGCCTCGATTCAAAGGTGCTCTCGACGCTGGCCGCGGGCGGCACGAAATTCGTCGCCTTGCGCTGCGCTGGCTTCAACAACGTCGATCTGGACGCCGCGCGCCGCCTGGGCGTGCAGGTCGCTCGTGTGCCGGCCTACTCACCGCACGCCGTGGCAGAGCACACGGTCGGCCTCATCTTGACGCTCGCGCGCAAGCTCCACCGGGCCATCGGCCGCGTGCGCGAGGGCAACTTCGCGCTCGACGGTCTCCTCGGGAGCGAGCTCTTCGGTCGCACCGTCGGCATCGTCGGTACGGGGAAGATCGGGCTTGTGCTGGCGCGCGCCCTTTCGGGGTTCGGGGTGACGTTGCTGGCCACCGACAAGCAGGAGAACGCGGAGTGCATCGCGCTCGGTGTTCGATACGTCCCGCTCGACGACCTCCTCCGAGCATCCGACGTCGTGACGCTGCACTGTCCGCTCACGTCAGAGTCGCGGCACATGATCGACGGACCGCGTCTGGCGCTGATGCGGCCAGGGGCGCTGCTCGTCAATACCAGCCGAGGCGCCCTCATCGACACGTCGGCCGTGATTGACGCCCTCAAGCGGAGACGGCTTGGGGGCGTCGCCATCGACGTTTACGAAGAGGAGGAGCAGCTCTTCTTCGAAGACCACTCGTCGGAGATCCTGCAGGACGACAACTTCGCCCGCCTCCTGACGTTCCCCAATGTCGTCGTCACAGGCCACCAAGCGTTCTTCACGGAGAACGCACTCGCCGACATCGCCCGAACGACGATCGACAACCTCACCGCCTTCGAGCGCGGGGCGCCCCTCGTGAATGCCCTCCCGGGAACCTAG
>DASZUD010000037.1:0-19238 GCA_035548155.1 Polyangia bacterium
GCGCGGCTCGGGCGCCGCGACCGGCGCCGCGGCGGGCGGTTCTGCGATGACGATCGGTGCGGAGGGCGCCGCAGGCGCAGGCGCGCGCGCGACCACGGGCGCGGGCGCCTCCGCGGGGTGGCGACGCGCGAACAGCCTCACCCCCAGCGACGCGCCCGCGACAGTGGCGCCGACGACGAGGCAGGCCACGACGACCACGGGCCGAAGCAGCCAGGGCAGGCGCGCCGCTGGCTCGCGCGACAGCCGTTCGCGTACGCGCGCCCGCGCGAGCGGCGACACCTCGAGCGGACGCGCCGCGCGCAGGAGGTCGATCGCCTCACGCTCCACGGTGCCGGCCGCCGCATCTTCCTCTCGCAGTCTCTTCATGCTCCTCGCCTCTCGCGATCCTCTTGCCGCCGGTGCTCGTCGACCAGCGCGAAGAACTCCTTCCGCGCGTGGTGCAGCCGTGTCCACACCGTGGCCACGGGGATCTGCTGAAGCTCGGCGATCTCCTCGCCGCTGTAACCCTCGACCTCGAACAGCACGAACGTCGCGCGGCGCGTGTCGCTCATGCGCGCGAGCAGCCGCTGCAGCACGCGCCGGCGATCCTTGGTCTCGAGGGTGCCGGCCGGCCCCGCGGCCTCGTCGGGCAGCTCGTCGAGCGCGACGTCGGGCCGGCGCGTGAGCACGCTGCGAAACCAGCGCCGCCGCCGGTGCGCCGCGACCTGCCGCGAGGCGATCGTGTAGAGCCACCCCGCGACGTTGCGCCCGTCGAACGCGTGCAGGCGGCGGCGCACGACCAGGAACACCTCCTGCGCGAGGTCCTCGCGCTCGCCGGGCGGCGCGCCCAGCGCGCGCAGCCACCTCACGACGTGGTCGAACCACTCGTCGTAGAGGGCCGCGAAGGTGGAGGTCTGGCCGGCGTCCGTCGGGCGCACGCCGGATCGCGGCGGGCGCGGATCTCCCGCTCCGGCGCGAAGCTCGACGGCCGCCATCTGGAGGTGCACATCCTCGAAAGGATCCAAGGCCCGCCAAACCTTCATCGGACGTTCATCGAATTTGCCAAGAAACGCCCAACGCCGCGCCGGCGCGCAGCCACGAGGCGTGCCCGACCACGCCGTCCGGCTCTAGGCCCAGGCTTCGGGCGAACGGCGACATCTCCGCGAAAACTGTCAGGAAATAGCCGAGGCGCCCGTTCTTTCGCCCCGCGAAGAGCTCGACCGTCGCCGCGGCGCGCGCGCCCGCGTCCACCCACGTCGTCGACGCGCCGCCCGAAGGGGCCGCGCGGACGATCGACGCGACGCCGCCGAGATCGAAGGCCAGCCCGACGCGCTCCGTCGCGCCGCGCAGCCGCGCGCCGAGATCGACCGGGAAGCGCTGCTCGTCGACGGGCACGCCGCGGAGATCCAAACCGACGGGCAGCTCGGCGCCCACGCCGGCGACGAGGCCGAGGCGCGGCCCCACGAACGCGACGCCGAGGCGCGCGCCGGCGGCGCGGGCCGGGCCGCCCTGGCCCTGGGCGACGGCCACGCCCAGCCACGGCGCGAGATCGAGCGCGACGGGCGTGCGAGGAGGAGGAGGAGGAGGAGGCTCGGGCGGGGGGGCGACCTCGAGCGGCCACAGCGTCAGGCCGACGAAGACCGCCGCGATCTCCGCGCGCTTGCTGCAGTCGCGCGCCGGGTCGGCGTAGTCGTGCGCGCGCCCCGCGACGACCACGCGGTAACGATCGCCCAGATCCTCCAGCGAGAGCTCGGGGCGCGCCGCCAGCGCGCGCTCGCGCCCGACGAGGGTGGCGACATCGGCCCACACGGCCTCGTGCGACGGGCACGCCGGCGCGGGCGGCGGCGCGGCCTCGCCTTGCAACGCGGCGACGAGCGCGAGCACGGCCCGCGCCCCGGCGATCGCGCCCGGGTGCATGCCGCCACTCTACACGGGAGCGATCGCTTCGGGCCGCGGCGTTTTTCGTCGCTCCCGCCCCAGGCGACAATTCGGCTGGTCGCCCCATGGCGGATTCGCGGCCAGCGCGCTAGCTCTTTTCGCCGAGGCGCTTGCCGAGCGTGGCCATGCGTTGCTTCAGCACGTCGGCCTCGCGCGCGATGTCGGGGAAGTCGTCGGCGCGCGCGGCCTCGAAGAGGGCGCGCGCCGCGGCGGCGATCTCCTGAAGGCGCGCCTCGGCCCGCGCGAGCGCCGCGCTGTCGCCCGCGTGCGCGGCCAGCTCGGCGTTCACCTCGCCGGCCGCCTGTCCCAGCGCGCCGAAGGTTTGCATGTGGCCCTGCAACTTCTGCGTGCGCCGCTGGATCTCGGCGGCCAGCGCCGCGAGCGGCGCCAGCGCCGCCTGCTGGCGCTCCTGCATGCGCGTCATCGCCGCGGCGACGCCTTGCAGGCGCTCGTTCATTCGTTCGGGCAGCGCGAGCACGCGCTGCAGCTCCGCCGCCGCGCGCGCGATGTTCTTCTCGGACGAAAGCCGGATCTTCTGCGCCGCGCGCGAGAGCGCCTCGAGGTCCGCGACCTCGTCTTCGAGCGCCCGCGCGGCGCCGACGATCTCCGCCTCGCTTCCATTGACCTTGGCCATGGGGCAGACGCGAGCATATCCCAAGTTGCCGGACCGCCCCGCCGGGCCCACGCTTCGATCGGGACGGTCGGGCGGGACGGTCGGGCGGGACGGTCGGGACGGTGAGAAGCATGAATTCCGTCGTGCGAGGCGCGGTCGTGGGAGCGGCGGCGACGCTGCCGATGTCGGTGGTCATGGGAGCAGGCCACGAAGCAAAGGCCTTGGGCGCGCCTCCGCCACGCAAGATCAGCGAGCGCCTGATCGGCGCGCTGGGGCGCTGGCCGCGGCGCGCGCGCCGCGAGGGCGCCTCGCTCGCGAGCCACTTCCTCTTCGGCGCGGCCGCGGGCGCGGCGTTCTCGCCCGCGCTCGGGCGCGTCGCGACGGGGCCCGCGCGCATCGTGATCGGCGCCGTCTACGGCGCCGCGATCTGGGCCACCATGTATGGGCACGTGCTGCCCGCCCTGGGGCTGATGGCGACGCCGGGCCGCGATCGTTCCGGCCGCCCGCTCGTGGTGCTCGCCGCGCACCTGGTCTACGGCGCGGCGCTCGGCGCGCTCACGCCCGCGGGCGCGCGGGATTGAGCGCGCGATGGCGCTCGGCGTGCGCTGGACCATCGGCGACGTGAGCGCGCGCGGGTTCGAGGCGCTCCGGCTCTCGATCTGGGGAGCCCAGCGTCTGTTCGGGCCGCGCGCGCGCTACGCGGTCGTCCACAACTCGGTCCCGCGCGGCGCCGTCGAGGCGCGGCTCGGGCCCACGCGCACGCCCGTCGAGCTGGTCGAGAGCGACGGCGCCTTGCCTCCGTCGCTTCGCGGCCGCGTCGATCCGCGCATGGCCGACGGCGTCGCGTGGAAGCTGGCGCCGCTGCGCCTGTTCCCGGAGGCGCACGAGCTCGCGCTCGACAACGACTGCATCCTCTGGTCGCTGCCCTCCGAGCTCCTCGCGTGGCTGAACGACGACAAAGGTGTGCTCCTGGCCGAGGACGTGCGCCGCTGCTTCGGTGCGTTCGACGCGCTCTGCGGGGGCCGGCCGCTCAACAGCGGCCTCCGCGGCCTGCCGCCGGGGTTCGATCTCGACGCGGCCTTCGCCCGCGTGATCTCCGCGCACGAACGAGCGCTCGCTCGCGAGGCCGACGAGCAGGGGCTGCAGGCGGCTGCTCTGTTCGCGACGGGGCGCCTGCGCGTCATCTCCGCGGACGACGTGTCCGTGTGCTCGCCGTTTCCTCCGCACGTCCCTCACCTCGGCCGCTGCGGCGCGCACTTCGTGGGCCTGAACGCGCGGACCCTCGGGTGGGACTGCGCGGGGCAGCCGGCTGAGGTCGTGCGCGCCGCCCACTGGGACGCGCTCGCGTCGGACGTCGCCGCGCTGGTGGGCGCGCCGCGAATTGCCGACGCCTGAGCCGTTGGCGCGGAAAATCCTGCGCGCTCGCGATGGCGAACGGCCGCCGTCGTGCGGTTTGCGCGCGGCATCGGCGATGCATCCGCTCGGGAATGGAGGCGGAGATGGCGGCGCTGGCGGTGAGGGACCTCCGGATCGAGGGCGTCGTGAGCCTGGGCTTCGAGGCGGTGCGCGAGGCGTTCATCGAGAACTTCACCCGTCGCGGCGAGCGCGGCGGCGCGTGCTGCGTGTACAAGGACGGGCAGAAGGTGGTGGATCTGTGGGGCGGCCTTCGCGACGGCGCCACGGGCGAGCCCTGGCGCGGCGACACGATGGTGGTGGTTCACTCGGCGACGAAAGGCCTCGCGGCGATGGCGCTGGCCCTCGCGCACTCGCGCGGCTGGCTGGACTACGATCAGCGCATCGCGGCTTATTGGCCAGAGTTCGCGCAGGCGGGCAAGGAGCGAATCACCGTGAGGCAGCTGCTGGCGCACCAGGCGGGCCTCTTCGCGTTCGACGAGCCCGTGGACCGCGACGTCATCGCCGATCCCGATCGGCTGGCCGCCATCATGGCGCGGCAGCGGCCCGCGTGGGAGCCGGGTGAGCGGCAGGCGTACCACGCCATCAGCCTCGGCTTTTACGAGAGCGAGCTCCTGCGCCGCATCGATCCGGCGCACCGGACCTTGGGGCGCTTCTTCAGCGACGAGATCGCCGTGCCGCTGGGCCTGGATTTCTACTTGCGCCTGCCCGCCTCGTTGCCCGACGCGCGCCTGGCGCCGCTCACGCCGCCGACCCGGTGGCGGCTGCTCACGGGCATTCCGCTGCGCTTCTGGTTCGCGGCGAAGAACCGGAGGTCCGTGCTGCACCGCTCCCTCGTGGCGAACCCCGGCACGCGCTTCTACACGGATTCGAAGCGCATCTACGCGCGCGAGCTCGAGGCACCGTCCGGCCTGGGCGTCGGGACGGCGCGCGCCATCGTGAAGGCTTACGGCGTGTTCGCGTCCGGCGGGCGAGAGCTCGGCCTCGTCGCCGAGACCCTGGCCGAGCTCGCCGCGCCCGCGACGCCCGCGCGCCGCGGCTTTTACGACGCGTGCATCGGCGCCCCTGCGAAGTACTCCCTTGGGTTCACGAAGCCCAGCGAGTCGTTCCCCTTCGGCCACGACGACACGGCGTACGGCGCGCCCGGCGCGGGCGGCGCGATGGGGTATGCCGATCCGGCGACGGGCGTCGGGTACGCGTACGTGACCAATCACATGGGCACGTCGCTCTCCGGCGATCCGCGGGACGTCGCGTTGCGCGCCGCGATCCCGGAGCTGCCCGCGAGGAGGCCGGCGCCCGGGGGCGCGCCGTTCGCGCCGGGGCGCGCGTGGCCCGGCCTGGCCGGCGGCTCGGTGTAGGGCCGCCCCCGCGGCACGAGGTGCGCGCGAGACCTATCATTTGATGGATGTCGCTCCTAGAGGCCTACGGCGCCGTGCGCGCCCGGACGCTGGCGCTCGCCGACCCGCTGTCGCCCGAGGACCAGCTCCTTCAGTCGATGCCCGAGGCCAGCCCCACGAAGTGGCACCTCGCGCACACGACGTGGTTCTTCGAGACGTTCGTGCTCGCGCCGCACGCGCCTGGGTATCGCGTGTTCGACGCGTCCTTCGCGTTCCTCTTCAACTCGTACTACGAGGCGATGGGGCCGCGCCTCGCGCGCGCCGATCGCGGGCGGCTGTCGCGCCCATCGCTGGCCGAGGTGCACGCCTACCGGCGCCATGTCGACACCACGCTCACGCGCGCGCTCGAGCGCGGTGACTGTGACGAGCGCGCGCTGGCCCTGTGCGAGCTCGGCCTCCATCACGAGCAGCAGCACCAGGAGCTGATCCTCACCGACATCAAGCACGCGCTGGCGGAGAACCCGTTGCGGCCTGCGTACGGCCGGCAGGTGCCTCGCGACGACGGCGCGCCCGCGCCGCGGCGCCCGCCCGAGCTGCGCTCGTTCGCCGAAGGGCTCGCGCTGGTCGGACACGAGGGTCCGGGCTTCGCCTTCGACAACGAAGGGCCGCGCCACCCCTGCTTCCTGCGCAGCTTCGCGATCGCCTCGCGTCCCGTGACCTGCGGCGAGTACCTGGCCTTCATGAACGACGGCGGCTACGAGCGCGCCGAGCTGTGGCTCTCCGACGGCTGGCACGTCCGCGAGCGCGAGCGCTGGCAGGCGCCCCTTTACTGGGAGCGCCGCGACGGCGCGTGGACCCAGTATTCCCTCTCGGGCGTGCGGCCCCTCGACGAGGGGGAGGCCGTCGCGCACGTCAGCTACTACGAGGCCGACGCGTTCGCGCGGTGGACGGGGATGCGGCTGCCCACCGAGGAGGAGTGGGAGCGGGCCGCCGCGGACGACGTCGTGGAAGGGCACTTCGCCGACGAGCCGGCGCCGCACCCGGGCCCGGCGCGCACCGGGATGTTCGGCGACGTGTGGCAGTGGACGCAGAGCGCTTACGCCGCGTATCCCGGCTACCGGCCGCCGGCGGGCGCGCTCGGCGAATACAACGGCAAGTTCATGTGCAACCAGATGGTGCTGCGGGGCGGCTCGTGCTTCACGCCTCCGGGCCACGTGCGGGCGACCTACCGCAACTTCTTCCCGCCCGCGGCGCGCTGGCAGGCGAGCGGCATCCGGCTCGCGCGTGACGCATGAACGCCTCGTCGCGCGCGGCATCCACGAGAGCGCCCGCGGGCGTCGACGCCGCCGTCGCGGAGGCGGCGCGCGAAGGCCTCCTGCGCGCGCGCAAGCGGCTGCCGGCCTGGTTGCTCTACGATGCGCGCGGGTCGGAGCTGTTCGAGGAGATCACGCGCCTGCCCGAGTACTACCTGACGCGCACCGAGCGGGCCGTGCTGGCAGAGCACGCGGGCGCGATCGTCGACGCCGCGGGCGGGCCGCTCGAGATCGTCGAGCTCGGCGCGGGCTCGGCGGTCAAGACGCGCCTCTTGCTGGAGGCGCTGCTCGCGCGCCAGCGGCGCGTGCGCTACGTGCCCGTCGACGTCTCCGCCTCCGCGCTCGGGCAGGCGCGCGTCGAGCTGGGCGGGCTCGGCGGCCTCGCGTTCGAGCCCGTCGTGGCGCGCTACCCCGAGGAGCTCGGGTTCCTGCGCGCGCCGGCCCGCGGCCTGCGCAAGGTCGCCGATCGCCGCCTCGTGCTGTTCCTCGGGTCGAACATCGGCAACTACGACGCGCGGGCGGCCGTCACGCTGCTGGCGGCCGTGCGCCGCCACCTGGCGCCCGGCGACGCGCTGCTCGTGGGCGCCGATCGCCGGAAGAGCGCGGCGCTCCTGCGCCCGGCGTACGACGACGCCGCGGGCGTCACGGCGGCCTTCAACCGGAACGTGCTCGTGCGCCTGAACCGCGAGCTGGGCGCCACCTTCGATCTGCGCCTGTGGGCGCACGTCGTGCGCTGGAACCAGCGCGCCTCGCGCGTCGAGCTGTACCTGGAGAGCCGCGCCGCGCAGCGCGTGGAGCTCGCGGCGCTGGGCGCGCGCGTCGACTTCGCGGCGGGCGAGCGCATCCACACCGAGTCCTCGTACAAGCTCAGCGCCGCGCGCCTACGGGGGCTGCTCGCGCGCGCCGGGCTCGCGCCCGAACGGGCGTGGCTGGACGAGCGCCGCTGGTTCGGCGTCACGCTGGCGCGCGTGCCTGCGCGATGATTGTGCGGGCCGCGCGCGACGACATATTTCGGGCATGGCCAAGCGAAGCAAGGACGTCGACGCAGGGAAGGGGAGGACCAAGCTCGAAGGGTCCTGCCAGTGCGGCAAGGTGGAGTTCACGGTCGAGTCCGAGACGCCCGTGCCGTTCATGTTCTGCTTCTGCTCGATCTGCCGGAAGACGGGCGGCTCCGCGTTCGGCTGCAACATCATGGGCATCCGCGACACGCTCGCGGTGAAGGGCCAGCAGCACCTGCGCGCCTACCACGCGCGCATACGCGAGCCCGGCAAGCGCACGCGCATCAGCGAGGCGCAGCGCTGGTTTTGCGCCGAGTGCGGCACGCACCTCTATTTGACCGACGAACAGTGGCCGAAGGGCATCTGGCCCTACGCCGCCGCGATCGACACGCCGCTGCCCGAGCCGGAGCACCCCGTGGCGATCATGACGAGGTGGAAGGCCTCGTGGGTGCCCGACTGGATGCTCGAGCACGAGCAGCGGTTCGCCGAGTACCCCGACGTCTCGATCGCGACGTGGCACGAGCACGAGGGCTGGCCGGTCACCGTCACGCCGTGAGGCGCGCGCTTCACCCCTCGCCGTCGAGCCCTGAATTCTCGCGCACGACCGACGCCAGCGCCGTCCAGTCCCAGCCGTCGCGGCCCCGCGCCAGCGCGCCGAGCAAGTGGTCGCGCACCACGCCGGCGGCGGGGAGAGGCACGCGCAGCTCGCGCCCCGAAGACAGCGCGAGCTCGACGTCCTTGAGGCCGAGCGGCACGGCGAACCCGGCGGGCTGGTATTCGCGCGCGGCCATTCGCTTGCCGTAGCCGTCGACGATGGGAGAGGAGAGCACCGTCGACGACAGCGTGCGAACGAGACTCGCGGGGGCGATTCCGCCTTTTTCGCCGAGCGTCGTCGCCTCGGCGAGCAGCTCGATCGTTCCCGCGATCATGAAGTTCGCGATGACCTTCGTCAGCTGCGCCTGGAAGGCGTCACCGGCGCGGAGCTGCGCCCGCCCCAGCGCCGCGAGCGCGGGCTGGGCGCGCGCGATCGCGTCGTCGTCGCCGCCCAGGAGCAGCGTCAGTTGGCCGCTGCCCGCGGCGTCGGGACGGCCGAGCACGGGCGACGCGAGGAACGCGCGGCCGCGCGCGCGGTGCGCCTCGGCGAGGGTGCGGCCGAGGCCGGGCGAGATCGTGCTCGTCGAGACGTGCACCGCGCGCTCGTCCAGGCCCGCGAGCACGCCCTCTTCGCCGAGCACGACGGCGCGCGCGGCCGCGTCGTCGGCCAGCGAGGTGACGACGATGGCCGCGCCGGCCGCCGCCTCGCGGGGAGAGGCGCACACCAGGGCCGCGCCGAGCCCGTCGGCCCGCGCGCGCGTGCGATTCCACGCCCGCAGCGCGAAGCCTGCGCCGGCGAGCCGCATCGCCATCTGCCGCCCCATGCGGCCGAGCCCCACCACCGCGATCGTCGTCTCGTTCGCCATCGTGGGCGAGAGGCTAATACACGCCGCTCCCGTCGCAACGACGCGCGCGGCTACTTCACGCCGACGGGTGCGCAGATGAGGCCGAAGCCGCTGACCCAGTTGCGGAGCGCCGTGTTGGTGCCCACCGCGACCATTCCCGCCGGGCAGTCGGTGCGCGGGAACGGAGTGCCGCCGGCGCCGCCCTCGGGGCCGATGTCGGTCGGCGTCCCGATCGTGACCGCCTTGCCCGCGAGGAGCAGCGGCGCACATCGAACGCTCAGCTGATCGAGCAGCGCGCCGGCGTGGCCGTCGAAGCCCATGAGGACGTCGTTCGCGGGGCAGTCGAGCGCGTGCAGCGGCGACGAGATGCCGCCGCGCAGGGGCAGCGTCGCGCTGGGCGCGATCGTGATCTTGCCGTCCGTGCCCACGGAGGGGGCCCCGCACTTCGTCTGCAGCTGGGCGACGACGTCGAGCCCGCCGCCGTCGTCCGACCCCGCGTTGACGCCAATCACGACGGCGCCCGGCGCGCAGCCGTCCTGGAGGTTCGTGGCCTCGGCGCCGCTGTAGCCCTGGAGTTCCGTGCTCTGGGTCGCGCCGAGCGTGAGCATCGGCGGCGCGCACGCCGACGCGGGGTGGTGCTGGCACGCGCCGGCCCCGTCGCAGAGGCCGTTCGTGCCGCACGTGGCCGCGCCTTCATCGACGCACACGCCGCGCGGATCGGCGCCCCCGGCCGAGACGGGCGTGCACTTTCCGGGCGTCGCGCCGCACGTGTGGCACGAGCCCTCGCACGTGTCTTCGCAGCAGAGGCCGTCGACGCAGTGGCCGGAGCGGCAAGCGCCGTTCTGACCGCAGGCGGCGCCGTCGTCGAGCGGCGCGGGCCCCGTGTCGGTGGCGTCGCTCGCGTCGGAGTCGGTGCCCGCGGTATCGGTGCGAGCGTCCGCGCCCCCGTCCCGGCGGGGCGTCCCCGCCTCGGGTGGTCCCACGTACGGCTGCAGCATCGAGGGGTCGATCTCGTCGGTGACGCACGAGCCCTGCACGCACGTCTGGTGCGCGCCGAGGCATGGACCGCGGGTCGCGCACGATCGCTGGAGGTCGAGGTGCAGCACGAGGACCTTGCCTTCGACGAAGCTGGTCGTCGCCGAGCGCGTGACGACCACGGCGTCGCCCTCGAGGCCGGCGACGTCGACGTGCAGCGGCCGCGCGCGCCCGCCGTCCGCCACGAGCGCCAGCGACAGCAGGAGTCCGTCGCTGCGGGAGGCCACGTCGAAGGTGCGGTCGACGCCGGCGTCGGCCGCGGCGCCCTCGGCGCGGACGCGCAGGTGATCGATCTCGCCCGGGACGTCGATGTCGGAGCCGACGACGAGGAGGATCTCGGTGCGCGGCGAGCCGCAGCCGAGCGCGGCCACCGCGACCAGCGAGAGGAGCCCCGAGGTGCGCCTCACTTGATCACCACCGCGCCGTCCTTGCCGCCGATCACGTCGGGCGTTCGGTTCGCGAGCACGAAGATGGCGGCGACCCCGGCGCCCACGACCAGCGCGCCCGCGGCGCCCCACAGCCACCAGGGAGTCCGCCCCTCGTCTGCGGTCGAGCGGGCCGACGCGCTCCCGGCCGGCGCGTCGAGCAGCGACGACGACGAGTCGGACGGCGCCGGCGCGAGCGGTACGGCGGCCGCGCCACCGGCCTCGAGCTCGACGATCCGCTTTTGGGCGAGGTCGCGATCGGGCGCGTTCGGCTCCGCCGTCCGCAGGTACGAACGGTACGCGGCCAGCGCGCCCTCGCGCTGCCCGGCGAGCCGCCGCGCCTGACCGAGGTTGAACAGCAGCGCCGGATCTTGCAGCCGCCGATACGCCTCCTCGTAGTGCTTGGCGGCGGCGGAGAAGCGCCCGAGCGCGTATTCGACCGAGCCCTGCTTCCACTCGGCGAGCCCCGCGTCCTTTTCCGGTGGCGCGGGAGCGCCGATGGCGTTGGTGCAACAGAGCGCGACGAGGCAAGCAGCGAGGGCGATCGACCGGCGATACATGCGGGTTGGATACGCATCTTAGCGGGTGACCGTTACGCCGACATGTGCGCGCCATTACGTTTATGTAAACGATATTCACCAGGAATTCCGGCGACTTCCGGAATGTGCGCGAGCGGCGCACCGTTCGCGGCGTTCACGCGCGCGCACCCGCGGATCCACGTCGAGCCCGTCGTGACGAGTCGCCGCGTGAACCTGGTCGAGGACAACGTCGATCTCGCGTTGCGCGCGGGGCAGCTCGACGACTCGTCGCTGGTCGCGCGCAAGGTGGGCGTCGACCACATCGGCCTCTACGCGGCGCCGTCTTCCCTCGAGCGGCGCACGTTCTCCTCCCTCGCCGCGCACGAGGCCGTGGTCCGCGTGCTGCCCGCCTACGGGCTGCGCGGCGAGCCTTTCCACCTGGTCCCGGTCCCCTTGCGGCACGTCCCCGTGCGCGTGAAGCTGCTGCGCGAGTTCCTGCTGCGCGAGATCCCGCGGCGCCTCGCGGGCACGCCCTGCGCCGTCGACGAGCGGCCGCCCGAGCGCGCCCGCCGTCGGGAGACGCCCGAGCCACCGCGCCGGGACGCGTCCGTCTCGAAGGCGCGTTCGCAATCGACGCTCTGACGAGGTCGCTCCCGGCTGGGGGCATTACGTTTTTCGGGAACGCCTGAGAGGACCCGAATGCCCGCCTCACCCGAAGCGAGGGCGCCCGTGGCCCTCGGAGCCAGCTCGCGCGTGCGCCGCGTCCTTCGGGGGCTCGTTTGGACGGTCGCCGTGGCCGTCGTCGTCACGGCCTTCAAGATCGCCTTCGCCCCCTACATCGGGCCGCCGACGCCGTTCTTGCTCTACGCCGGCGTCGCGGCCGTCGGCGCTTGGTTCGGCGGTTGGCCGGGCGGCTTGCTGGCCAGCGCGGTGACCACCGGGCTGGGCGTGTACTTCTTCCTGCCGCCCTACCGCCACCTCTCGCCGGCGAACGGCTACACGGCGGCGCGGCTCGCGACGTACGTCGTCGACGCATTGGTCGTCACGGGGCTGACGGCGTGGCTGCGCAAAGAGCGGACGCGGGCGACCGCGACCGGCGCCGAGCTCGAGGCCGTGCTCGCGGGCGTGGACGACGGCATCGTCGTGCAGCAGAGCGACGGCCGCATCACTTACGCGAACGACGCGGCCGCTCGCCTGGCGGGCTTTTCTTCGGCCGAGCAGCTGATCGCCGGCGGCTCGGCGGCCATCATGCGCCGCTACGAGATCCTGCAGCCGGATGGAAGCCCGCTCGATTTGAACGAGCTGCCGAGCCGTCGGGCGCTCCGGGGGCTGCCCGCGCCGGAGCGCCTCGTGTGCATCCGCTCGCGCGAGACGGGCGCCGAGACCTTCGCCTTGATTCGCTCCCGGCCGGTTCAGATCAACGACCCGCAGAGGCGGCTCGAACGCTTCGTCGTGAACGTGTACCACGACCAAACCGAAGCGCGCCGACACGAGGAGGCCTTGCGCGTGCGGGAGGAGTGGTTCGCCACCACGCTCCGCAGCATCGGCGACGCCGTGATCGCGACGGACCAGCGCGGCGCCGTGAAGTTCATGAATCCCGTCGCCGAGCGACTCACCGGTTGGTCCTCGGCCGAGGCGCAGGGGCGACCGCTCGGCGACGTGTTTCGCATCGTCAACGAGCTGACCCGCCAGCCCGTCGAGAGCCCGGTCGAGCGTGTGCTCCGCGAAGGGCGGGTCGTGGGGCTCGCCAATCACACGGTGCTGCGGACCCGCGCGGGGGCCGAGGTGGCGATCGACGACAGCGCCGCGCCGATCTGCGCGGCGACCGGTCAGATCGCGGGCACGGTGCTGATCTTCAGGGACATCTCCGAGCGCCGCGCCGACGACCTTCGTCGGGCCTTCGTCGCGCAGGCGACGTCCGAGCTGGCCGCGTCGTTCGAGTACGAGCGCACGCTGAGCACGCTGGTGCGGCTGGCCGTGCCGACGATCGCCGACTGGTGCGCGATCGACATGCTGGAGAAGGGGCGGCTGCAGCGCCTCGCCGTTCAGCACGTCGATCCCCGCAAGGTCGAGCTCGTCTACGAGATCGAGCGCCGCTACCCATTCGATCCCGAGACCGACGCCGGCGCGTGGGCGGTGGTGCGAACGGGGCGCCCCGTGTTCATCCCCGAGATCCCCAAGGGGATGATGGAGGCGTCGGCCAAGGACGCCGAGCACCTGGCGATGATCCTGCGCCTCGGGCTGAGATCGTATTTGGCCGTCCCGCTCATCGCGAACGGCGCGACGTTCGGCGTGCTGACGCTGGCCATGGCCGAGTCTGGGCGCCTGCACGGCCAGCGCGATCTGGAGCTGGCCGTCGCGCTGGCGGATCGCGCGGCGCTGGCCGTGAACCACGCGCGCCTCTACGAAGACGCGCTGAAGGCGCGCGCGGAGGCAGAGCGCGCGAGCCGTTCGAAGGACGAGTTCCTGGCCGTCCTCGGCCACGAGCTGCGCAACCCGCTGGCGCCGATCCTCACGGCGCTCCAGCTCATGCGGCGCAAGGCGCCGAACGTGCTCGAGCGCGAGCAGGCGATCCTCGAGCGCCAGGTCAAGCACGTCACGCGGCTCATCGACGACATGCTCGACGTGTCGCGCATCACCAGCGGGAAGATCGAGCTTTCGCGTGAAAACGTCGAGCTCGCGGTCATCGTGGCGCGCGCCTTGGAGGCCACGTGGCCGCTGCTCGAGGAGCGGCACCACTCGGTGACCACGGACGTCTCCGGTGATTTGGTCGTGTTCGGCGACCCCGAGCGCCTGGTGCAGGTCGCGACGAACCTGATCTCGAACGCCGCGAAGTACACGCCCCCCGGCGGTCGCATCGAGATCTCGGCGGCGGGCGCCGGGGACATGGTCACGCTGCGCGTCGCCGACAATGGCGTCGGGCTGGACCCGGACATCCTCCCGCGCGTCTTCGACCTGTTCGTGCAAGGCGCGCAGTCGCTCGACCGCTCGAGGGGCGGCCTCGGGCTGGGCCTGGCGATCGTCCGCAGCGTCGTGGAGCTGCACGGCGGCCGCGTCTCCGCCGCGAGCGAAGGGCCGGGGCGGGGCAGCACGTTTTGTGTCGAGCTGCCCGCCGCGCGCGGCGAGCCCGCGGTTCACCGCCCCGAACCGGCGGCCGCGCCCACGAAGGGGGAGAAGGTGCTGGTCGTCGACGACAACGCCGACGCGCTGGACCTCATGGCCGAGGCCCTCACGGAGCTGGGCCAAGAGCCGGTGACGGCCCTCGATCCCGCGACGGCGATCGCGCGCGCGAAGATCACGCACCCGGCGATTGCGCTCATCGACATCGGACTGCCCGTGATGGACGGCTACGAGCTCGCGCGTCGGCTGCGTCAGATGCCGGAGCTCGCCGGGTGCAAGCTGGTCGCCGTGACGGGCTACGGCCAGAGCGCCGACAAGGCGCGGGCGCGCGAGGCCGGCTTCGACGAGCACCTGGTGAAGCCCGTGACCATCGAGCAGGTCATGGCCGTCATTGAAAAGCTCACCAACGTCCGTAAACGAAATGGCGGTAAATAACCGGAATTGACCACGCTTTTCCTGGAATGAGCCGCGGCCGCCGAGCAAACATCGCTGAGCCAACGGAGGTTCGGTCATGCGATGGACAACGACGGTATTGTTTGCGCTCATCGTTTCGGGGTGCGCGGGCGTCAAGAGCGCCAAGACCGGCGCCGGAGGGAGCGGCGGTAACGGCGGCAATGGCGGCGGCAGCGCGGGCGTCTTCGGCCAGTATGACGGCGGCTCCGCCGGTCTCTTCCAGCCGAACCCCGACTCGAGCGCGGCTGGTGCTGGTGAACCGACGGACGCCAGCAAGACGTACATGCTGAACGGCATGATCAAGGCCGATGGCCCGACCACCGTCACGGTGGCCGGAAAACCGGCGCCGCCCGTTCATTTGGTCGTTCAGATGATGGACGGCAGCATGCCCTCGCACGTCACTTGGACCGTCGACAACATCGCGGTCGGCTCCGTGGGCAGCGACGGCGTGTTCACGGCCAATGGCTCCGTCGGCGGCGACGTGGTCGTGACCGCGCAGGTGGGCAACGGCGTCGCCACGACGACGATCACCGTCAACGTCGACATCACCGAGGATCCGGGCACGCTGAACCCCACCGACGCCGCGACGTTGAAGACGGGCGGCACGGGGGACGCGCAGTTCAAGTGGCTGTACCCGTACGACGGCACGGTGTTCCCGCGCGGCCTCGCGGCGCCCATCCTGCAGTTCGGCGGCGCGGGCGGCACGCGCGCCGCCTACACCAAGATCACGGCGCCGCACTTCAGCTACCAGCAGGTCGCCGACCTCAACGATCCGCTGCGCATCACGATCCCGCAGGCGATCTGGAAGGGCCTCACGCTGACGGTCGGTCCGAAGGAGAAGGTCTCGATCAGCGTGACCAAGCTGGCCGGCAACACGGCGTCGGGCCCGGTGACGCGCTCGCTCTACATCGCGACCGCGAGCATCGACGGCGTCATCTACTACAACACGTACACGGGCTCGATGCTGGCCGATGGCGGCGGCGGGATCATGCGCATCCCGGCGGGACAGGACGCGCAGCTCGTCGTGAAGGGCTGCACCGTCTGCCACTCGATCAGCGCGAACGGCAGCGTGCTCGCGGCGAGCACCGACAACAAGCCGAACGCCATGGGGGACTGGAACCCCGTGACCAGCCAGACCTACGACCTGACGGCCGCGGGCGCGGCGACCATGCGCACGCAGTCCAGCGAGGGGCGCACCTTCTCGTTCATGGGCCTCACTCCCGACGGCAGCGTCGGCCTGGTCAGCGGCCTGCCGCCGAAGCGCAACGGGCCGTTCCTCCCGCACGGCATCTTCTCGACGCCGGGCACGCCCTCGAAGCTGGTCGACACGAAGACGGGGCTGGACGTCGCCGCGCCGTCGCTCGCGACGCTCGTGCAGTACGCGACGACGCCGGCCTTCTCGCCCGACGGCGCGCACGTGGCCTTCGTCAACAGCGACCGGCTGGGCCCGACGTGCCTCGAGGCCAAGACGTGCGACGCGACGTGCCTCGCGGCGTGCCAGCGGGTCCTGTCCGTGATGGACTTCGACGGCACGCAGAGCCCCCCGGTGTTCTCGAACCTGCGCGACGTCGTCACGGGCGCAGGCGCGGGCCAGGCGGTGGCGTGGCCGTCGTTCCTGCCCGACGGCAACGCCGTCATCTTCCACCAGGGCGACTCGATCGATTCGGACGTGTTCCAGGGCGACTTCTCGCCGCTCGGCCCGCAGTACGCCGAGCTGCGCCTGGTCGAGCTCAAGGACAAAACGGTCAAGACGCTGAACGCCGTCAACGGGCGCGACGCCAGCGGGACGACGTACCTGCCGTTCGGCGACGCCGCCGAAGGGCGGCTGAACTACGAGCCCAGCGTGCTGCCCGTCCCCGTGGGCGGCTACTACTGGGTGCTCTTCACGAGCCGCCGCACCTACGGCAACACGATCGCGCCCGGCAGCAACGATCCGCCCGGCAACGACGCGTTCGGCTCGGAGAACAGCCCCAGCCCGCGCAAAAAGATCTGGATCGCGGCCATCGACATCGATCATGCGGGCAAGGCCGATCCCAGCCACCCGGCGTTCTTCCTGCCGGGGCAGGAGCTGCGCACGGCGAACATGCGCGCCTTCGCGGCGCTGGCGCCGTGCAAGGCCGACAACATGACGTGCGAGACGGGCGCCGACTGCTGCGGCGGCTACTGCCGCGAGACGTCGCGCGCCGCCGTCGGCACGCCGATCCTCGCGTGCGTGCCGCCGCAGGTGAACACGTGCTCGAACCGCCTCGAGCCGTGCAAGACGGCGGCGGACTGCTGCAACTCGAGCGATCAGTGCATCGGCGGGCGCTGCGCGCAGATCATTCCGTGAGCATTTCTCAATGGTTCGCGTTCGCGTCCGAAGTCCGGACCAGCACGCTCGTGCTGGTGACTACATCTGCGAAGCGTCGCTCCGGAACCCGGGGCGCGGCCCGGCAGACGAGCCCGGGCCCATGCGGGTGCGCTGGCGACGCGCGCCCGAAGCCCGGGTTCAAGCGCCGAGGCGGTGCAGCTCGTCGCTCTCGCACACGCGCACGCGATCGGCGCCGTCGGCGTCGAACGCCAGCCTGACCAGCGCCCGCGCGATGACGTCAGCGGACACGGGCGCGTAGCGGCGGGTCCGCCCGACGACCGAGAAGACGGCGCGCGCGATGGGCAGCCCGACGCGCTCGCCGAGCCGATGGTCGCGGCGCGCGCCTTCGTCGTCGATGAACGACGGTCGAACGAGCGTGAGCTGCGGGAACCCGAGGCGCTGGAGCGCGACCTCGGCTTCGCCCTTCGTCCTCGAGTAGAAGATGCGCGAGCGCGCGTCCGCGCCGAGCGCGCTCACGGCGAGGAACCGGCGCGCACCTTTTCGCCGCGCGGCCGTCGCGAAGGCAACCACGGCGTCGTGGTCGACGGCCCGGAACGCTTCCTTCGATCCGGCCTGCTTCATCGTCGTGCCGAGGCAGCAGAAGGCGACGCCGAGATCGTCGGGCAGCGCGTCTGCCACGGCCGCCTCGCTGCGCAGGTCGACGACGCTCGAGACGAGCTTGGCATTCCCGACGTCGAGGGGACGTCGTCCGAGCGCCGCGATCCGCTCGACGTCGTCGCGCGCCAGGAGATGCTCCAGCACGCGCGTGCCCACGACGCCCGACCCCCCTGCGATGGCCGCCACTGTCATTGGCTCGTTGTAGGGCGCGCCAGGCGCGCTCGCAAGTCGCGAGGGCCAGCGACGTGGTGACGAAGACGCGCGAGGGGCACGGACGCGGGGCCCAGCATCCCGGGCGGAAGGCCGACCCCTCGCTCGCGGGTCTCGCGCCGGTGCAGGTTGGTTGTGGCGCCGGGCGGGCGTCTTCGGGTTTCGAAGCGGTAACGTTCGGGTCAGTTGCGCGCCGCGAGCCGCTGCTCGAGCCGCCGCA
This sequence comes from Polyangia bacterium, assembly GCA_035548155.1. Classification (GTDB taxonomy): domain Bacteria; phylum Myxococcota_A; class Polyangia; order Fen-1088; family Fen-1088; genus DASZFV01. Next base: position 17,980 of record DASZUD010000037.1, read on the forward strand.
CGCGGACCAGCGCGCGGATCGCCGTGGTCAGCGACGCGGCGAGCAGCGCGAGGGGGACGAAGGGGATCAGCGGAAACCCAGGGACGTGTTTGATGCTCCTCATTCGCATGGCGGTACCCTCGCCCTCAACTTGCGCAGCCGCGCGCGCGAAACAAGCGCATCTCCCAGGCGCCGAAACCTGACGTCGCCACGCCTTCGGCGCATCATCGCCTGATGACGGCCGCAGGCCTCGAGGTCTCGCACCCCGAGAAGGTCTTGTTCCCCGGCAGCGGGATCACGAAGGGCGAGCTCTGCGCGTACTACGAGGCGATCGCGCCGCTGATGTTGCCGCACGTCCAAGGGCGCCCCCTCACGATGGAGCGCTTTCCGGCCGGAATCTCGAAGAAGGGCTTCATCCAGAAGGACGTCTCGAAGGGCTTCCCGGCGTGGCTGGAGCGCATCGAGGTCGAGCGGCGAAATGAAGACGAAGGCGGGATGGTGCACTACCCGCTCGCGAACGACGCCCGGTCGCTCGTGTGGCTGGCCAACCAGAACTCGATCACGCCGCACGTCTGGGCCTCGCGCGTGCCGCGCCTCACGGCGCCGGATCTGTGCGTGTTCGATCTCGATCCTCCCGAGGAGGGCGCGCCCCCGCTGGGCGAGGCCGCGCTGCGCGTGCGCGACCTGCTGGCCGAGCTGGGGCTGCCGTCGTTCGTGAAGACCTCTGGCTCGAAGGGCTTCCACCTCGTCGTGCCGCTCGACGGCACGGCGGACTTCTCCGCGTCGTGGCGGTTCGCCCACGGCGCGGGCGCCGTGTTGGTCAAGCGCCACCCGGAGACGTTCACGCAAGAGTTCATCAAGGCCGATCGCGAAGGCCGGATCTTCGTCGACACGGGCCGCAACGGGCTGGGCGCGACGTTCGCCGCCGCGTACGCCGTGCGGCCCAAGCCGGACGCGCCCGTCTCCGCGCCCTGCACGTGGGACGAGATCGAGCGCGGCGTCGTCGGGCCGCGCTCGTTCACGCTGCGCACGATGAGCGCACGCGTCGGCGAGGTGGGCGATCTCTGGCGCGACGTTCACATGCGCGGGCAGTCCCTGCGCGCACCGACGGCCGCGCTCGAGGCGCTGCTCACGGATGACGACTGGAAGGAGGCGCTGGCCGCGTCGACGCGGCGGCCGGCGTCGCGCAAGCGGGCGCGCGGACGTTGACGGCGAGGACTCACGAGGGGCGAGCGCCGTCGTATCCTCCAAGCCGATGATCCCCGTGAGCGACGTCGACC
>DASZUD010000038.1:0-12350 GCA_035548155.1 Polyangia bacterium
GCCGTGATCGAGAGCATCCCCGAGGCCGTGTTCATCGCCGACCAGCGCCGCTTCACCATCGCCAACCGCCGCGCGCTCGAGCTCCTGGGCGTGAGCAGCATCGACGAGCTGCCGGCGAGCCACGTCGGCACGCTGGGCTTCATCAAGGCCCGCTACGCGAAGACGGGCGAGCCGCTCGCTGAGGAGGCGAGCGGCTTCGCGCGCGCCTTCCGCGGCGAGACCACCGTTCACGAGCTGGCGATCGTGCGCGCCGACGGCGAGGAGCGGATCGTCCGCTCGGCGATCGCGCCCATCGACACGGGCGGCAAGATCGAGCTGGCGGTCGGCATCACGACGGACATCACCGAGGAGAAGCGGTATCAGCTCGAGCGCGCCGAGCTGCTCGACAGCGAACGCCGCGCGCGTGAGCGCGCCGAGAGCGCCGAGGTGGGCGAGCGGTTCCTGTCCGAGGCGACGGCGATCCTCAACTCGTCGCTCGAGTACGAGCGCACCCTCGAGCGCGTGACTGCGCTGGCGGTGCCCACGCTCGCGGACTGGTGCTCGATCGAGCTCGTGGGCGAGGACGGCCAGCTCCGCATGGTGAACCTCGCCTCCGCCGACCCCGCCCAGAAGGAATTGATCGAGCGGATCCGTGAACGCTATCCACGTCCGACCACGTCTCTCATCGGGGCGCCCGAGGTCGTGCGATCGGGCCGCGCCCAAATGGGCGACGTCGACGACCGGACCCTCGCCGCGGTCGCTCACGATCAGGGGCACCTCGAGGTCCTGCGATCGCTGGGCTTCACCTCGTACGTCGTCGTGCCCATCTCGGCGCGCGGCCGGGTCTTCGGCTCGCTCTCCCTCGCGCTGACGCGCGCTTCGGGCCGCCGCTACGGCCGCCAGCAGCTGGAGATCGCCGAGCACCTCGGCCGTCGCGCGGGCCTGGCCATCGACAACGCGCGTCTCTACCGCGACGCGCAGGAGGCGAGCCGCACGCGCGAGCAGGTGCTGGCCGTCGTGTCGCACGATCTGCGAAACCCGCTGTCGGTGATCCTGATGTCGGCGGCGTCGACTCTGCGCCGCGCCCGCGCGAGCCAGGACGCGTGGCTCGTCAAGCAGACCGAGGCCGTCCATCGCTCCGCGTCGCGCATGGAACGCCTCATCGCCGACCTGCTCGACATGGCGAGCATCCACACGGGCAAGCTGAAGATCGAGCCGAAGCCACTGGCGATCGGCGACGTGATCCGCGAGGCCGTGGATTTTCACCAACCGCTGGCGTTGGAGCACGGGATCGACCTCGGGGCCCTGGTCGAGGTCCCGCCCGAGACGGTCGGGCTCTTCGATCGCGAGCGCGTCCTGCAGGTGCTCTCGAACCTGATCGGCAATGCGTTGAAGTTCTGCAAGGCGGGCGATCGCGTCTCGCTGGGCGTGCGGCGCCAAGAGGCAGGGGGTGACGCCGACCTCGTCGTCACGATCGCGGACACGGGCCCCGGCATCTCGCGCGCCGAGCAGCAGCACGTCTTCGAGCCATACTGGTCGGCCGCGCGAAACGGCAAGACGGGGACCGGGCTGGGCCTCTTCATCACGCGCGGCATCGTCGAGGCGCACGGGGGCCACATCTGGGTGGAGAGCGAGCCCGGACGCGGCACCAAATTCTTCTTCACGCTGCCGCGACCGCCTCAGCGCGGCAGCCGCTGACGCGCGCGCCAGTACTCGCGCCAGGGATCGGCGCGTCTTCCGCCGGGCACGCTGGCGATCGTGAAGGCGACGGGGTCGAGCGAGGGCGCGAGATCGTCCCAGGCGATGGGCATCGACACCGTGGCTCCCGCCCGCGCGCGCGCCGAGAAGGCCGCGACGGCGGTGTTGGCGCGTCCGTTGCGGAGCACGTCGACGAGGATCTTGTCGGCGCGGCCGGCCTTGGGCAGCGCCACCGTGTAGGTGCGCGGCTGGGTTCGTACCATCGCCTCGGCGACGCCGCGCGCGAAGGCCAGACACGCATGCCACGACGTGGGCGCGATCGGCACGACGACGTGCAGCCCCTTGCCGCCCGTCGTCTTCACCCACGCGCGCAGGCGCCGCGTCTCGAGCAGCTCGCGCAGCGCGTGCGCCGCGGCGACGACGCGCGGCCACGCCACGCCGGGACCCGGGTCCAGGTCGAAGACCACGCGATCGTGCTCGTACGGCGCGCCGGCGTGACCGTTCCATGTGTGGATCTCGACGACGCCCATCTGTGCCAGCGAGACCAGGCCCTCGCGGTCGACCGCCACGAGGTACTCGCCCGTCTTGTGGAGCTCCTGGATGCGCACGCGCCGAAGCGGCAACGGGCCCCACGCCTTGGCGTGCTTGATCATCGTGCAGCCGCCCTTCTCGTGCGCGGGGTCGATGGCGCGCGCGCAGCGCAGGAGCGTCAGCGGGCGATCGCGCACGTGCGGCAGCATGCGATCCGCGACGGCGTCGTAGTAGCGCGCCAGGTCGGCCTTCGTGACGCCGAGATCCGCGTAGACGACGCGGTCGGGGTGGCTGATGCGCACGCCGGCGATCTCGACGCCGGCCGTCGCAGGTCGACTCGACCGGGCCGGTGGCGGCGCGACGACCGCGGGGCGTTCGCGGCGCACGTCCTCGGGCGATTTGTCGGCGCGCAGCCCCTGGACCGAGGCGTGGCGCACGCGGCCTTCGTTCGTCCACTCGGCGAAGCGCACCTCGGCGACCAGCGCCGGGCGCACCCACAGCGCGTGGCGACGAAGCCAGGAATCGGCGACGGGCGGATCGAACGGCGACTCCTTCGTCCGAAGGCGCTCCAGCTTCCGGCGCAGATCGGAGAGGAACGTCGCCGTCCACCCGGCGCCGGTCCCGACCTTGCCGGCCCAGCGCAGGTGCGCGCCCTCGTAATATCCGACGAGCAGCGCGCCCACGCCCGCGCGCGCGCCCTCGGGCTCGGTGAAGCCGCCCACGACCAGCTCCTGGCGGAGCCCGCACTTGATCTTCCGCCAGTCGAGGTTGCGGCCCGCGCGGTGAACGGCGTCGCGGCGCTTCGAGACGATGCCCTCGAGCCCCAGTCGACACGCCTCGTGGTGGAAGGCCGCGCCGCCGCCCACGACGTGCTCCGAATAGCGGATCACGCCGCCGCGATCGTCGACGAGCGCGTGCAGCCGTCGCTTGCGCTCCTCGAGCGGCAGCGGCGCGAGATCCTCGCCGTCGAGGTGCAGGAGATCGAACACGAAGTAGACGAGCGCCGTGCGCGCCGTGCGTTGCTGCAGCGCCTGGAAGCTGGTGACGCCGCTCGGCAGCACGACGGCGACCTCGCCGTCCAGCAGGGCGCTGCGCGCGGGCAGGGCGGCGACGGCCGTCGCGACGCTGGGAAGCTCGGCGGTCCACTCCTGCCCGCGGCGGCTCCACAGGCGGGCGCGCCCCGCGTCGAGCGCGGCGCCGATCCGGTAGCCGTCGAACTTCTGCTCGTGAAGCCAGCCCTCGCCGTCGGGCGGCTCCTCCACCAGCGTCGCCAGCTGCGCGGCGTACGCCGGGACCGACGCACGAGCGCTGCTGCGTCTTCCCCGACGGGCCGGCACCTCCACAATGTGGGGCTGCGCTGCCGCGCCGCCCAGCTCACGGAAGGAGATCGGCGCCGCCCTACGGCCGTCGCGATCTACATTTTCGTCATGCTGAGCTCGCTCGCTCTCGCGTGTCTGGCCTTCGTCGCTGGGCTCGAAACACCCCCGTCACCGGCTCTGGCGGTCGATCTTCCCGCGCAGCTCGCGCGCCTGGACGCGCTCCACGCCCACCGTGACGAGCCCGCCGCGTTGGCCGAGGCGCGCCGCATCTCCGACGCCACGCTCGCTGCCGCGCCGAACGACTACGGCGCGCTCTGGCGTGCCGCGCGCGTGCGGTTCGCCGAGAGCGACGTGCCGACCCAGTCGAACGACGAGCGATCTCGCCTGGGCAAGGAGGCCTACGATCTGGCCGAGCGCGCGATCGCCGTGAACCCGAACGGCGTCGCGGGACAGTACTGGGCGGCGCTGGGCGTCGGCAACTACGCGCGCGGCATGGGCATCATGCGCGCGCTCTCGAACGGCATCGAGAGCAAGTTCAAGACGCCGCTCGAGCGCGCGACCGCGCTCGATATCCGCTACGACCACGGCCAGATCCCCGTGATCTGGGCGGCGTACTGGCTGCAGCTGCCGTGGCCGAAGCGCGATCGCGACAAGGCCGCGGAGGAGGTGCGGCGCGCGCTGCAGATCAACCCCGCGAACCTGCGCGCGCGTCTTTATCAGGCGCGCATCGCCGCCGACGAGGATCGCCCCGCCGAGGCGAAGGCGCTCCTCGCCGAGATCGCCGCCGCGCCCGTGGGCCGCTACGACGCGCCCGAGGAGCGCCGGGTCAAGGCCGAGGCCGCCGAGCTCGCGAAGAAGCTCCACTAGGGGCTGCCCGACGGGCTCCACACCCTGCCGGCACCAGCTCGCGGGCCGCGGTCCCGATCCCTAGCCGCGGCGCGCGTTCGCGTATTGCGCGAGCGCCATGAGCGGGAAGTAGTGCCGGTAGAAGGCGTAGTTCAAGTAAAAGACCTTCGGGAAGCCCGTGCCGGTCCAGGACTCTTCGGCCCACGTGCCGGCGGTGTCCTGCCGCTCGACGAGCCAGCGCACGCCGCGCCGAACGGCGGCGCCGTCGAGCTCGCCCGCGGCCACGAGCCCCATGACGGCCCACGCCGTCTGGCTGGGCGTCGAGGCGCCCACGCCCCGCTGGGACGGCTCGTCGTAGCTCGCGATGCTCTCTCCCCAGCCGCCGTCGGTGTTCTGGTGATCGCGCAGCCACGCGGCGGCGCGCCGCACGCACGGCGAATCGAGGTCCTCGCCGATGCGCGCGAGGCCCCGCAGCGCCTGCCACGTCCCATAGACGTAGTTCACGCCCCAGCGGCCGTACCACGCCCCGTCGGCGCATTGATCGCGGCGCAGAAATTCGAGGGCGCGCTTCACGGCGGGGTGCTCGCGCCCGAAGCCGGGCAGGTGGCTCAGCGACTCGAGCACGCGCCCCGTGATGTCGGCCGTGCTGGGGTCGATCATCGCGTTGTGATCGGCGAAGGGCACCTCCGTCAGCCAGCGCTTGTCGTTGTCCTTGTCGAAGCTGGCCCAGCCGCCGTCGGCGTTCTGCATCCCCAGCATCCAGCCTAGCCCGCGGCGCACGGCCTCCGCCTGCGTCGCCACGGGCACGTCGCCGCGCACGCGCGCCAGCACCATGAGGGCCATGCACGTGTCGTCGACGTCGGGATAGAACTCGTTCTCGTACTCGAAGTACCAGCCGCCGGGCGCCGCCGGGTTGCGCCGCGACCAGTCGCCGCGGCGCCGCGTCTGCTTGCCGAGCAGCCACGTCGCCGCGCGCCGCAGCGCCGGCTCGCCCGCGAGGCCGCTCTCCGCCAGCGCGTGCGCCGCCAGCACCGTGTCCCACACGGGCGAGAGGCACGGCTGCACGCGCAGGCTCCCGTCGGCCTCATCGCGCAAGAGGAGACCGTCGAGGTGCGCGAGCTCGCGCGCGAGCAGCGGATCGGTCTCCTCGAAGCCCAGGCACTTGAGCGCCAGCACCGCATTGCACATCGCGGGCAGGATCGCCGAGAGGCCCTCCGAAGCCTCGAGGCGTTCGACGATCCACTCGCGGGCGCGCCTGAGGGCGAGCCGCCGCAGCGTGCCCGCGCCCGGGAGACGTTCGGCCTTCTTGAGCGTTCGATCGACGCCCACGAAGAAGCGCTGCCACTGGCTCCCGCTCGTGGCGGCCGCCGCGCGCGCCGAGGCGAACAGCTCGCCGACGCCCGCTCCATCCGGCAAGGCGATCACGGGCGCGTGCGCGTAGAGGACCGAGAGCGGCACGAAGATCGTCCGCGACCAGCTGGACATGTCGTAGACCGTGAACGGCGCGCCGTCGGGCAACAGCACCATCTCGGGCGGGATCGCCGGCACGCTCGCCCACGAGTACTGGCCGAAGAGCGCCAGGTGGTACTTCGTGTACGTGTTCGCGCGCTCCGCGCCGCCGAGGCGCAGGATGATCTCTCGCGCGCGCAGCATGTGGGGCGCGTCGGCGGCGTCGCCCGCGACCTTCAGTGCGAGGTAGCTGAGCGTCGAGACGGAGACGTCCGCGGGGCCTCCGGCGTACTGCGGCCAGCCGCCGTCGGGCAACATGCAGGCGCGGATCGTTTGCGCGAGCGCCGACGTCTTCTCGGTGCCCCGCCGCCCGAAGAACGCCTCCAGCAAGATGATGTAGCTCTCGAGCGTCGTGTCGCCTTCGAGCTCGCCGCACCAGTATCCGGCCTCGTGCTGACGCGCGAGCAGCCACGACTGTGCCGCGGCGAGGGCGCGCTCGATGCGCTCGCCCGACGGAGCGGGCAGCCCGACGGGGCGCGCCGTCTCCGGCGGGTGAGCACCCGACGCCGCCACTACGGCACCCCTTTACAAGCGCATGACGCATCCCCAGGTTCTCGTACGCCAACCCCCCCGAGGCCCAACGACATGCGCTTTCCCCTCCACGTGACGACTGACATGGTCCTGTACCAGATAAGGCGTACCTGGCGCGACGAGAAGCGCTATCCGTTCGTGCTCATGCTCGAACCGCTCTATGCATGCAACCTGGCGTGCGTCGGGTGCTCTACCGAGCGCCACACCGGGAAGGTATCCGAGCGGCTCCCCCTCGAGACCTGCCTCAACGCCGTGGACGATTGCGGCGCGCCTTCGGTGTCGATCTGCGGCGGCGAGCCGACGCTGTACCCCGAGCTGCCCGCGCTCATCGACGGCATCGTCGCGCGCAAGCGGCACGTGTACCTGTGCACGAACGGACTGTTGCTGGACGCGAAGGTGTTCGGGCGGATCCCGCCCGCGAAGCGCCTCACGATCAACGTACACCTCGACGGCATGCGGAAGACGCACGACGAGGTGTGCGCGCGCGAAGGCGTCTTCGACAAGGCCGTCGAGATGATCCGCGAGGCGAAGCGCCTCGGCTACCACGTGATGACGAACACGACGGTGTTCAAGAGCACAGAGCTCGCGGAGCTCGAGGAGCTGTGCGCGTTCGTCGCCGGCCTCGGCGTCGACGGCATGCTGCTCTCGCCCGGGTACCACTATGAATCCGTCGAGAACGACGTCTTCCTCGCGCGCGCAGAGATCCAGAAGAAGTTCCAGGGCGTGCTCGAGCTCTCGAAGCGGTTCCCCGTGAGCTCGACGCCGATGTACCTCGAGTTCGTCGCCGGCAAGCGCGAGTACGACTGCTCGCCCTGGAGCACCGTCACCTTCACGCCGCGCGGCTGGAAGGGCCCCTGCTACCTCATCGGCGAGCAGTTCACGGCCGACTGGACCGAGTTCTGGGCGAAGACGAACTGGTCTTACTGGGAGTCGCGCGCGGACAGGCGCTGCCAGAACTGCGCGATGCACTCGGGGTTCGAGGCCTCGGCGGTGCGCGGGCTCGCGAAGAGCCCGCGCGATCTCGCGCGCATGGCGGCGTGGAGCTTGTTCGGTTAGCGCCCATGTCGATCGACGGCGCGGCGGAGTGGGACGAGGGCGCTGGCCTGACGGCGATCGTCGCCGCGATGGACGAAGAGCTGGGGCCGTTGCGCGCGCGCGTGCGCGGGCGGGCGCCCCTCGGCGTCGGGGGCCGGCGCGTCACGCTGGGGCGCCTCGGACGCACGCCGGTTGCTTGCATGGCCACGGGTGACGGCGAGCGTAACGCCCGCCTCGCGCTGCCGGCGCTGCTGGCGGCGCTGCCCGTGCGGCGCGTGCTGGTCGTCGGCGTCGCCGGCGCGCTCAGCCCCGCGCTGGAGATCGCGTCGATCGTCGTCGGAGACTGCGTCGTCGACGAGCGCGACGGAAGCGCGCGGCGCGCGCCCGCCGCGCTCGCGCGCGCCGCCGAGCGTACGTGCGTGGGCCGGCGCGGCGTCGTCGTGTCGGCGCAGCGGCTCGCCGACACGACGGGCGACAAGCAGCGGCTGGCGGCGCTGGCCGCGTCGGCGGGCCAGTCGGTCAGCACCGACGTCGCCGCCGTCGTGGACCTCGAGTCCGCGGCGTTCGCCGCCGAAGCCGAGCGCGCGGGCGTGCCGTGGCTCGTGCTGCGCGCCGTGAGCGACACGGCCGGGGAGGGCCTGCCGGCGCTGCTCAACCGCAGCCGCGACGACGGCGGGGCCGTGCGCCGCAGCCGCGTCGCGCTCGGGCTCCTGTCGGCGCCGCACGCGCTCCCTCGGTTGCTCGAGCTGCGTGCGCGCGTCCGCGTCTGCGCGGGGGACCTCGCGCGCGCCGTCGAGCTCACGCTGGCCGCGCTGGAAGCAGCCGGGCCGCTCGCTTCGGCCGCAATCGATCAGAGCTGGCGTGGTTCGGTGACAGCTGCCGGGAGGGACACCTGAATGGGGCAAATCGAGACGGACCTGTCGCAGTCAATGGAAATCCGGGGAGGAGACGAGCCCGCGGCGCTCCGGCCCCTTCTGCAAAAGACCAGTCGCACGTTCGCGCTCTCGATTCCCCTTCTGCCTGAGCCGCTCCAGAGAGAGGTCGCGGTCGCCTACCTCCTGTTCCGCATCATCGATACGTTCGAGGACGCGACGCGCTGGGAGCCGGCCCGGCGGGCCAACGCGCTCGGCTTCTTCGCGCGCGTCATGGAGGGCGATCGCGTGGCCGACGTCGCGGCCATGGCCGCCGAGTGGTCCGCCGACGCGCCGCTCGAGCACGAGGGCTACCTCGAGCTTTTGCGAGCCACGCCCGACGTGATCGAGTGGCACCGGCGGCTCCGTCCCGCGGCGCGCACGCAGCTGGCCAGCCACGTCGCGCAGAGCGCCCGGGAGATGGCGAAGATCGTCGGGGACATCGACGACGACGGCGTCCTCGCGCTGGAGACGCTGCAGGATCTCCGCGCGTACTGCTACGCCGTCGCCGGCCTCGTGGGCCAGATGCTCACGGAGCTGTTCGTGCTGCAGTGCCCATCGCTCGAGCGCGTCGCCGCCGAGTTGCGCGCGCGCGCCGTCGAGTTCGGCGAGGCGCTGCAGCTGGTGAACATCCTCAAGGACTCGGGCGCCGACGCCGCCGAGGGGCGGGTCTACCTCCCGCGCCGCGTGACGCCCGCCGAGGTCTTCATGCTCGCGCGCGCCGATCTCCGGCGGGCCGTCGAGTACACCGAGCTCCTCCGCGAGGGCGGCGCCTCCCGGGGCATCGTCGCGTTCAACGCGCTCAACGCGCGCCTCGCCATCAGCACGTTGCGCCTCCTGCGCGACCGCGGCACGGGCGCGAAGCTCTCGCGGCTGCAGGTGACCGGCGTCGCCGCCGAGGTGATGAGCGCCGTCGAGAACGACGGCGCGCTGTTCGGGGAGGCGCCCTGATGTCCTTCGATCTCGCGCGCGAACTCCGCGACCGGGCGGGCGAGGGCTTCTCGCTGCACGAAAAGTACGTGAACCCGCAGATGGTCCGCGTGCTCAAGACGATCGGCTTCGATCGCCACTACGTTCGCGCCGAGGGCGCGTACCTCTTCGATCGCGCGGGCGCGCGCTACCTCGATCTGCTGTCGGGCTTCGGCGTGTTCGCCGTGGGCCGCAACCACCCCACGATCAAGGCGGCGCTCGCCGACGCGCTCCACGCCGACCTCCCGAACCTCGTGCAGATGGACGTGTCACTGCTCGCGGGGCTGCTGGCCGAACGGCTGCTCGCGCACGTTCCGGGGCAGGAGCGCGTGTTCTTCTGCAACTCGGGCACCGAGGCGGTCGAGGCGGCGATCAAGCTGGCACGCGCCGCGACGGGCCGCCCGAAGCTGCTCTTCTGCGAGCAGGCGTTCCACGGGCTGACCACGGGCGCGCTCTCGCTCAACGGCGCGCGCGCCTTCCGCGACGGCTTCGGTCCGTTGCTGGCTGACGCGCAGCGCGTGCCGTGGAACGAGCTCGGCGCGCTCGAAGCCGCCCTCGCGGCGCGCGACGTGGCCGCGTTCTTCGTCGAGCCCATCCAAGGCAAGGGCGTGAACCTGCCCGCGCCCGGCTACCTCGCGGAGGCGGCGGCGCTCTGCCGCAGGTACGGCGCGCTCTTCGTCGCCGACGAGGTGCAGACCGGGCTCGGGCGCACGGGCCGCTTCCTCGCGATCGAACATGAGCCGGGCGTGGATCCCGATCTCGTGCTGGTCGCGAAGGCACTCTCGGGCGGCTACGTGCCGTTGGGCGCGGTCATCGGCAAGCGGCGCGTGTTCGATCGCACCTTCGATCGGATGGATCGCGCCGTCGTCCACGGCTCGACGTTCGGCAAGAACAACCTGGCCATGGTCGCGGGGCTGGCGACGCTGGCCGTGCTCGAGGACGAAGCTTTGATCGAGAACGCCGCGCGGCGCGGAGAGAGCCTGCTCGCGCGGCTCGGCGCGCTGGTGGGCAAGTACGAGCTGCTCAAGGAGGTGCGCGGCCGCGGGCTCATGGTGGCGCTCGAGTTCGGCGCGCCGAAGACCGCCGCGCTGCGCGCGTCGTGGGCGCTGCTGGAGAAGGCCACGAAGGGCCTCTTCTGCCAGACCGTCATCATCCCCCTGTTCGCGCGTCACCGCATCCTCTCGCAGGTGGCCGGCCACGAGATGTACGTCATCAAGCTGTTGCCGCCCCTGTGCTTGTCCGAGAGCGACGAGGACTGGATCTTCGCGGCGTTCGACGACGTCATCGCCGACTGCCACAAGGTGCCGGGCGCGATCTGGGAGCTGGCGACGACGCTGGCGGGTCACGCGCTCAAGGGCAAGGCCGGCGCGTAGCGCGCGCTTCATCCGATGAATGCGGACCCACGCGGGCACGGACAGCCCACCCTGCCACCCTCGCGACCTTCGGTCGCGCTTCGCTAGCGGGGCCTCGTGCGCGGCCGTCTCGTCGCCGTCGTGCTGTGCGGCGCCATGGTGATGGAGCCGATCTCAGGCGCGCGCGCCGTGACCTGCGCCGCGCCCGTGGGCTCGACGAGGAGCTTCGCCGGGGTGAGCGGGCGCGCTCGGCTGCTGTGGATCTCGGGCCGCCTCGACGCCGACGCCGCGAAGGCCCGGCGCTGGGCGCGCTGGTGGGGCGGGGGCATCGGCGCCGCGGGCGTCGCCAGCCTGGCCGCTGTCCCGTTCGTCTCGGCGGAGGATCGCGTCGACTGGTACGCGGGCGCCGCCACGGCCGCCGTGGGGGTCATCCCGTTCGTCTTCTCGCCGCTCGACGTGACACGCGCAGCGCCCGAGCTGCGCGCGGCGATCGCCTCCGGACCCAGCGACGACGACCCGCGGTTCTGCGCCGTGTTGGCCGACGCCGAGGGCCGGCTGCGCGAGAGCGCCGCCAACGAGCGGTGGAACCGCGGCTGGTGGATCCACGCGGGCAACATCGCCTTCAACACGGCCGTGCTGCTGTTCCTGGGGCTCGGCTACGGCCACTGGACTTCCGGAGTCGTCAACGGCGTCGCCGGCGCGGCCGCGGGGGAGGCCATCATCTTCACGCAGCCGACGGGCGCGATCGACGCGGCGGCCGCCTACGAGCGCGGTGAGCTCACGTGGCCCCCGCTCCGCGCGCCGCGACCGGCATTGGGCTTCGCGCAGGCGTTCGCGTTTTGAGGCGCAGCGTCGGCCTATCAGTCACCCCGTCGTCGTTCTCGACGCCCAGCGCGCGGCGCAGGTGATCGCGCGCCCTCGCCAGGCGCGACTTCACCGTGCCGAGCGGCGCGTTCTCCACCGCGGCGATCTCCTCGTACGTCAGGCCCTCGATGTCGTAGAGGACCAAGGTCGCGCGGAACTCCGCGGGGATCGTCGCCAGCGCGTCCCACACACGGCGACGCTGCTCCTCGCGCTCGAGGCGGCGATCGGCGCGCGCCTCGTCGGCGTCCTGCGTCGGGTCCGAGTCGAGCGCGGCCTGGTCCAGCGGACGCTCGGCGGCGCGGGTACGCCCGTCGCGGCTGCGGATGGCGTCGATGTACTGGTTGCGCACGATCGCGTAGAGCCACGTCGAGAAGGACGACTGGAAGCGGTACGCGCCAATCGAGCGGTACACGCGGAGGAGGGCGTCCTGCGCCAGGTCGGCGGCAGCCTCTTGGGTGGGCGCGAAGGCGCGCGCGAAGCGCCGCACCAGCGGCAGGTGCGCGGCGATGAGGCGCTCGAACGCGACGACGTCACCTTTCTGCGCACGACGAACCAAGCTCTCCGTCGCTTCGGAGGGGAGGCGCTCTCGGGGAGCCGGACCGTTCGAGACAAGCTCGGTTTCAGCCTGCGTGGACACAGCGCGGTCGGGAAATAGCAATTTCGGTACCGACGGGAACGAACGTTCACGAGATCCAGGGACGAGCACGAGAGCCGCGCCGGCGCTGGAGATTCGCGGCGACCGTCCTGCAAAATGAAGGAGGCGAGGCCGCTCGCTCCCAAACTGCCGCGGCAATTTGGTCGTGGGG
>DASZUD010000039.1:0-5651 GCA_035548155.1 Polyangia bacterium
AGCGGGGCGGCGGGGACGAGCGGGAGCGCGGGGACGAGCGGGGCGGCGGGGACGAGCGGGAGCGCGGGGACGAGCGGGGCGGCGGGGACGAGCGGCGCGGCGGGGACGAGCGGGGCGGCGGGGACGAGCGGCGCGGCGGGCGCAACGAGCGACGCTGGTGAGGCAGGCACGACCGGCGGCGGCGCCACGGGCGCTCACGCCAGCGGCTGCTCGATCCACGGCGGGGATGCCCCGGGGCTGGGCGGCACGTTCCTCCTGCTCGCGTGCGCAGCCGCAGGGGGGAGGCGCCGGCGCGCTCGGATCGCGTCGACGTCAGCGCCACGCGATCGACGCTGAAGATGCCGTCGGTCGCTGGAGCGACGTCGCCTTCGTTGGCGCCGATGCCCAGGTCCCCGGCGTTCACGAGAGAGGGGCGACCGACACGGGAACGAGGCCAACGCGTGTCGTGGCACCACCTACGCGGCGCTTCGCGAATGAACGGCGAGTGACCGGCCTTCACCCAGGTGGGGGCTCGGGGCGGAGGCCCAGCGTCGTCAAGCGCCGTCGTCGGTCGCGGAGGGCGAGCGCTGCTCGCCGCGCTCCGGATCGGCGGACCACGACGCACCCACGGCGCGATCGAGGGCGGCTTTGTCCTCGGCGAACTGCCGTTCGAGCTGCTCGCGGGCCGCGCGCGATGACGAGTACCGCTCCATCTCGTCCTCGAAACGGGGCATCAGCTCCTCGAGCGTCCCGAGGTTCTGCCGCCTGAAACGGTCGGCGCGCTCGCGCGCTTCGTAGGGCCCCACGCCCAAGTGCTCCAGCGCCTGGCGCCCGCTGCGCAGCGCCGACTCGAACGTCTCGCGCTCGACGTGTTCGACGCCGAGCTTGCGCAGCGCGACCCAGTGCGTGACGTTGCGCGCACGCGCGACGATGCGCAGCCGCGGGAAGTGTCGTCGCACGACCTCGGCCGTGCGCACGCTCGAATCGACGTCGTCGATCGCGAGCACGAAGAGCCTGGCGCGCTCGGCGCCCGCCGCGTGCAGGAGATCCAGGCGCGTGGCGTCGCCGTAAAAGATGCGGAAGCCGAACTTGCGCAAAAGCTCGATCTGGTCGACGTCGTGGTCCAGCACCGTCGCGCGCACGCCCGATGCGAACAGGTAGCGGCCGATGATCTGCCCGAAGCGACCGAAGCCCGCGATGATGACGGGCGAGCCCTCGTCCTCGACGGCCTCGTCGGGCCGCGCGACGCGGCGGCGGCGCACGAGGCGATCGTGGACGAGCAGCAAGAACGGCGTACAGGCCATCGACAGCGCCACGACCAGCGTGAGGCGCGCGTCCCACGCCCCAGGCAAAAGGTGCGCCTGGCTCGCGACGCCGAACACGACGAACGCGAACTCGCCGCCCTGCGCCAGCAGCGCCGCCAGCAGCCAGCGATCGCCGGGCGTGACCCGCAGCGCGCCGCCGAGCGCCCGCAAGGCCAGCGCCTTGACGATCAAGAGCCCCACGACCAGCCCGGCGATCTCCAGCGGGCGGCTCGCGAGGAGGCCGAAGTCGATCGACATGCCGACGGCCACGAAGAACAGCCCCATGAGCAGGCCCTTGAACGGCTCGACGTCGGTCTCGAGCGCGTGCCGGTACTCCGAGCCCGCGAGCAGCACGCCCGCGAGGAACGCGCCCAGCGCCATGGACACCCCGGCCGCCGCCATGATCTCCGCGATGCCGACGACGAGGAGCAGCGTGAACCCGGTGAACACCTCCCGAAGGCCCGTGCGCGCCACGATGCGCAGGAGCGGTCGCGTGAGGTAGCGGCCCAGCACGACGACCGCCGCGATCGCGCCCGCGACGCGCGCCGCGCCGGCTGCGCCGGAGCTCGTGCCCGGCGACGACGCCAAGAGGGGCACGACTGCGATGAGCGGGATGGCGGCCACGTCCTGAAACAGCAGGATCGCGAAGGCCGTCGCGCCCGTCGGCGCGTTCAGCACGCCGCGCTCGCGCATCGTCTGCACGGCGATCGCCGTCGAGGACAACGCCAGCGCGAGGCCGGCGACGAGCGCGCCCTTCCAGGGCAGACCCACGGCGATGCCGGCGCCGGCCAGCAGCGCTCCACACGCGAGCATCTGCAGCGACCCGCCGCCGAACACCGCGCGGCGCATGCTCCACAGACGGCGCGGCTCGAGCTCGAGCCCGATGAGGAAGAGCATCAGCACGACGCCGAACTCGGCGAAGCTCAAGATGGCGTGCACGTCGCGCACGAGCCCCAGCCCAAAAGGTCCGATCGCGCAGCCGGCGATCAGGTAGCCGAGCACGGAGCCCAGCTTGAGGCGGCTCGCGAGCGGCACGAAGACCATCGAGGCGCCCAGGAAGACGAGCGTCTCGAACAAGAGCCCGTGCTCAGCCACGCGCGGCCTCCGTCTCGGGCGGGGCGTGCGGCGGCACGTGGGGCGCGCCCGCGAGCGCCTCGAGGTGAACGCGGTAGCGCAGCGCGTGCTCCGCGATCGCGGCCTCGCTCACGCGGTGCGAGGCGTGCAGCACGAGCGGCGGCCCGGCCCAGTGCATGCCGCAGAAGACCGCCGTCTGCGAGACGGCGGGGATGAACGATTCGAACGGGTGGCCGTGCATTTGACCAGGGCGATACGCCGACTCGGCGCCGCCCGTCGTCGTGACCCACAGCGCCGTCTTGCCCTGCACGGCCGTGCCGCCCTCGCCATAGGCCCAGCCGTCCGCGAGCACCTTCTCGATCCACAGGTGCAGCAGCGCCGGCAACCCGTACCAGTAGAAGGGCGCCTGCCACACGACGATGTCGGCGCGCAGCAGCGCCTCGCGCTCGGCCTCGACGTCGATCGCGAAGTCCGGGTAGAGGTCGTAGAGGCTGCGCACCTCGAGGTCCGGCAGATCGCGGACGCCGGCGAGCATGGCGCGGTTGGCGCGCGAGCGATCCGGGTAGGGGTGCGCGTAGATGAGATCGATCCGTCGAGGCACGGCGCGAGCATACGGCACTTCGCCAATGGCCCGCGCCGCAAGCTGTCGGCCCACGACGGCCGAGCTCGTCGGAGTCGCCGAGCGGGCGAGACTCGGCGCCGCCGATCGAGGCGTTCGCGAGGGGCTGGATCGTGACCAACCCCTCCGCTGAATGCCTCAAGGGAGCGCGCCGACGTGCGGTTCCATGCGCGGCGTCAGCTCGGACGCTTTGCGAAGCCGCTCGACCAGGTTCGTGCTCACCCAGATGCGTGCGATCAGGCCGCCTCGCTGCTCGTAGATCGTGATGCCCGAGTACGACAGCTCGTCCCCGGTGGGGGCCACGCCCTGATACTCTCCGCGATGGGTCCCGTGGCCTTCCCAGCGGATCGCGGTCTTGGCTCCCTCCGAGACGGCGTCGTCGATGCGGTACTCGAGGTCGGGGATGGCGCGGTACAGCTGGCCGAGCACGCGTTTGACCGCCTCCCGCCCGCGCGCCTCGGCGCCGTCGCGAACGAGCGTGCAGTCCTCGGTCAGCAGCGCGTCGAAGGCCTCCGGTCGGCGGCTGTTGTAGGTGGCGAGGACCCTGCGCAAGAAGGGATTCGGTTCCATGCGCGCCTCCTATGTGCAATCTGACGCTGCAGGTGCGAGTTGCAACGAGGTGCCGGCGCCCGTCACTCGGCCTTGATGAAGGCCAGCAGGTCCGCGTTGATGACGTCGGCATGCGTGGTGGGCATGCCGTGCGGGAACCCCTTGTACGACTTCAAGCTGCCGTTCTTGAGCAGCTTCGCCGACAGGGGGCCGGCGTCGGCGTATGGGACGATTTGATCGTCCTCGCCGTGCATGACCAGCACGCGAACCGAGATCTTCTTCAGATCTTCGGTGAAGTCGGTCTGCGAGAACGCCACGATGCCGTCGTAGTGCGCCTTCGCTCCGCCCATCATGCCTTGGCGCCACCAGTTCTGGATGATCGCCTCGGACGGCTTCGCCCCCGGCCGGTTGAACCCGTAGAACGGCCCCGAGGCGAGGTCTCGGTAGAAGCTCGAGCGGTTGGCCGCGAGCTGCGCCTGCAGGCCGTCGAACACCTCTTTGGGCAGACCGCCCGGATTGGCGGCGGTCTTCACCATGAGCGGCGGCACCGCCGACATGATCGCCGCCTTCGCGACGCGGCTCTCTCCGTGCCGCGCCAGATAGCGCACGACCTCGCCCCCCCCGGTCGAGTGACCGATGTGGATGGCCTTCTTGAGGTCGAGGTGAGCCGTGACCGCCGCGAGGTCGTCGGCGTAGTGGTCCATGTCGTGACCGTCGCCCGTCTGCGAAGACCGACCGTGGCCGCGGCGATCATGAGCGATGACCCGAAAGCCGCGGCTGACGAAGAAGAGCATCGCGGTGTCCCAGTCGTCTGCCGAGAGCGGCCAGCCGTGGCTGAAGACGAGGGGCTGACCCGTGCCCCAGTCCTTGTAGAAGATCTCGACGTTGTCCTTGGTCGTGATGATCGGCATGAGCTACCTCCTGTGCGGCGTCCGTACGTCGCACTGAAAATGTGCTCATGCGTGTAGGGCGAACCCAGTCGGGGCGGCGCAAAAATCGAGGTCGGTTCCGACTGGCGATGCCGCCGCTCGAAAGCACGTTCCAAACCGAACCTGACAAGGAGCGTGTCATGCGAGCGACTCGTTACGGCGGTATCTCATTCATCCTCGGTCTCGTGCTGGCGGCTGGTTGCGCGTCCACCAACATGACGAGCACCTGGACGGACCCCGCGGCCAAGGGCGCGTCTCTGTCCAAGATCGCCGTCGTGTCTCTCGCCAAGGACCCCGGCCTCCGCCGCATGAGCGAGGACGCGGCGGCCGCGCAGCTCAGGGGCGCGCAGGCCGTCCCGAGCTATCAAGTCCTGGGGGACGTGGACATCAGGAACCAGGAGGCCGTCAGATCGGCGCTCGTCAGTCAGGGATTTCAGGGTGTGCTCGTGATGCGCCTGGCCGGCGTGACGGAGCAGATCAACCCGGCGACGTACGGCACGTTCGCCGGATATTACGGCTGGGCGGCGGGGGACATGTACGCGCCCGGGTACGTGCAGACCGACACGGTCGTGCACGTCGTCAGCAACCTCTACTCGCTGCAGGATGACAAGCTGATCTGGTCCGGCGTCAGCCAGACCTTCGATCCCTCCTCTGCGAAGGACGTCATGCAGGGCGTCTCGAAGGCCGTCGCGAAGTCGATCCAGAAGGATCGCTTGGTCCTCTAGGGCCTGGCCGTCCGGACGTAGAGCCCGTACGTCGGGCTGTCGTGCGCGAGCGTCCAGCTCGGGTGAGCGCCCAACGTCCTCAGCATCGGGACGTTGGTCGCATCGACGCGGAGCAGGACGAATTTGACGTCATACCTGTCGAGGTAGGCGAGGAACTCTTCGCGCGATTGCCGAGCGCGCTGGTACTCGTGCCAGCGCGCGGAGCCCCTGGCGTCCGCGCGCGCGTCGATGACCGGGCGAACGTTCGGGGCGAGATCGAACGAGATCACGCCGCCCGCCGCGCGATCGTTGAAGATCGCGCCCTGCGCTCCGGCGCTCTTCAAGAGCTGCACCTCCGCGAAGGGCAGCGCCCTCGTGACGCCCACGCCCAGCGGTCGGTTGATCCACGGGCTGAAGCTGTAGCCATCCGTGGCGCCCACCGCGACGAGCGCGAGGGCGACGCCCAGCTCGAGGCCGAGCCAGCGGCGGGGCG